>JBMFHN010000092.1:0-10459 GCA_049976805.1 Occallatibacter sp. | reverse complement strand
GCCGGGACAGGCCGCTGAGATAGCCGTTGATGACGATGCGGTCGAAGCAGTGACAGACGAAATCCAGCAGATCGCCGGACAACTGAAGAAACAGTTCCATGCCACGCACTATACTCGATGGGGGAGAACAAGACTGTGGGCGCCAGAGCCATCCAGCGCGGAAAAGCATCCCAGGTCGTGGATGGCAAGGACTTCCGCCTCGCCGACGAGATTCGCTACATCCAAGACAAAGCTGCCGATCACATCCCGCGCATGGTCACCATCGGCCAACTGATCCTGTTCTCCACCGAGACCGGAGACGCATGGCTGCTCGACGTCACCGATCATCTTGCCGCCCGCCTGGCCAGAGATGGTGACCCGGAGCCGATTCATCTGGAGGAGACTGATACCAGTTTCGCCATCGGATGGAAGGGCCAGTATCGTATTGAAGGCCACGCCTTCGTCTACTCCGATCGCGAAACTCGCCGCGTCACCACCATCCTCGGCTATCCCACAAAAAAGATCGCTCAAGCCGGATGACCGGAAAATTTCAAATATCTTTGGCTAGAATTACGCCACTCTTGGAAATTTGCCCCGTAGGCTTTGATTTCGAAACGAGACAGGTACGCGAGAGTTGGGAGGGCCAACTGGGAAACTTTGGCCAGAGGCTCAGAGCAAAATGGCAGAGCAAGACTCGATGGCTCGCCCTCCCTGCAGAAAGACAGACACTCGAACCGTAGAAGTGCACTCCTTTCGAGAATGGATGCCCACAAAACTGCTCGCGCAATAGCGAAATTGAAGGCAGTCAGATTGCCGATCGCGTTTCCTACGTGGCAGGCTGTGGGCCGAAGATCGGAAAGACGATGAACGAAGGTTCAGTAGTATCTGCCAAGGTGTTTCACTTGCTATTCAGCGCGAAACGGAGATGCTGATTCATGACAAAAGACTCGTACTGGGCGCACTCGGGTGAGAGCCGGATTCCCGACGATACTTGGCAACCCTTGGCGGTTCACCTTGAGTCAGTGGCAAAGCTGAGCTCTACACTTGCCCAGCTGGCCCGACCGAAGGACGCGCATTTTGCCGAAGATGCGCGGCGTACGGGGCTGCTCCACGACCTAGGGAAGTATTCCGACGCCTTCCAACGAATGCTGACGACCGGAAAAGGACACTGCCAACATGCGATTCACGGTGCGATTTTCGCGGCTGGAGAACTGAATCGTCCCTTGTCGCCGCTTGTGGCGCTAGGAATCGCAGGGCATCACGCGGGAATTCCGGACCTCAAGGGAGGCACTGCATCGCTACAGCAAAAGCTTCAGCAAGCGCAGTTTAGACATGAGACTGAAGTTCTGGTCAGACTCGCGGCTGGTGATTCCAAAGATCTGCGCGGGCTGTTCGATGGCACCTCAGTCCTCCCCGACCGGAAACCGATGCCAAGAGAGCAGATGGACCTCTATACACGCATGCTCTTCAGTTGCATCGTGGATGCGGATCGGCTAGATTCCGCCGGCCGCTCGCCTGTCCAGGCACCGCTGGACGCCGATTTGAGATTGGCGGCATTGCTTGCACATCTGCGCCGGCTGAGCGATGCATGTCCCGATGGTGTTGTAAAGGAGATGCGCACCCGCGTGCTGCAGGACTGCTTGGATGCTGCAGGCGCGGAAGGCGCTCTTTTCTCCCTCTCGGTTCCCACTGGCGGCGGCAAGACACTTGCGGCGATGGCTTTTGCTCTGCAGCGCGCGGCGCTATCGCCAGAACGCTTCCGGCGCATTCTGGTGGTGATCCCCTATCTTTCGATCATTGAACAGAATGCGCGCGTCTACACCGAGCTATTCGGTATAGACGCTGTACTGGAGCATCATTCGGGAAGCGTCATGCCGCTGCGAGATCATCGGGGAAATGCATCCGATAGCAAAAGTACCGAACCGCAATTCGTGCCTGCCGACGATAAAGACGACGAAGAAGTTCAGACCTGCGAGCAGCGCACCGAAACGGAGAACTGGGACGCTCCACTGATTGTCACCACCTCTGCGCGTCTCTTTGAGAGTCTCTTTTCCAACCGACCGAAAGATCTGCGGCGAGTGCATAATCTCGCGGGTTCGATCGTGATTCTCGACGAAGTGCAGACCCTGCCGCGCCGGCTGTTGTCGCCATTACTCGGGATACAGAAGGAGCTTGCTGAGCAATGGAGCGTGAACTTTGTGTTTTCCACGGCTACGCAGCCGGCATTCGAACAACACAAAGAGTGCCAGAGTAAAGTTCTTTGGCCCGCCGGCACGATCCGCGAGATCGTGCGCGATCCTGAACCGCTGCGCAAGGCGTTGGTGCGCGCACGAATCACGTGGGAAATCGACAGGCCGGTGAGTTGGGATCAGGTTGCGCGACGCATGCTCGACCGGCAGCAGTGCCTGGCTATTGTCAATTTACGCGAACATGCGGGCGAACTTTATAGGCGTCTTCTGGAACAAACTGAAGAACGTGACAAACCGGCGGAGGATGCCTTTCATCTCTCCACACGGATGTGCGCAGCACACCGGCTGCGCACCATAGATCGCATCCGCATGCGCCTCATTGAGGGTAAGGTCTGCCGCGTTGTCTCCACGCAGTTGATCGAGGCTGGCGTGGACGTGGATTTCCCCTTTGTCATGCGAGCGATCGGCCCGCTCGATTCTATTGTCCAGGCCGCGGGACGCGCTGATCGCGAGGGCAAACTGACAGCACAGTTCGGCCGGCCCGGCGGCGAAGTGGTCGTCTTCCTGCCCGAAGAAAACCGCATGCCGCCGCATGAATACAAGGAAGCGGCAGGCATCGCCGAACAGATTGCGAAGCAGGCCATTGAGGATGGCGCTTCCGTGCAGGTGGACGATGCAGCGGCCGTGCGCGAGTATTACGAGCGCTACTACGACACCGGCGACGCTGTCGCCTTGGGCAGCGATCTGAATGCGATGCGTATACGCCTGGAGTTTGCTTCTTTGGCGGAACGCTTCGAGTACATCAACAGCCGCACCCGGGATGTCTTCGTGCCCGACGACAGCGAAGCATGGGCGGCCATCGCCGAGTTTGAACGCATCGGCCAATTAACGCCCGAATTGCGCCATCGGTTGCAACGGCACATCGTTGGACTCAACCCTACAGAGTTCGAACGCGCGAGCCGTTTTGGAGCCATCCGCGCCGTACGTGCCGGAAGCGAGTTGTGGATCGCGGCCCAGCCTGCATACTCTGCGGAGTTGGGATTGTTGCTGGAGATTCCGGCGAGTGCATTTCTGCAATGAAAGCTATCGGCCAACTCTTGCGAGGTTGGCCGATAATAGCTAAATCATTGAATACAGACTGGTTTCAATCCACAAGGCGTACCAATACCTTGAAAAATAGAACGACACCTGCACATTAGTCTTGCATAACGCCGGGAGCAGATGTATTCTGCATCGGTGAATTCAAAAGCATCTAGGTCCAGTCTGTATTCAATGAAAATACCAGTTCTAGCCGTCTGATCCCCTGGCGCACCAGACGGCCAGAACCGGCAAAGCGAACTCGAAGGCTCGCCACCAGTCAGGGCTGCGGGGGGAGCGGACACATCGTCCTCGGAAAACGCATTGTTCGCTCCTTCGTTTTGTCCACCAGTAGAGTACGCTCTTCTCGATGTACATGAAAGAGCCCAATCCCCTGCAAATACGGTATGAGCATTCCCGGACCGAAGCCAAACTCGGAATCCAAGTCGATAACACCGCCGCGCGCCCGGCGGTACGCAGCCGGACTATTCCGCGCTAGACTTACCCCGCAGCCCCTTACCGCACATTCAGGCACTTCAAAGTATTCCGAGGTGTAGGTCATGTCCACGCCCACAGTTCGGGTCCGAGTAGCAGGCGAGTATGCCTGCTTCACACGTCCTGAGACCAAAGTCGAACGATTCACCTATCCTGTAATGACACCTTCTGCGGCGCGCAATGTACTGGACGCCATCTGCTGGCGTCCGCAGATGCGCTGGATCGTCACTTCCATTGCCGTGCTGAAGTCTATCCGAACCATGAGCGTGCTGCGCAACGAAGTGCAGAGCAAGCTGGCGCCAGGCTCCGTGAGGAAGTGGATGCGCGATCCTGCCACGTTTGAGCCGCAGTTGGCCGGTGCCGGCCAGGGCACCGATGCCACACCGCGCAACACAACCCTGCTGCGCGATGTAGCCTATTGGATCGACGCTTATCCGCTCGTCTTCGACGCCTCGGGCGACAATACGCCGGAAAAATATGTGGCGATGCTGAGCCGCCGGGTTGCCAAGGGGCAGTGTTTCCAGCGACCGTACCTTGGCTGCCGCGAGTTCGCCGCGGAGTTCTCGCATCCGCTTCCCGATGACGGGCCCATAGCAAAGTCGCTCGAAATTGGCCGCATGCTCTACGACATCAGCTTCTCGTCCGAAGGCAACCGCGCGGTCTTTTTCGATGCCCGGCTGGTCGATGGCGTCATGGTCACCGATCCCGCATGCGTGGTGCCCGATGAGGAGCGCCGCGGCGGACTGCTTCGGCGCACTCATATTCCCGATCCACGGCAAAACGGCGAAGCATGCCGAGAGGAGGCGGAGCCATGCTCGTCCAAGTGTTAGCCGAGTATGCCGATCGCTATTTGGCCGATCAGTTGGAGGATGCGGCTTGGGAATCTAAGCCTGTTCCGTGGGAACTTAACATCTCGCGGCAGGGAAACTTTCTCAACGTGACCGAGCGGAAGACCGTCGACACATCGGGGAAGAAGCCGAGGACGATCGACCGGCCGCTCACCATTCCCCGCTCGCCTGTGAATCGCAACAGCGGTGAACATCCGCTTTTGGCTGCAGACGATATTGCCTATGTGCTCGGCGCTGGCGCGTGGTCCGGCGCGAAGGTGAGTGACCTCGCCAAGGCACAAGCGCATCATGAAGCATTCGTTGCGTTGATCCGCAAGGCCGCCGAAGAAACGCAATTGCCGGAACTCGAAGCCTGCGCGCGCTTCTACGCAAATGCTACCGAGGTGGACAAAGCGCGCGACGCGCTGAAGGCGGCCAAAACCGGAGCGATCGTGGCGCTGTCCGCGGGCCAGCCACTGGTCAATCTCGAGCCCGCGCGCGACTGGTGGCGAAGACACTATCAGGCTGAGTTCGAGGCCCGCATGGAGGGCGAGATTGGCGAATGCCTCGTCAGCGGCCGGACGGGACCGGTCGCGCCCACACACGAAAAGATCAAGGGCTTGGCAAGCCTGGGCGGGCAGGCCGCGGGCGTCTCGCTGATGTCCTTCGATAAGGAGGCATTCCGCTCCTACGGATGGGAGCGCAACGCGAACAGCCCCGTGTCTCCCGATCGTGCGCTCGCCTACGTGCTGGCGTTGAATGATCTGCTGCGGCCCGGCGGCAGCGCTAGCACACTGCCGGGAGAACGCGGCAAAGTGCGGCGCCGCGACGTGGCCGGCGTCGGTTTCATCTTCTGGACGCGCGAGTCTTCAGACTTCGACCTGCAAAGCTCCCTCTTCGACCCGGATGAGTCGGTTGTCAAGGCATTGCTCAGCCTCGATGAGGTACATCTCGATACGAACCGGTTTTATCTGACCGCCCTCTCTGGCAACGGCGGGCGCTTGCGCGTGCGGTGCTGGGTCGCCGATTCCCTCGGCAAGATCCAGCGCAACCTGGCAGAGTGGCACCGGCAGCTGCGTGTGGAGTGGCCATGGGAAGATCGTGCGCCCGTGCGCATTTGGCAGCTAGAAAACGTGCTTGACCGCGATGGCGAGCCGCCGGCACATCATACCCTGGCGCTGGTAGGCCGGGCCATCGAAGGCCGCGCGCAGCCGCTCGGGTATCCGATGCTGGCTGCGGCGCTAAACCGACTGCGCCATCCTGAGTCTGCCAGTAAAGGCGAAAGGCGCAGCAGCGACGCACGTCCGTTGACAAGCCTGCGGATCTCCGTCGGCCTTGTGCGGATTTGCGTGAATGACATTCTCCACAGAAAAGGAGCAAAAGAGATGAGCGAAGGGTTGGATGAAAGCTGCGCGCTTCCGGCGTATCTCTGCGGACGGCTGATGTATGTCTACGAAAATCTCCAGCGTGAGGCCAACGGGGCGGTGAACAGTTCGGTTATCGATCGATATTTCACGCTGGCCTCCACCAATCCCTCGCGAGCGTTCCCGGCCCTTAAGAAACTGGGCAACGCGTACTTGCGTAAACTGCGCCGCGACAACGGTGGGGCCGCCACCAACCTCGACAAATTGCTCGGCGAGATTCATTTCCAGCTACAGCCCGACGACGGAATGGCCTATCCGAAACAGCTCTCACTTGAAGGGCAAGGATTGTTCATCCTCGGCTACTACCACCAGAAATCCGCGTCGATTCGTGAAGCAATCGAGCGCGGCGAAGCCAAGAAACTGGCAGCATCGACCCAGAACCCTAGCGAATCGTCCGAAACACCAAGGAGAGTGATTCCATGACCGCCATCGAAAATCGCTTTGATTTTCTTTTTGCCTTCGACTGCCAGGACGGCAACCCTAACGGTGATCCCGACAGCGACAACAGTCCGCGTATCGATCCTGAAAACCAGTGTGGCCTTGTCTCCGATGTCTGCCTGAAGCGTAAAATTCGCGACTATGTAGCGCAGGCCGTCGCCTGCAATTCCGTGCCGGCACCAGGTAGCCGTCTCTACGTCGAGAGCGGAGCCACGCTTGAATTGCAGCAGGGTGAAGCTTACAAGGCGCTTGGCAAAGAATGGAAGGATACCAAATCGAACAAGGAAGACATCTCGGCTGCAGCAGACTGGATGTGCACCAATTTTTTCGATGTGCGTACTTTCGGCGCCGTAATGAGCACCGACAAGTTCAATTGCGGGCAAGTGCGTGGCCCACTGCAAATTACCTTCGCACGCTCTCTCAATCCAATTCTCGATATCGAACATCGCATCCAGCGTGTCGCGTACACCAAAGAAGAAAAGACGAGGGACTCGAAAGGTAATTCCGAAATCGGCCGGAAGCATACTATTCCCTACGGTCTCTATGTGGCGCATGGCTACGTGAACCCGTTTTTTGCTGCCAAGACCGGCTTCACGCTGGACGACCTGGAACTGGTCCGCAAGGCGCTGGTGAATCTCTTCGAACTCGACCGCTCCGCGGCGCGCGGCCACATGGCGGTGCGTGCCCTGGCCATCTTCCGCCACGATTGCAAACTGGGCAACGCGCAGGCGCAAACGCTCTTCGATTTGGTGCTCATCTCCAAGAAAGATGGCGTAGAGAGCCCTCGTTCCTTTGCCGATTACACGGTCACGCTGCCTGAAACTTCACAACTACCCGCAGGCATTACGTTTATCGACGGACTTCGAGGACCGCTGCTGTAACCGGAGTCCGCCATGTACACGGAAGATGACCTCCTGCCGCTCTCGGGCCTGCAGCATCTCGCATTCTGCGAGCGCCGCTGGGCTCTCGTGCACCTGGAGCGCCAGTGGGAAGATAACCTCAACACTGCCGAGGGCGAGCTATTGCACGAGCGCGCCCACTCGGCCAAGATCGAATCCCGGCCCGGCGCGCTGATTCGGCGCACGCTGCCGTTGCGCTCGCTGCGGCTCGGCGTGAGCGGGCAGGCGGATGTGGTCGAATTTATCCCTTGCGGGCCAGGCGAGCCAGGCGTTGCCATGCCGCGCCGCAAAGGCCTTTGGCGTCCCTGTCCCATCGAGTACAAGCGGTCCCGAGATCGTCACGGCGAATGGGCCTATCGCATTCAGCTCTGTGCGCAGGCCATCTGCCTGGAAGAGATGCTAGGCGTACCCATCGCCGGGGGAGCCGTTTTCGATGGCAAAAGGAAGCGCCGTGAAGAGGTGATATTTGATGACGAACTGCGTCGTCGAGTGGAAACGCTGGCAGCGCGAATGCATCAACTCTTCGACGCAGGTCACACCCCGCCGCCTTGCTACGCGAAAAAGTGCGAAGGCTGCTCCATGATGAATATTTGTGCTCCGCAATCGATCGAGAGCCCTCACGCGGAAGAGTACCTGCGCCGCTCCGTTGCACTGCACCTGAGCAAATCCGAGGCTCCGTAATGAGGAAGCTCCTCAACCTTCTATATGTCACCACCCAGGGCGCGTACCTTGCCAAGGATGGCGAGACGGTGCAGGTGCGCGTCGAGCACGAGACGCGACTGCAACTGCCCATTCACACCATCGAGGGCATCATCTGCTTCGGCCAGGTTTCCATGAGCCCCGCGCTCATGGGTTTCTGTGCGGAGAAGGGCGTAGGTGTCAGCTTCCTCACCGAGTATGGCCGCTTTCAGGCCCGCGTGCAGGGTCCGGTGAACGGAAACGTCTTGCTGCGCCGCGAGCAATACAGGCGTGCTGACGATGACTGCGCATCTGCGAGCATCGCGCAGGCCATATTGCTAGCCAAGATCGCCAACTCGCGATCCGTCATGATGCGCGCTGAGCGGGAGCGCCCCTCAGAGGAACTCGAAGCCGCCGCCGTGCAACTGGCGCAATCGCTGCGTCTGACGGAAAAAGAAATGAATCTGGACACTCTACGAGGCTTGGAGGGTGACGCTGCGCGTGTCTATTTCAGCGTCTTCAATGAACTGATAATTGCGCAGCAAGAAGATTTCCGCTTTCAAGAACGCAGTCGGCGTCCGCCACTTGATCGTGTCAACGCGTTGCTCTCGTTCGTCTACGTTTTGCTGGCGCATGATCTGGCTTCAGCTCTTGAAGCAAATGGCCTCGACCCGGCAGTAGGGTTTCTGCATCGCGACCGGCCCGGACGCAATAGTCTGGCGCTCGATCTGATGGAGGAGTTGCGCCCCGTCGTGGCGGATCGCCTCGTGCTCTCGCTCATCAACCGCAGGCAGGTCGCCGCCGGTGGCTTCACACAGTGCGACTCGGGCGCGGTGCAGATGGACGACGCAACGCGCAAGGAGGTGCTCGTCGCATGGCAGAAGCGTAAGCAGGAGGAGGTCGTTCATCCTTTTCTCGGCGAACGTATTCCCATCGGTCTAATTCCGCACGCACAGGCACTCCTGCTGGCCCGCCATCTGCGCGGCGACCTGGATGCCTATCCCGCTTTTTTCTGGAGGTGATTCTCGTGCTGGTTGTGGTCGCCTATGACGTAAACACGGAAACGGATGCGGGCAAGCGGCGTCTGCGGCAGGTTGCCAAGCTTTGCGAGAATCATGGCCAGCGGGTGCAGTTCTCCCTTTTCGAGTGTTCGCTTCAAAACGACATGTGGGTCAAACTACGCGCCCGACTTGCGGCTGCCATTGATCCAGAGTCCGACAGCCTTCGGTTTTACTTTCTTGGCAATGCCTGGCACGGGCGCGTTGAGCACATTGGGGCCAAGCGTTCCCATGATCCGGAAAGCCCACTTATCGTATAACGCGTACCCCAAGCACACAGCTCATCTCTGGGGCATCCGCGCACGAGCGATCCCCGCTTTCTACGCGGTCTTGAGCGCGCTTTTCCGAAGATCGTTCGCAGCTCTCGCCATATTTCGCTGACTTCCGCGCAGACTAGCCTCCAACCTCTTGAATTGACTAGTGATAAAGTAGAGCAGTCGCGCCCCGCGAGGGGCGCGTGGATTGAAACAACAGCTACGCTACTGGCGCGGTTGCTCCGAGCGTCGCGCCCCGCGAGGGGCGCGTGGATTGAAACTTGTCGGGGGATTGGCCAGCGCGATTGCGCAGGCGTCGCGCCCCGCGAGGGGCGCGTGGATTGAAACTATACCGCACATGTTGGCACCGCGCATATCGGCGTCGCGCCCCGCGAGGGGCGCGTGGATTGAAACTCGACAAGGCTCCCGAAGCGGAAATCCATCCATGTCGCGCCCCGCGAGGGGCGCGTGGATTGAAACCCAATGAATCGATTCCCATCAATGCGGCGATCGCGTCGCGCCCCGCGAGGGGCGCGTGGATTGAAACTTGAGCGCACCTCCGCAGCTGTTCCCGGCCGTCGTCGCGCCCCGCGAGGGGCGCGTGGATTGAAACTTCATGTCCATGCCGGAAGTCTATCTGTACATTGTCGCGCCCCGCGAGGGGCGCGTGGATTGAAACCCTGTGACGGTGCAATTCTCGACTGGGTACACGGGTCGCGCCCCGCGAGGGGCGCGTGGATTGAAACATCTTCCGGTATGGGCGCGCAAATAGGGACGGTGTCGCGCCCCGCGAGGGGCGCGTGGATTGAAACGTCACGCTTCCCCCCGCCACGCTTGCTTCCGCCGGTCGCGCCCCGCGAGGGGCGCGTGGATTGAAACATCGGGGTAATAGTCGGGCGCAGGTTGGCAACGCGTCGCGCCCCGCGAGGGGCGCGTGGATTGAAACATCGGGGAGGCCATGTCAAGCTCAACGTTGCCCGTCGCGCCCCGCGAGGGGCGCGTGGATTGAAACTTCCGGGCTCTACCTACCACTATGCCGTGCCGGGTCGCGCCCCGCGAGGGGCGCGTGGATTGAAACAACTCTGTCGCCAGCGCTGTTGCCATGTTGCGGTGTCGCGCCCCGCGAGGGGCGCGTGGATTG
>JBMFHN010000091.1:0-10559 GCA_049976805.1 Occallatibacter sp. | reverse complement strand
AATTCCGGCCAGGTCGCGCCCGCGCAGGTTATACATGGTCTTGGCCAGCACGACAATCGACCGGCCTTCGGGAGTCTCGTCCGAAAGCGAGGAAAGCTGTGCGGCGTCGGCCAGCCGTTCCGGACTCACGTCGGGCGCGGGAATCAACTCGGTGGCCTGGCGGTTGCCCAGGGTGATGGTGCCGGTTTTATCGAGCAGAAGGGTGTTCACGTCGCCGGCGGCCTCGACGGCGCGCCCGCTCATGGCCAGCACGTTGTATTGAACCAGCCGGTCCATGCCGGCGATGCCGATGGCCGAAAGCAGCCCCCCGATGGTGGTGGGGATCAGGCAGACCAGCAGCGAAACCAGCACGAAGACCGTCTGCGGTGCCCGGGCGTAAATCGCAAAGGGCTGCAGCGTGACGACGGCGAGCAGAAAGACGATGGTCAGGCCACTGAGCAGAATGCTCAGGGCGATTTCGTTGGGGGTCTTCTGGCGGCTGGCTCCCTCGACCAATGCGATCATGCGGTCCAGGAAGGATTCGCCGGGGTTGGAGGTGATGCGGACCTTGATCCAGTCCGATAAAACCCTGGTGCCGCCAGTGACGGCCGAGCGGTCGCCGCCGGCTTCGCGGATGACCGGAGCCGATTCGCCGGTGATGGCCGATTCGTCGACCGAGGCTACGCCCTCGATCACCTCGCCGTCGCCAGCGATATACTGACCGGCCTCGACATAGATCACATCGTTCAGACGGAGCTGGCCGCTTGGAATCTCCTCAAAGCTGCCATCTTCCCGGTACCTCCGGGCAATGGTTTCGCCCTTGGCCTTGCGCAAGGTGTCGGCCTGGGCTTTGCCGCGGCCCTCGGCCATGGCCTCGGCAAAATTGGCGAAGATCACCGTGAACCACAGCCAGAGAGTGATCTGCAGGTTGAAGCCGAAACCGGCGCGATGGTGGAGGGTGTTGTCGACAAGCAGCGCCGTGGTCAGCACGCAACCCACCTCAACGACGAACAGGACGGGGTTCTTGACCATCCAGCGGGGATCCAGCTTGCGCAGCGAGTCCACGAGCGCCTGGGCGATGATTTCCGTGTTCCAGAGACTCTTCTTTTTCATCATGACGATCCGTTTTTGTCGATTCCTCGCCGGGTATTTTTTGCTCAGTACAACAGCCCCGCGTGCAACTGCAGGTGTTCGAGAATGGGTCCTAGGCTCAGGGCGGGGAAGAAGGTGAGCGCGCCCAGAATCAAGACGATGCCGATCAAGAGCACGGCAAACAGGGCCGTGTTGACGGGGAAGGTTCCGGGCGAGGGTGGAATGCTCTTTTTCTGCGCCAGATTGCCGGCCAGGGCCAGCACCGGAATCATCATCAGGAAGCGGCCGATGAGCATATCCCAGCCAAGCGAGAGGTTGTACCACCAGGTGTTGGCATTCAAACCGGCGAAAGCCGAGCCGTTGTTGCCCGCGCCGGAGGCAAACGAATAGAGAACCTCGGTAAAGCCGTGCGGACCAGGATTGGCCATGGCGGAGCGGCCCACCGGAAGCAGCACAAAGATCGCGGCAAGGGTGAGGATGATGAAGGGGAAGATCAGCGCATACAGCATGCTCATCTTCACGTCGTAGGATTCGATTTTCTTGCCCAGGTATTCAGGCGTGCGACCCACCATCAGGCCGGCGATGAAGACGGCGAGCACAACAAAGACCAGTATTCCGTAGAGGCCGGAGCCGACGCCGCCGAAGACGACCTCGCCGAGCAGGATGTTGACCAGCGGAACCATGCCGCCGAGGGGCGTGAAGCTGTCGTGCATGCTGTTGACAGCGCCGCAACTGGAGTCGGTGGTGACCGTGGCGAACAGGGCGCTTTCGGCAATGCCGTTGCGGACCTCCTTGCCCTCCATGTTGCCGCCGGGAGCGGTGGCCGAGGCGGTTTGCTGGGCTCCGTGAATCAGCGGATGGGGTTGCGATTCGGCCCAGTAACAGGCGGTGAAGCCGAGGGCGAAGAGCACGTACATGGCGGCAAAGACCGCCCATCCGTGACCGGGCGAGCCGGTTACGCGGCCCAGTGTGTAGGTGAGGCCGGCGGGAATGAGAAAGATCGAAAGAATCTGCAGGAAGTTCGACAGCGGCGTGGGATTTTCATAGGGATGGGCGCTGTTGGCGTTGAAGAATCCGCCGCCGTTGGTGCCCAGCATCTTGATGGCTTCCTGCGAGGCAACCGGGCCTTGCGCGATGGTCTGCGTCTGCTGTTCGAGCGTGTGCGCCTGCGTGGATGCGTGCAGGTTCTGGGGAACTCCCTGCCAGACCAGCAGCAGGGCGTAGATCAGACAGCCCGGCAGCAGCACATAGAAAAGCGCCCGGGTCATGTCGACCCAGAAGTTGCCGATGGTGGGCGAAGAGGTGCGCTTGATGCCACGGATCAGCGTCATGGCGATGCAAATTCCCATGGCGCCCGACCAGAAGTTGTGCGTCGCCAGGCCCAGCATCTGGGTCAGGTAGCTCATGGTGGTCTCGGGAACATAGGATTGCCAGTTGGTATTCGTCGCGAAACTGACGGCCGTGTTCCACGCCAGATCGGGGCTGAGTGCCGCGAGATGCTGGGGATTGAAGGGCAGAATTCCCTGCAGGCGCTCGATCAGGTAGGTGAACCCCACCGTGACCGCGGAGAAGCCCAGCGCCGCGAAGGCATACTCGCGCCAGTTCATCTCCTTGTCGGCGCGTACGCCGCAGAGCCGGTAGATGAGCCGCTCGAGGGGGCGCAAAACGGGATCCAGCCAGGTGCGCCCGCCTTCAAAAACATGCGCCAGATAAAGACCTGCCGGACGGACGATCGCCAGCAGAAGGATGGAGAAGACAACGAACTGCAGCCAGCCATGGACGGACATGGGTCAGAATTTCTCCGGGAAGATCATGGCGATGACCAGGTAAACCAGCAGCAAAGCGGACAGGGCCAGGGCCAGAACGGGATTGGTCAGAATGTCGGTTGGCAAGGGTCTACCTCAATTTCTGGCAAGCCATGACGTAGAGAAACGCCAGGCCGAAAAAAACCACCGTGAACAGCAGCATGGATGCATCTTGCATGGTCTGTTTTGCCGTTCCGCGGACCGGGCTGGCGCACTCTGCCTCCCGTCCGGGAATCCTTTCGGCAATCCCTCTTCTGAGTATCGGAAGATTTTTCTAAATAAAGCGTAAGGATGGGAGAATCTTGCGCAACTGCCAGGGAAAAAGGTTTTTCTATCGAGATCCGATCACGATTCCGGACCCTGGCTACATTTCTCCAGCCTTCCATCCTTCGGGAAGAAAGCGGTATCCCACCCAGGGTTCGGTCTGGATGTACTGCTTGCCGGTCTCCGCTTCGAGTTTCTTGCGCAACTGGCCGACGAAAACGCGCAGGTACTCGGGCTGGTGGGCCGACTGCGCGCCCCAGACAGCGGTCAGCAGCGCGCGGTGGGTCATCACCTTGCCCGGGTTGCGGACAAGATGGAGCAGCAGGTCGAACTCCTTGGGCGTGAGGTGAATCAGCTTGCCCAGAACGGTGATCGAGTGCGCGGACCCATCCGCCACGAAGTCCCCGGTTTCGATGGCCGATGCGGTCCGCTCCGGCGAGCGGCGCAGATGGGCGCGCACGCGGGCCAGCAGTTCCTGGATGCTGAAGGGCTTGGTCACGTAGTCGTCGGCGCCGGCATCGAGGGATTCGATCTTGGAGCGCTCGTGGTCGCGGACGGAAAGCACGATGATCGGAATCGCCGATTGAGCGCGGAGGATGCGGCAGACCTCGACGCCGCTCAGTCCGGGCATCACCAGATCGGTGATGACCAGGTCGGGTGGCCAGTCACGAAAGAGCAGCAGAGCCTCCTGGGGATCGTTGGCGGTGCGCACGTCGAATCCCTGGGCGGTGAGCGCGGCGCGCAGCACGCGGGTAATCTGCGGCTCGTCGTCGAGAATCAGAATCCTGCTGGGCATGGGCCTCGTTCCCATCCTCGTTCCCATCGCAGATTACACCATCCGCGCTGGCGGGTATGATGGCCGGTGGGAGGAAGGATGCAACTGCCCATCCGAGCGCGAAATGTCCTGCGCTGGCTGGTGGCCACCCTGGTTGTGGCCGCGGTGACGGAACTGCTTGTCCGGCTGGGAGCCAATCAGGCCGTGGCGGCGATGACCTTTCTGGTGGTGGTCGTGTCGTTCGCCGCTCAGACAAGAATCGAACTCTCAGTCTATGTCACCTTGTTCTGCGGGCTTTCGTTCGATTATTTTTTTCTGCCGCCTGTGGGCACTCTGCGGCTGGAGGGCGCCGAGGCCTGGGTGGCCATGGTCTCGTTTCTGTTCAGCTGCCTGGTGGTGGCGCGGGTGGCCGAGCGGGCGCGCAAGCAGGCGCGGCAGGCCGATGAACGGCGCGCGGAAGTGGATCGGCTTTACCAGCTTTCGCAGGAGATGATGCTGCAGGAGGATGCCACCAGGCTGCTTGACCATCTGCCCGGAATGATCGCGCGCATCTTCGCGCTGGAGGCTGTGGTGCTCTATCTTCGCGATCTGGACAAGCTGTACAGCTCGACGCCGGATCTGCCGCTCAGCATTCCGGCCAGTCTGCGGGCCATGACGATGGACCAGGATCAGACGCAGTCGCTGCCCGGCGACTTCATGGCCAGAACGCTGATGCTGGGCTTGCATCCGGTGGGAGCCCTGGGGCTCAGGCCGGCTCGGTTGTCCCATGAAGCTGTCACGGCGGTCAGCGCGCAAATCGCCATCGCCATTGCCCGCGCCACGGCCATCGAGACCTCGGCCCGCGTGGAGGCGGCCCGCAAGGGAGAGCGGTTGCGCACGGCGCTGATCGATTCGCTGACCCACGAACTGCGCACGCCGCTGACCGCAATCCGGGCAGCCGCCACCACGCTGCTGGACGGCGGCGGGCTGGACGAGGCCGCGCGGCGGGAACTGACGGCGATCCTCGACGAGGAAAGCGCGCGGCTGGACGGCCTGATCGACGAGGCTGTCGAGATGGCCGAGATCGACGCTCATGCCGTGCAGCTCCAGGTTCTTCCACAGCACCCGCGCGCCTTGCTGGAGCAGGCGGTCGAGGCTGCGCGTGGGGCGCTCGGCGCGCACCGGGTGGTGATTGCCGCCGGGGATCCGGAGGAGACGGACAAACCCGCCTGGTTCGATCCGCATCTGCTGGGCCGCGTACTGGGCCATCTGCTGGAAAACGCGATTCGGTATACACCGCCGGGCGGGCGGATTCTTTTGCGCAGCCGCCGCTCTGGCGGCCGCCTGGAGTTTTCCGTTCAGGACGATGGAACGGGCGTGGATGCGGCCGATCTGCCCTTTATTTTTGAGAAGTTTTACCGGGGCGGCAACGGCGCCGGCAAAGGCAAGGGGACGGGAATGGGATTAGCGATCTGCCGGGCCATCGTGGCCGCGCACGGCGGAGGAATCGAGGTTGAAAGCGCTCCGGAGCGGGGAGCCTGTTTCCGCTTCTGGGTGCCGCTGGTGGAGGGCGATCCGGGAGAGGCTGCCAGCCGGAAGGAACAGGCGGAGTAGGCCCATTCTGCTTATGGCTTCACTTCCCGCCGTCCCTCGATGGCCCGCGCCATCGTTATTTCATCCGCGTACTCGATGTCGCTTCCCGCCGGAACTCCGGTGGCGATGCGCGTGATCCGCACCGCGAAACCACGCAAGGCGCCAGCCAGCCAGTGGGCAGTGGCCTCGCCTTCGAGCGTGGGGCTGGTGGCCAGGATGACCTCGTCCACCTCGCCGCGCTCGACCCGTGCAATCAGCGTGCCGGCGCGGAGTTGGTCCGGGCCTACGCCGTGCAGGGGCGAAAGGGTGCCGTGCAGAACGTGATAAACGCCCTGGTAGCCGCGCGCGCGCTCGACGGCGGCGATGCTGGTGGGTTCCTCGACAACGCAAATCTGGCGGCGGTTGCGGGTGGAACTTGAGCAGTAGACGCAGGGATCGACATCCGTGACGTTGTTGCAGATCGAGCAGAGGCGCAGACCCGCCTTCAGGCCGCGCACCGCCTCGGCCAGCGCCGCCGCATCCTCTTCCGTGGAGCGCAGGATGTGAAAGGCGAAGCGCTGGGCGCTCTTGGTGCCCACTCCGGGCAGTTTCTTCAGTTCTTCAATGAGCCGCGCCATCGGCTCGGCATAACGGGTCACGGAACGCGCCTCCCTGGCAACAGATCATAGCCGCAAGATTGCAGAATCCACCGGCGGCAGCCAAACCAATCAGCCCAGGCCGGGCAGATTGAGCCCGCCGAGCATCCCCTGCACACTGGACTGAATCACATCGTCGGCTTTGCGCCCGGCATCGTTGACCGCGGCCACCACCAGATCTTCGAGCATCTCCACGTCCGGTTTGTCGCCTGCCAGGCCGACCACCGCCGCCTGCTCGATGTGAATCTTGAGAAGCTGCTTCTTGCCGTTCATGGTCGCGGTGACGGCGCCGCCGCCGCTGGTTCCCTCGACCACGGTCTGCCCCAACTTGCGCTGAACTTCCTCCTGCATCTGGCTGGCCTGGGAGAGCATCTCGGTAAGTTTGAGCGGATTGATCATCACTTTCTCCTCTGGGGTGTTTCTTGCTGGACGCACAGTTCAGGGTTTTTCGCGCAAATCGACGACGGAGCGCACCTCGGCCTTGAAGATCTCCCGCGCCCGCTCGACCAGGGGATGGGCCAGCGCGGCCGCTTGAACACCGCCGGCCGGCAAAGCGGATGGCGAGGCCGCGGACCGCGCCGTTCCCTCGCCGGGGACCACCAGGAAGCGAGCCGGAGCGCCCAGCCTCAGCAGTTCCTGGCGGATGATGTTTTCGGCCGCCGCGTTGATGGTCAGGCCGAGCATCTTTTTGCCCATGCCCGCGACCTCGATACGCAGGCTGGAACCGTCAATCGTCCAGACGGCGGCGTCCAGCAATTGCGAAGCCGAGGCGTGGCCGGCTGCGGCCAGCGCTGCTGCGACGGCCAATCGCAGGTTGCCGGTGCCGGGAGCTTCAGCAGCCGGCACCGCGGATTCGGAGGTCTTGGCCGGCGCCCCCGCGGCCAGAGTTGCCGTTGTGGCGCCGACCCTGGCAGCCTGCGCCATGGGCGAGACCGCGGTCGGGCTGGCCGGAGACTGGGGCACGGGCGTGAACGCGGGCTGGCCGCCAACCGCCACCGGCGTCTTCGCTGCATCCGGCGGCGCGCCGGAACTGATCGCCGGGGCCGAGACTCCCAAACTCGATTCCCAGCCGTTGCTGGCCGGGCTGAAGGGCGAAAGAGACGGCTCCAGCGGCGCGCGCGCGGCGGCAGCCGATGCGGGGCGCGGGGAAGAGCCGGCGCGAGTTGCCGCCGGAGACGAGGAGCGGATTGCGGAAGGTGGAACCCCGGAGCCGGACGGTGCGGAGCGGGTTCCAGAGGATGGAAAACCGCCCGCGGCCACCCCGCTCAACAGCTCTTCGAATGGCAGCAGACGCTGGGCCTGAATCAGCTTGAGCAGACCCAGTTCCAGGTGAAAACGCTGTTCCTGGCGATAGTTCAGATCGTCGAAGGTGCGCAGGGCGATTTGCAGGTTGCGCGTCAACTCTTCCTCGCTGAACAGCAGAGCGGTGCGGGCGGCGCGGGCGCGCTCGTCGGCGGAGATCTGCAGCAGTTCGGTCCGCTCGCCGCCCAGCTTGGCCATCAGCGCATTGCGCAGATAGCGCACCAGCTGACGGGCCAGCGACAGCGGGCTGTGCCCGGCGTTGACCAGCAGGTTCAACTGCTCCATCAGTTCGGCGCTCTGGCCGGCGGCCACGGACTCCAGCAGCCGCTCGAAGACGGCGTTGGGCACCGCGCCCATCAGTTCGCGAATCTGCGCCGAGGAAAGCACCGGACGGCCATTTTCAAGCGGGGCCGAGGCAATGGCCTGATCCATGATGGAGAGCGCGTCGCGCATGGAGCCGTCGCCGGCCTCGGCCAGCAGCGCCAGGGCATCGTCTTCGGCCTCCACCTGCTCGCGGCCGGCGATCATCCGCAACTGGGCCAGAATGTCGTCGAACTGGACGGCGTGAAAGCTGAAGTGCTGGCAGCGCGAGCGGATGGTCTGGGGAATGTCCTCGGGCTGCGTGGTGGCCATCATGAAGATGGCCCACTCGGGCGGCTCTTCGAGCGTCTTCAGGATGGCGTTGAAGGCCGCCTCGGTGATCTGGTGGGCCTCGTCAAGCAGGAAGATCTTGTAGCGGTCGCGGGCCGGCTGCACGTCGGCCTGGCTGCGGATCGAGCGCACGTCGTCGATGCCGCGGTTGGAGGCGGCGTCGATCTCGATGAAATCGAGCGCGTACATCGCCTCGTCGCCCGCCCCCGCGCTTCCGCCCGAAGAGATTTCGCGGCAGGAGGCGCAGGCGAGACAAGGCTCGGGCGTGGGCCGGGCCGCCGAACCGACCTCCGCGTGGCAGTTCAGGGCCATGGCCAGGATGCGCGCGATCGAGGTCTTGCCGATGCCGCGGTGGCCGCTGAAGATGTAGCCGTGGGCAATGCGGTTCTGGCTGAGCGCGTTGAGCAGGGTGCGGGTGACGTGATCCTGGCCGGCCACGTCGGCAAAGCGCTGCGGGCGATATTTTCTGGCCAGAACCTGATAACCCATGGTCGAATCCACTCCTCGCGGGCTCGCCCGGTCCGGGAGTGCCCTCAAGTGGATTGTATCGTCCGAGGGTCGGAGCGCGGCGGGGCGGAAATCGACGGCCGCCCCCGGCTCCGGGTCGGCGGCCATCCAGCCAATCCCTCATTCCCGAACCCTGCGGCGTTTGCCGGGGTATCAATCTGGTCAGCGCCGATTATACAGACGGCAAGATTATTTGAATGAATGAGTTAGATCGTTAACTATCAATCCGGGAGTGAGAGCCATGGAGATCGAAGGCGGAGTTCTCCTAGGTTGATGCTGGCAATGCGCTCGTTTTTGTTCTCCCGGTGAGCTAGGATCGATAGCGATGGCACTCAACCCTCAAATTTTGGCTTGGGCACGCGACGCAGCAGGCCTATCGGTTGATGAAGCTGCGCACGCGCTCGGGTTTAAAGACTCCCATGACCGTACGGCGGCGGGGCGCCTCCGAGCAATGGAAGCCGGAGAAGAGGAGCCGTCGCGGAGCGTCCTGTTAAACATGTCGCGGGTATATCACCGGTCTCTGCTTGTTTTCTATCTGAGCGAACCACCCCTCACGGGTGACCGGGGTCAGGATTTTCGCAGAGCCCCGGGCGCAAGGTCGCTGGAATATGACCCTACGCTAGATGCTCTGATCCGCGACATTCGGGGACGGCAAGGCATCATAAAAGACCTGCTCGAATTGCCCGAACCCAGGAGGGTAGACTACGTCGCATCAGTGACAAGAGTTGTTCCGCCTATGGAACTGGCGCGCCGCATAACAGACAGGCTCGGCTTCTCGCTCGTTGAATTCAGGCGGCAAACGACCGTGGATGCCGCATTCGGCTATCTGCGTGAGAAGGTTCAGGCGTCGGGTACATTTGTGTTGCTCCTCGGGAATCTCGGCAGCCATCACACAAATATTCCCAGCAGCGTTTTCAGGGGATACGCCGTTGCTGATCCGGCTGCACCGATTATTGTCGTCAACGACCAGGATGCACATGTGGCGTGGGCATTTACGGTGCTTCATGAGCTAGTGCATTTGTGGCTAGGGACTACCGGCGTGAGTGGTGGATGCGCCGACACACAAATTGAGGTTTATTGCAACAGCGCCGCAGGAGAAATGCTCCTGCCTCGACCTGAGATAAACGAGTTGGTGTTCCTGCGTCACGCCTCGTTTGATGAGACTGTCGATGCGGTAGCTCGATTTGCTAACGAGCGGAAGATCAGCCGTGCGATGGTCGCTTACAAGCTCCTCCGTGTGAACGTCATCACTCACGCAAGATGGCAAGAACTGGACAAGCATTACGATGATGAACGGACTGCGGCCAAAGCGCGGCCGGCATCCGAAAATAAGACCGAGGGCGGTCCGAGTTACTACGTCGTGAAGCGGCATCGGCTCGGACATGCCCTTTTAGACCTCGTGAGGAGTTCGCTTGCAGAAGGATTTCTCACCCACACGAAGGCTGGCCAGGTACTCGGTGTTAAGCCACGCAATGTAGACCCGCTGATCTACACGGCCGGAATGCGAGGTGGCGAGTAAGTGCTCTACCTCCTTGACGCAAACGTGCTTATTACCGCCAGCAGTACCTATTACCCGTTGGATCAGATTCCGGAGTTTTGGGGTTGGATCCACTATCAGGCCACGTCGGACCGGATCAAGATTCCGTGCGAAATCCTGGAAGAGGTAAAGGCAGGACGAAAGGACGACGATCCACTACTCGATTGGATCTGTACCCCCGAGATCGAGACCGCCTTACTGCTCGATGAAGCCGTTGATGAGTTACTTGTTCAACGCGTAGTTTCTACTGGCTATGCAGTGGACCTTCGTGACGACGAAATTGAGAAGATCGGGCGCGATCCGTTCCTGATGGCATACGCGCTCGCTGATCCGATAAACAGAACAGTTGTTACAACCGAGGTATCGAGGCCTTCAACGAAGCGGGCAATCGAAAGGTTCCCGATGTTTGCCAGGCCGTAGGTGCGAGGTGTTGCGGGCCA
>JBMFHN010000090.1:0-10591 GCA_049976805.1 Occallatibacter sp. | reverse complement strand
AAAGTCCGGAGTCGCTTTCGCTCCCCTGGCTGCGCGCGCGGCTTTTCAGTCGAGGGTCAGCACCAGTTTGCCGAAGTGCGCGGCCGATTCCATGCGCGCCAGAACCTGGCGGGCCTCGGTCCAGGGAAAGGTCTCGATGACCGGGCGGAGCTGGGCGAGAGCGATGGCCCGGTTCATCCGCTCGAAGTCGTGGCGCGAGCCGACATAGATGCCCTGGATGCGAACCTGCTTGTGGAGGATGCGGGCGAGCGGCAGGGGCTCGGGCGCACCGGCCAGGACGCCGATCTGGGCCAGGACGCCGCCCATGCGGACGGCGCCGAGGGAGCGGGCCAGCGTGCCCACGCCGCCGACCTCGACGACCAGGTCCACACCCTCGCCGCCGGTCTCCTCGACCGCCCAGCGGTCCCAGTCGGGATTTTCGCGGTAGTTGAGACCGGCCGAGAGGCCGAGCGAGCGGGCGCGGTCGAGTTTCGAGTCGGAACCGGAGATGCCGAGCACCCGGGCGCCCATCAGCCGGGCCAGTTGCAGGGCAAAGATGGAAACGCCGCCGGTGCCGAGCACGAGAACGGTTGAGCCGGGACAAACGCCACCCGCAGCCAGAGCATTCCAGGCGGTGACGGCGGCACAGGGAAGCGTGGCGGCTTCGGCATAGCTGAGGTGGGCGGGCAAACGGACCAGCCCGGTCTCGCGGAGAACGGCATACTCGGCCAGCATGCCGTCAACGTCCCCGCCCAGGGCACCCTTGACCTTGGCTGGGGTCGCCGGTCCGTCGAGCCAGTTCTGCATGAAAATGCCGGCCACACGGTCGCCTGGCTTCCAGCCGCTGACGCCTTCGCCCACCGCAACCACCTCGCCGGCGCCATCCGAGCAGGGAATGCGCGGAAGTTTCATTCGGGGGTTGTAGAACCCTTTGACGACCAGCAGATCACGGTAATTGAGCGACACAGCCTGAACGCGTACGAGCACTTCACCAGGCTCCGGATGCGGAACCGGGCATTCGGTAAACTCCAGAGAATCAATGCCAAACGACGAAATCCGGGCAACTTTCATGGAAACTCCTCATGCGGTGCAGAAACAGATGCGGCAGATCGTGGGCTGCGCTGTGGCAGCACGCCTTAAAATAAGGGTAGGTCTTGGGATTCAGAAAACTCAAATCCAGGAGGAACAAATGGCAAACGCCATCGAACAATCGGAGGTCGGCGGCGGTAAAACGTCCAATGAGCCGAGATTGTTCATGAACGATACGGGCAGCGGAATGAGCGCAGATGAGACCCGGAGGCAGGCTCATCTGGCGCGTGCCGAGCAGACCCGCCACAGACAGGAATTGAATTTGCAGAGAGAAAACATTCTCTCCCAGAAGACCTCGAACCCGGCGCGGCGCGCCGCGCTCGAGGCCGCACTGGCCCAGATCGAGGGCCAGATTGCAAGTTTGGACTGAGGCGACTCAAAGCCGCGCGGGCTTTTCCCCGCCCGCGGCTAGGATTCGCGGTGAATGAGCAGCGAATTGGCCTGCCCCACGCAGGTCAGCAGTACGCGCGCGATATTCACATGGGATGGCCGACTGGTAGCCCAGACGATCACATCGGCCACATCTTCGGCCGTGAGCGGCTGGATTCCCTTGTACACATTGGCAGCACGGTCGGCATCGCCATGGAAGCGGATCAGGCTGAAATCGGTCTCAACCATGCCGGGATCGACGGTGGTGACGCGAAGCGGCGTACCCAGCAGATCCTCGCGCAGGCCATCGTTGATGGCCCGTTCAGCGGCCTTGGTGGAGCAGTAAACCGCCCCGCCGGGATAGGTCAATTCGCCAGCGGTCGAACCCAGGTTGACGATATGGCCGCTGCCGCGCTGGACCATTCCCGGCACCACGGCGCGGGTGACGTAGAGCAGACCCTTGATGTTGGTGTCGATCATCTCTTCCCAGTCTTCGATCCTGCCCTGGTAGAGCTTTTCGAGACCTCGGCTCAGGCCTGCGTTGTTGACCAGCACCTCGATGGATGCCCACTCGGCAGGCAGCGTATCAATGGCCTGCTGAACGGCCTGGCGCGAGCGTACATCCAGGCTGATGCCATGGACGGCCTCGGCTCCACGCGCACGCGCGGCCGAAGCCACATCGGCCAGTTTGTCGGCGCGGCGGGCGGCCAGGAGCAGGCGCGCCCCCTCGGCGGCAAAGGCCAGAGCGGTGGCCGCGCCAATTCCCGACGAGGCCCCGGTGATGAATACGATTTTTCCTTTGATACTCATGCCGATATTCTAAGCCACGCCGGGCGCCGCCAGCCGCCGCGACTGCTTGCGGCCGTGTCTTCTCCGCCCATGGCGCGAAAAGAAGTTGTCTCCGTTGCGCGGTAAAGGCCGGCAAAATCTGCAGAGGGCATCGGATTGTTGGGCAACCGCAGGGAAACGGCGAAAGCATCGGGGAAAAATCCATCGCGAGCCAAAGCCCGGTTGCTTCCACGCCGCTGACGACGCGGCTGTGGGCGCGCGCCTCAAAACAACGCCGCTGACAGGAAGTTGGATCAGTATCCTGTTTTTCGCCGCTGAGGACTCATTCCCGGTTCGAGAATGCGATCCGGCATTGGCGTCAATCTCTCCCCTGAATGTTCTGCGATTGGGCTCAGTCAAGCCGGGTAATGAAGGCCTCGCCCTCGGCGGGATGAACGTGGCGGGCGATGAACTCAGCCTGGCCGCGGTCGTCGCCTTCGGGGCGGATGCGCACCCAGTAGCTGTGTTCGGTTTCGCCTGGAAAATCGATCACCCGGGCCCCGGGATACCGGCGCTCAAGCTGTCGTTTGAGCTTGCGGGCCTGGCGCTGGTTTTTGAGCGCGCCGATCTGCACACACCAGCGGCCCCCGGTAAGAATCGGCTTGGGCGCGCGGTAGATATCCATGCGAACCATGGCCGAACCGGAGCGGTAGATGCCGATCGCCCGGGCGGAGGCGATGGTCAAGTCCAGAATTCTGCCTTCGACAAAAGGACCACGGTCGGTAATGCGCATCGGTGAGGATTGGCCCGTGCGCAGATTGGTCACGACGACCAGCGCGCCCAGAGGCAGGGTGCGGTTGGCTGCCGTCAGGGCATCGTCGCTGAAGATCTGGCCATTGGCCGAGCGGCGGCCTGCGTAGGGCGCCCTGTACCAGGTGGCCAGGCCGACCTGGGTAAGGATGGGGCGGTGGGTGGCGATGTAGTCAAGGTCATCGGCGTCGATGCCGCCCGGCGGCGCGGGCGTGGGCGCAATGCGCGCTGGCGGAGGAGCGGCCGCAGGCGCGGGCAGCCGGGCGGCCGTGCGATGGCCGCAACCGGACAGGAGCAGCACCGGCACGGCGCCGAGCGTGAAAAGCAGCGTCTTCCAGACGGATCCCATGTTGTGTGAACTCCGGCGGAAGGAGCGGCAGAGCGCGCGTCCGGGACCGTTCCGGAAAGAAGGTTGTGCATCCACGATGAGGCGCCTCACGCAAGCGAGCTTCGGTAAATCTTCTCTCAGTCTGCGCGGCGGGCGCGCGGCACGTCAATCGCAGAGGGTTGTTGAGGTGCCGTGATGGTCAACAAAAGAATCGGCTTCGCGTCCTCCATGTGCCGGTTTCATCGCCGGCGCGGATCACTTTCCGCAGGGGAATGGTGAATTGCGCAGACTGGTGGAGTTCCCCATGGAAGACGGGATCAGCAATCTTGATGTGCCGGATCGACCGACCGATCGGGCAGCCAGCGCCGAACGCTCCGCCACGGGACGGGCCACGGCTCCCATTGACAACCTCATCTCCGAATTTCTGCCCGATGTCGCCCTCCGTCTTCATGTGCGCGTGGTGCTGATCCAGCGGATCATCAACCACGGCGCAACGACATCCAGATCGAACTCGCCCTGAGAATCTGCTGGAATGGACCCGCTCCGAGAGGCCGACCCGCCCGGCCGGAAGAGAGGATTCGGATGCGCGGGCAGTTGCCGGGGATTGCTGTTCCCGCGTCCGGAACCCTTCTTTCTTGACGGAAACAGCAAGCGGGCCTGCGCATGGACTGCGTTCCCGGATCCGCGGATTCCGGGCATGCGCCGGAGTCGCGCTAACCGCGCCCGGGGCGCAGATGGCCGGGATCGAACGCACGGCGACTCTCCCTGGCGGACACGAGAGGAAGTCCGGAGCGCAATCCGCTCCACTCCTCGGAGATCACGATGCTGTTCTGGGGATTGCCCGGCTGATAGCGCGCCGAGCAGGGAAATCCGACTCGCACCTGACGCAGATCGACAACGCCCGACAGCCCGCTGATGTCCTGGGAAGACTCGTAGTCCACGCCGCCGATGCGGTAGCTGTACAGGAGCAGGGTAACGGTTCGGGACGGCTCGCGCCTGCCCTTCCTGGCCGGAATCTCGACTTCGCGCAGGTCGAGCAGCATGCCGTCCACCAGCCGCCCGAAGCGGGCCAGGAACTGACGGCGCGCCTGCTCCTGCTCATCGGCTGTCATGCGCCTGTGGAAGACCTTCCAGAGGCCGGCGCCGGCGAAGGTGGCCATCAGCAGCGCGCCGGCTGAAACCTCCCATGCGTTTGCGTTCAGAAGAGTCATGCGAAAAGGGCTCGCCCTCGGCCATTTCAAACCCGAGCCCCGGATAAGAGAATATCGCAGACGGATTCCGCTCGCGGCGGCTGAGCCGCTCCCGGCAGACCCGGTCTCCCGCTGCGGTATACTCGTGACTGCATCTTGCGGGGCATCCGGCCTGCCGGATGCCGCATTTTCAGAGGTTTTCCATGGATTCTCAGAAAGTTCCCCTTCTGGCCCAGGCTGGCCCGCAGCGCGCGCGCATCCGCTCGACGACGGTGATCTGCGTGCGGCGCAACGGAGAGGTGGTGATGGCCGCCGACGGACAGGTCACGCTGGGCGAAACCGTGCTCAAGCACTCGGCCAAAAAGATTCGCCGCCTCTACCAGGAAAAGATTCTGGCCGGTTTTGCCGGCTCGACGGCCGACGCCTTCTCGCTCTTCGCCCGCTTCGAGACCAAGCTGGAGCAGTACGCGGGCAACCTGAACCGCTCGGCCGTGGAGCTGGCCAAGGACTGGCGCACGGACAAGATGCTGCGCAACCTGGAGGCGCTGCTGGTGGTGGCCGACCGCAACCAGACGTTTTTGATCTCCGGCTCCGGCGATGTCATCGACCCCGACGAGCCCATTGCCGCCATCGGCTCCGGCGGCAGCTACGCCACGGCCGCCGCCCGCGCGCTGCTTGAAAACACCGAGCTCGGCGCCCGCGAGATCGCCGAAAAAGCGATGAAGATCGCCGGCCAGATCTGCATCTACACCAACGACCACGTGACGATTGAAGAGTTGAAGGGCTAGAGAATCTCTGAAGAAGAGAATTCCGAAAAAGTTCTCGGAATTGGTAGCTGGTTTGAAAATTGGGTGCTGAATTGAAAGGGCACGGCTTTAGCCGTGCCGATAAGCCTCACGGGCTAAAGCCCACCTCACTGACCGCTCTGTTCTGTACGGCTGAAGTCGTTCCCTTTCAAAGCAGAAGCGTCGCTCATTTAGAATTGAGCCTGGATAACATGGCCATTTACCTACCCGCATCCGCCGAAGAACAGGACCTCTCGCTGGACGAGCTGACGCCGCGCGAGATCGTCGCCGAGCTGGACAAGCACGTCGTCGGCCAGAAAGCCGCCAAGCGCGCCGTGGCGATTGCCCTGCGCAACCGCCAGCGCCGGCAGAAGCTCGCGCCCGATCTGGCCGACGAGATCATGCCCAAGAACATCATCATGATCGGGCCCACGGGCGTGGGTAAAACCGAGATTGCGCGGCGGCTGGCCAAGCTGGCCAACTCGCCGTTTCTGAAAGTGGAAGCCTCGAAGTTCACCGAGGTGGGCTATGTGGGCCGCGACGTCGAGTCGATGATCCGCGACCTGGTGGAGATCGCCATCGACATGGTGCGGGAGGAGCGCCTCGAAGAGGTGGAAGACCGCGCCGAGGTGAACGCCGAGGAACGGCTGCTGGACCTGCTGCTGCCGCCGCCGCCGGCCGCGCCGCCGGCGCCCGAAGGCCAGCACGCGCTGCCGGGCGGCGACAGCTATCAGCGCTCGCGCGAGAAGCTGCGCCAGCAGTTCCGCGACGGCAAGCTGGACGAGCGCATGGTCGAACTGGACGTGCGCCCCAGCGGCACGCCGCAGTTCGGCATCATCAGCAACCAGAACCTTGAAGACATGGAAATGAACCTCAAGGACATGCTGCCGAACATCTTCGGCGGAGGCGCGAAGAAACGCAAGATGAAGGTGGCCGAGGCCTTCGACTACCTGGTGCAGGAAGAGGAAGGCCGGCTGATCGACATGGACGCGGTCAACCGCGCGGCGGTCGAGCGGGTCGAATCGAACGGCATCATCTTTCTTGACGAGATCGACAAGATCGCCGGGCGCGAGGGCGGCCACGGGCCGGACGTTTCGCGCGAGGGCGTGCAGCGCGACATTCTGCCCATCGTCGAGGGAACCACGATCAACACGCGCTACGGCATGGTGCGCACCGACCACATCCTGTTCATCGCCGCCGGCGCCTTCCATGTCTCGAAGCCCAGCGACCTGATTCCCGAACTGCAGGGGCGCTTCCCGATCCGCGTGGAGCTGCAATCGCTCACCGTCGACGATTTCCTGCGCATCCTGACCGAGCCCAAGGCCTCGCTGACCAAGCAGTACGCGGCGCTGCTCGAAACCGAGGGCGTGAAGCTGGAATTTGCGCCGGAGGCTCTGCGCGAGATGGCCGAGTTCGCCTTCAAGGTGAATGAGCAGACGGAGAACATCGGCGCGCGCCGGTTGCACACGATTATGGAGCGGGTGCTCGAGGACGTCAGTTTCCTGGCCCCGGACGTGGTTCGCCGCGCCCCGGACGAAGTAACCTCCGCGCAACTGGCCGAAGCGATTCGGGCTGAGTCCTCGGCGCCGCTGCCCTACGAGGAGCGCCCGACGGCTTCGGGTGCCGAGAAGGTCTTCCTGATCGACGCGGAGTATGTCCGGCAGATGGTCGCCTCGGTCGTGAAGGATCAGGATCTGTCGCGCTACATTCTCTGACGGAGAGCGGCGTTTTCCCCCGCCGCCGAGAGAGATTCGAGATTGCGCAGGCTGAGGAGCATCATGCTGAGGGCCGCCTTGCCGATCTCCCGTTCGAAACGCTTCTGCAGCTTGTCGAAGACGCCGATCACGCGCACGGCGCATCTCCTGCCCTGTGGCTTCAGGGAAAGCTGATAGGCGCGCGCGTCCTCGGGGTTGATCCTTCTTTGCAGCAGGCCTTTGGCTTCGAGCGAGGAGACGCTGTGGCTGACGTTGCCCCGGGTGGTCGAAAAGGTTGCGGCCAGTTGCGAGGGCATGACCCGGCGGGGCGATTCGAAGAACAGCGCGGCCAGGATCAGCCCTTCAAGAAAACCGAGACCGTCGGAGGCCAGAAGGCGGGCCGCCAGCGACTCGAAACGGCGCGCGGCGCGGTTGACGGCAAACATGGGACTTTCGGCAAGAAATGCATCGATGCGCATAGTTCGACTCTGTGAGTCCAGCCTTTCCGATGAGCCATGGCTTTCCCACCCTTTTCGCAAGGAAAGCGAAAAACGCGGGGCACCCTGTCGAGGTTTCAACGGGCAGGATTCATTCTAGCCTGATTTTTCGTCTCATTTTCCGCACATCGGCGGAGGAATGGCTCATTCTCCCGCCGATGTGCCGATCGGTTCGGCGAACTCGGCGTCAACCCATGCTGCCGGCAGGACTTCATCCGCTTCAACCCGCTCCGCGCGAGCGCTGTCGCGGGAGGCACTGCCTCGGTAAACGCACGAAGGCCCTCCGCTGCCGGAGGGCCTTCGTGCGCCTGCGTGCGAGCCGGGCTTAGCCGACGACTTCAATGCCCATCGAGCGGGCCGTGCCTTTGATGCTCTTGATGGCCGCATCCACCGAAGCGGCGTTCAGGTCGGGCATCTTCTGCGTGGCAATCTCCCGAACCTGCGCTTCGGTCACCTTGCCGACCTTGTCCTTGTTCGGAGTCCCCGAACCTTTGGCGATCCCGGCCGCCTTCAGCAGCAGCACCGGTGCCGGAGGCGTCTTGGTGATGAAGCTGAAGCTGCGATCGGCATAGACCGAGATGACGACCGGAATGACCAGTCCCTCCATCTCCTTGCCTGAGGTGCGCGCATTGAACTGCTTGCAGAACTCCATGATATTGACCTGCGCCTGGCCCAGCGCGGGACCGACCGGCGGCGCCGGCGTTGCCTTGCCGGCAACGATCTGCAGCTTGACATACCCTGTAACCTTCTTTGGAGGTGCCATGTTTTCCCCTGAAAACCAGTTCGCAGATCCTAGCAATTGACTGCTGACTGGTCATTCCTTCTGCAAATTTTGGTATTGGCGCCTTAGCCTTCGCTTGAACCAGCGCCCGCTAGGTGGACAATCTGGCTAGAAGCTTGAAGCGAGCGGCTAGAAGCTTGACCAACTACGCAATCTTTTCCACCTTGCCGAACTCCAGTTCGACCGGAGTTGACCGTCCGAAGATGGTCACCATGACCTTCAGCGTTTCGCGATCTTCGTTGATCTCATCCACCACGCCGTTGAAGTTGGCAAACGGTCCGTCGGTAATGCGAACCTGCTCGTTCTTCTCGAACTTGATCTTGAGCCGCGGCTTGTCTTTGGAGGTCTCAGAACGAA
This sequence comes from Occallatibacter sp., assembly GCA_049976805.1. Classification (GTDB taxonomy): domain Bacteria; phylum Acidobacteriota; class Terriglobia; order Terriglobales; family Acidobacteriaceae; genus Telmatobacter. Next base: position 1,944 of record JBMFHN010000090.1, on the reverse strand, counting down.
AGAGCAGCGAACTGATCTCCTCTTCGGAGAGCGCTACCGGCTTGTCGCCCGTGCCCAGGAACCCCGTCACCTTGGGCGTGTCCTTCAACACATGCCACAGATCATTGTCCAGGTCCATCTCCACCAGCACATAGCCGGGCAAAAAGACCTGTTCCACAGTGCGCTTCTTCCCGTTGACAATCTCCGTCACCGGCTCGGTCGGAATGGTCACCCGGCCTACCTTGTCGCGCAATCCAAAAGCCTGCACCCGGCTCTCGATCGACTCGCGCACCTTGCGCTCGAAGCCGGAATAAGCGTGCAGAATGTACCACTTGAAACGCTCATTCCGCTCGGCGGGGAGGTGCTCAGCAGCCTGCTGCTCGCCGCCTTGCCCGGACTGTCCGGCCTGCTCTGATTCTTCTGGCATTTTTTACTCTCGTTCCGCGACTCGACAAGCGGGTTTAAACGCGTTCAGTTTGCTCATCAGCGCCGCCATTGCGTGGCCGAAGACAAAATCCACCACGAAGAAGAAGGCGCCAAAAAGGAAAACCGCGACGATGACCACCGAGGTTGTGGTCTGCACTTCCTTCCGCGAAGGCGCAACCACTTTGCGCATCTCGGCGCGCACATCGCTCAAAAAACGCATGAAATCGTTCCACACGCCGCGCACGCCGCCCACCCACTTCGGCGCTGCGCCAAGATTCCGCCGCTTGGCCGGCGGCTGCCGCACTTCGCCATTCACGATTGCTGCCTTGCTTCCCATGCTGCAGTTCCTTCGCACCCGGCCTCACACCGGATGCATTCCAGTTCAATCTGGCAGGGGCGGAGGGATTCGAACCCCCAAGTTCGGTTTTGGAGACCGACAGTTTAACCGTTGAGCTTACGCCCCTAAAACAGCCTTCCGCTTCTCGCCTGAGCTCGTCCCGGGAATCGCAGGAACCTTGCTCTCCCATGAAAACCGGCAGTTGCGAGTTCAGCGCAAGCGGCTGTCCTTACTTGGTTTCCTTGTGCACCTGGTGTTTGCGGCAGCGGTTACAGAACTTCTTGAACTCCAGACGGCCTGTGGTCGTCTTCTTGTTCTTGGTCGTCGTGTAGTTCCGTTCCTTGCATTCGGTACACTGCAATGTCACAATTTCCCGCATCTTCCTCTACCTCCTCAGTCCTAGCAAGTTCTCGGATCTTTCGTTTGCCACATCTATTCCGAGAACATACTCCCACCTCAGAAGGAAGCAATGTTCATCTTCCCCGCGTTCGATCCTTAGCCAGATACCAAGATCCTCTGTCTCATGAATTACCACAGCAAGAAGACTTGTCTCTGGCAAGCCGATCTTTGCAAGTTGAACAACCTGCCTTCCATCCTCGGTCAAGATGACGGCTGCCTTCTTACCTGCGAGCTTCATGATGCCTTCGCCACCTGCTCCCGCGGAACATAGACATCTAGCAACCGTAAAATCGAACTTTCCGATTCAGAAGAGCCAGTGGTTAAAAACTTCTCAATCAAATCTTCGTCCACTTCAAAATCAGTTGTTTCCCCATCTTCTGTGAGCGTTATTTCGATTCGGCCCGACAAAGTATCGAGTTCGACCCTTTCGATCCGGGCCTTCCGGTTACGCTCTTCCACTTTTGCATCGAGCCAGCGGCCAAATTTCAGCATTTTCCGCAGAAGTTTCTCGCCCGTAAGCTTCTCCGCTAAGATGGTCCGCGCGTAGACTTCCTCAGAGATATTTCCCCGCTGAGCTTCAGCCTTCTGGTTCTCGTTGAGTTGAGGAAGTTCGTTCGCAGAGACGCGCTGCGCTGTCGACCAATCGCGTGTACTCGATCTAGACCCTCTCACAAAAACTTCCATTCCGCCTCCTGTATCCCGCCTCCGTCCGGCGCGGCAAGCGCCTACTTGATGATCTCCGAGACGGTTCCGGCGCCCACCGTGCGGCCGCCTTCGCGGATGGCAAAGCGCAATCCCTTTTC
>JBMFHN010000089.1:0-10697 GCA_049976805.1 Occallatibacter sp. | reverse complement strand
TTCGGCATTCCGCCCTTCCGCTTTTATGCTTTGGCCGACGGAATTCGACGCCTTCTCTCCGGCAGCGCCTTCCGCCCGCCGCAAGAATCTCCCCCGAATGCCCAACTGGAGCTGGCTCTCATTTGGTCAACCTGAGAAATTCTGGGGAAAGTCCTGCAAAATTGTTCTTGACAGGTGAATTGAATCAGTGCTCCAATCAGTGGCGATGAAGTTAAACGTTTTAAAGCTTCATGCTCTTCCAAGGAGTGCACAGATGAAGTTCACGAAACTTACAAGACCTCTGCTGCTTGTCCTCTTGCTCGTTAGTTCTATTTTGCCAGGTCGCATCTGGGGACAAGTCAATCTTGGCACAATCAAGGGTGAGACCCAGGATGCCCAGCGTGCCGTCGTACCCAATGTCAAACTCACCTTGAAGAACGAGGCTACCGGCATCGTTCAAACCATTAGCTCAGGTCCTTCGGGTGACTTCAGCATCCTCGATCTCTCGCCGGGCGTTTACACATTGACCGCCGAGGCCGCAGGCTTTAGTTCCACGGTGCAGCAGCATATCGTCGTCAGCGTTGGCAGCACCGTCTCTCTCGTTGTGCCGCTCACCGTAGGGACCGTGCAGCAGTCGGTGGTGGTTTCTGCCGACAGCGGTACAGTGGACACAGAGACCTCGGACATCGGCACCGCCGTTACCCCGGAAGAAATCAAGGACCTTCCGCTCTCACTCAGCGGAGACATGCGCAACCCTCTCAACTTCGTTTTGTTGACGCCCGGTGTGGCAGGATCAACGCCTGGCGCGACGCCTGACTACCGCCTGCACATCAGCGGTTCGGTCAGCTTCTCCAACGAAGTCTATGTCGATGGCGTTCCGATCATGAACACCAACCTCTCCGGTGACATCGGCTCCAATCACCCGCCCATCGACGCTATCAGCCAGTTCAAACTGATTAATAATAACCAGACAGCCCAGTATGGTCTCTCCAGCGGCATTGTTTCGTTCGCATTCAAATCCGGAACCAATGACTATCATGGCACCGCGTTCGACTTTCTCCAGAACGATGCCTTGGATGCCACGGGCTATGTGACCAACGCGGAGTATGCGAACTGCCTGCAGCTTGGTGGTACTGCCCACAGTTGCGGCCAACAGTACAAGAAAGCGCCGCTCAAGCAGAATGAGTTCGGCGGGACCTTTGGTGGTCCGGTGCGTATTCCCAAGCTCTACAACGGCCGCGACAAGACGTTTTTCTTTGTCGACTACACGGGATTCAAATTCCGCCCGAGCTCGAACAACGCCACTCTGACGACGTTCCCGACGCCTTTCCGGAATGGGGATTTCTCAGCAGCGCTTGGACCGCAACTTACAGTTAACGGTACGGGTGTTGTTGACCCGGCGGGCCGCCCTGTCTACCAAGGCGAAATCTACAATCCGTTCTCGGTCCATAACGTGACCGGTCCTGATGGGCAAACCTACCCAGTGCGCGATCCTTTCCCGGGCAACGTGATTCCCAGCGGATTCTCAGGGCTGAGCACAGTTTCGCAGACCGTTTTGCAGAGTTTTCCGACGGCGTCGAATAATGCCATCAACGACAACTTCTATCGCCAGCAGAGCTCGAAGATTGATGAGCACCGGTTGGTGGTGAAGATTGACGATCACATCTCCGACAGGCATGCAATTTCGGGCAGCCTGTTTACAGGCGGCTACTCGAACTCTAACAACGGCGGCCTGAATCTTCTCGATTCCGCTACCACCAGCGCCCCCACCACCCAGATTCGCTTCACCTACAACTACGCGCATTCAGCGACCATGGTGAACAATGCGAACTTAGGCTTTATTCGCGATACAGGTTTCAACGGACCGCTTCAGCCAGGTCCGGGGCTAACAGCGCTGGGTCTGAAAGGACTACCCGCGTTCCGCTCCGACAGCCCTTATCCGCAGATTGGTATCGGGACCGCGCAGAACAGCATTGGCTCCGCGAGCGCGTCGTTCGATGCGGAGAATCGCTATATCTTCAACGATAACCTGACTCTGATCCGTGGACATCACACCTTCACGATGGGCGGCGAAGTACGCTGGCTGCAGCGGAATGAGGGCGGCCTACCTGCCGGATCCATCACCTTTGAGCCCACCGAGTCTGCGTTAAACGGCACCGGCTTCGCCAATGGGCAAGCGGTCACGATTCCAGCCGGCACCGGAAATCCGGCGGCCAGCTTCCTGTTTGGCGGGACCGACTTCATCAACATCGGCTATCCGATCGAATCCGCGTACCGCTGGTGGCAGACCGGCATGTTCTTCCAGGACGACTGGAAGGTGAAGCCTAATCTGACACTCAACCTGGGCCTCCGGTACGACATTCAGATTCCTCGTTCAGATGCCCACGGCAACGTCTCCACCATGGATCCCACTCTGCCGAACCCGGCAGCCGGCCAAATCCCGGGAGCGTTTACGTTCTACGGTCATGGATCTGGACGAAACGGAAGTAATCGCATCGGCGAGACCGATTACGCCGGTGTGCAGCCACGCATCGGCCTTGCTTGGTCGCCTGATGCCACGCGCAAGACCTCAGTTCGCGCCGGCTTCGCGGTCACGCGGCCCCTGGGCAATGACAACCTGGAGGAGGGAATCGGCGGCGGCCAGTACACCACCGGTTTCTCCGGACTGGCGATGCTGAACCGCGCGCAGGATTACGTCGGTTCGCCGGCCTACTACTGGGATAACGAGTTCCCGCAGTCAGGCGTAGCCGGAGCGACCCTTAATCCCGGCTTGCTGGTGGGCAATGACAACCCGCCCATGATTCACCCCAAGTCCGGCATGCCGCCGATGCAATTCTACTGGACGTCTCAAATCGAGCATCAGTTCGGTTCGAGCGTTGTGGCCAGCATCGGGTATGTGGGCATGCACACCTACCATCTTGGCGTCTGGTCAAAGCCGAACGAAGTGAATCCGGCCATGGCGCAGAGCAAGTATAGCGCGATCGCGAAGGCTGACGGGCTTCCGCTCAACCAGTTCCTTGCCTTGCCCATCGGCGATCCGCGCGTGCAGGCTGCCGGCATCAACGCACCGTGGCCCGGCTTCGAATCAACGTTTGGCGCGGCGGCCACCGCCAGCCAGGCGCTCAGGCCGTGGCCGCAGTACGGCGACGTGGATAACCCGCTGAACCCGATTGCCAGCGTCTCTTACAACGGCCTTCAGTCCAGCTTGCAGAAACACTTCTCGCATGGCCTGACAGCATTGCTTTCCTACACGTTCTCCAAAACCATCGGTGATGCCGACTCGAATGCCGGAGCCAGTTCAGGTGCAGAAAACGCCATCTACGCCGGCTCCTTCTACCAGGACTACTACAACCCCAAGGGTGAGCGTGCGGTCACGAGTTCTGACATTCCGCACGTGGTTTCGCTCAGCTACACATACGAACTTCCCTTTGGTCGTAACAAGCGCTTCATCAATCACGGGCCGCTCAGCGAGGCAGTAGGCGGCTGGTCGGTGTCAGGCATTCATCAGTATCAGAGCGGTCGTCCGATCCACATCGAGTACGATGCCTTTGGCGCCTCCAACCCGTACTTCGCTGCCGGCGACGGATTCAGCTTCAGGCCGAATCGGGTGCCTGGTCAGCCGTTAAAGAACCCTCAATATAAGCGGAGTTGCTCGGGTCCGATTATGACTGCGTCGGGACGCAAGCCCTGCCAGTTTTACATCAACCCCGCAGCATTCGCCATACCTCCGGCAGGCGAATTCGGAAATGCACCGAATTTGATCTCGGCACTGCGCATGCCTGCATATATCAACGAAGATCTCTCGGTCTCAAAGCGCACCAAAATCTATGAGCGCCTCGATCTTCAATTCCAAACCAACTTCTTTAACGCTCTCAACCGCACCATCTTTTCGTCCGGAGGCAACGCACAGACGTTCATCATCAATGCGGCTCCGCCCGACCTGAGTGCAGCATCACTCGTAGGCTCAAACACCGTCTTCGGCATCATGACGTCACAACAGAATGCTCCCAGAATCATCCAGTTCGGGATGAAGCTGGAATTCTGATTCTTGCGGCCATGCGTTGCGTACAAACTGCGTGCATGGCCGGCCTTCTTGCAGCCAATTTAAGAATAGGGCGGGATTTCCCATCCCGCCCGTCCACAAAATTGCCTAGGAATCCTCCTTCACTTTTCGTACGAATGTCTCCTACTGCTTTTCTCGGCAGGCGCTCAGCGCCGGCGCTGCGTGCCCACACGCTTCCTGAGACACAAGGACCGGCTATGTCATCGATCATTTCCCGGATCATCTTTCTCGCAATCGCGAGCGCCGATCTTCTCTTCTTCTCGCTATCATGCCGCGCCCAGGCCACTACGCCGCCGCAAAGCACGTTCTTTTCAACGGCCGCCGAAGAGTCCTATTCCACGTATCAGATGACGGCCGGCAACGGCGATTTGTGGCCGAGTTGCTGGGCCGACGATGGCAATCTTTACGCAGCGAATGGAGACGGCCACGATTTTTCGAGCACCTTCTATTCTATGGCCGTAGCCCGAATCGCAGGCACGCCGCCCAATCTGACGGGCAACTTCATAGCTGGCGACGTGGGCAAAAACTACAGCGGCAATCCCTATACTGACAAGCCAACGGGCATGCTCTGCGTGGGCGGCGCCATCTATCTTGCTTTCCAGAACCTGAACGAGAATACGTTTGAAGATGCGCCTGCCGCGTCAATCGTCAAGTCAACCGATCACGGCGCAACCTGGTCTGCCAATCCCGCGGCGCCGATGTTCGGTACACCTGGTAATAACTCCGATCCTACGGCGTACAAGTTCACCACCATCTTCTTTCTCGACTATGGACAGAACTACGCCAACGCGATCGATGGCTATGTATACGCCTATGGCCTTGATAACAACTGGCGCGGCCAGTCCGCTGTGTATCTGGCCCGCGTGCCCAGCACAAGTGTGATCGATCGCTCGACATGGCAGTTCTACACGGGCATGAACGGAAATGCGCCGACCTGGTCCAGCGACATCATCCAAAAGGCAGCGGTCCTGACCGATGATCGTGAACTGTACCAGACCATGTTCGGCACAGATTGTCCAGCCAATCAGAAAGTGATAGCCCAGGGAGGCGCGGTCTACGATGCTCCTCTGCATCGTTACATCATGGCCACCTGGGGATGCGCGACTCACGAGTTCTACGAAGCGCCGCAGCCGTGGGGACCCTGGAGCCACTTCTTGTCGAAGGATTTCGGACCGCTGCGCCTGACGCAGAATCGCGGCCAGTACGGGATCAGCATCCCATCCAAGTTCATCAGTGATGATGGATTGGCTCTGTACGTGCAAAGCAACGTATGTTGTTCCGGAGATTCCTACACCTTCTCGCTACGCAAGCTGTATCTTGAGCCGTATGCTCAAACCTCGCCCACCAACCCCACCTCCAGCACGAACCTTGCACTTAGCGCCGGGACGCGGGCCATCAGCAAAAGCACGCATTTCGGTATGCTCTGCGCTTTCAACTGCTCCGATGAAATGGCGAGTCCGATTTCGGGAGCCTCTGAAGACGACTTTGACGAAGAGAATAAGCTTGACGACGGCGTGGAGAGCTACTGGGGATATATCTGGCCGCAGGCTTATAACATCAACCAGGTCACTTACACCACCGGAAGCATGTTTCCGGACGGCGGCTGGTTTAACAGCGACCTTCGCGTCCAGGTGCGACAGAACTTCGAATGGGTAGACGTGGCTGACGCGACCGTGAGTCCTGCATATTCTTATAACAATCAAATCGGTGCACAAACCGCGTACACTTTCAGGTTCCCAGCAACCTGGGGTGACGGCGTACGGATCATCGGTGTTCCCGGCGGCACGTCCTATTTCACTTCGATACACAGCCTGGCCGCGTACTACGCGAATGCTGCTCCGTCTGGTGCGGCAGGGTTCACATTGGGTATCAATCCTACGTCGCTCCCAGTCACTAGCGGCGCAAGTGGAAGCGCAACAATCAGCATTACGCCTGTGAACGGATTCAACCAGCAGGTCTCGTTCTCCTGCTCGGGCTTACCGGCGCAGGCCAGGTGTAACTTTTCACCAGACACCGTTACTCCAAACGGGACTGGCGCGTCCAGCACCACAGTCAGCATTACCACCAGCGCTTCGAGCTCTGCGTCAACCGGTTCTCGCGCCATCCGATTCCGTGCAGGCACCGCTGTAGTGTTTTGCCTGTTCCTGCTGCCGACGCGTCGCTCGAAGCGTCGCGGGATAGCCGCAGGGTTGCTCCTGTTCGCCACCATCTGCGCAACGCTCGTCTGCAGCGCATGCTCGGGCGGTAGTTCCACCGTCGCAAACCCGGGAACCCCAAAAGGAACAAGCGCCGTGACCATCACGGCTACCTCCGGTTCACGCTCGAGTGCCATCACCCAGACGGTGCAGCTCTCGTTAACTGTGCAGTAGGACGCGTTCTTCTGATTCTCTGTTGGTCCACGCTGTGCCAATCCGACTGACCAATGTGTGAGGGAAGGCGGATGGACACCCTGCGCAAACCGGCAAGCGAGATGCGATCGCCGCCATGCTTTTCGCCGAATGCACGAAGCTGGCCGGTGACACGCCCAAGAAGATTACGTGGAGACGATCCCCAAACAAATTTGGACTCAGGGCGGCGTTCGCAACGGGACTTCGGAATACACACGGCCTCCGGACCGAGGAGCACGATCTGAATTTGGCCGCACTTCGGAGAATGGATGACGAGCCGACCGCTGTCAAGATCGGCATCAGACCAGCATAACTCCCGAAGTTCTCCCATCCTGAGGCCGGTTTCCAGAATAATCATCGCGATGTCGTATCCCTCAATCTCGGATCGTCCTTTGAGGGTCTGCAAGGTCTTGGTTCCAAAAGGACGTAACGCCCTCCGTAGCGGTTGCTCTTATAGTTGGGGATCAGAACCCGACTCTTACGTGCATCCACGTTGCTCCACAGGAGGTCCTGCAATTCGCTGGGCCGCAAGCCCGTGTTGATGATGATGGCGACTACATTGTGGACGTCGCGCAGGCTCGGATCATCATGCAATAGAAACAGGAGGCGATGGAGTTGGTCGTTCGAAAGCGGAAGCCTCCTGGGCTGTGGAGACAAGCGGCGGAAGTGGTGCTGATCAGGCATGGTACCGGCGTCTGGCTCCGCACAACGGACACTCAGCGACAATCCAGGAACCTGGCATCGTATGAACCGGCGCGGGAATGTTCTCTCCGCATCCTTTGCAGCGGACTGTGAAGTCACAAAATTGGGTCTGCGGGAGGTTCCACATGCGATCATTATCAGCGAACAAATAGCGAAGAGATGCGCGGGGCTATGTTATGTCCAGGCTAGCGACAACTCGGAAGCAAATCAGAAATGGACGGCTACCCTAAACGCCCATGTGGCCAGGATGAATTCTCGGTTTCCGCGAATCGACACACCACTCACTGAGCGCAGCGGGAAGCTATTGACGCCAGTCCTTATGATGGCGCGGGTAGCGGGTGATTCAGGGTATTCCGCTGGTTGCTGTGCCGGTACTTCCGTCCCACATGAACTTGTCCTGCTTGTTGGCGAGGATGGGGCCCCCGGCACCCGGCTTCGGTAGTCTCCCAGGTCCGAAAATCCGGACCTGGGGCACCCAAATTCTTGTGTCGAGACATGGGCCACCTGCCCCGAGCTATTTTATACAGACGGCTTTGACTGCGAGGTCGATGATCTCCACGTGTATCTGACGTGAGAGCCGAACTTTCTCGCTTCGCTGCGATCGTCAGATTCGAACTCATGCAAGCGTGCCCCCTCGTTTCGTTGCCCGCGTGTGCTCGTCGCGAGTCACAAAAGGTCATGCGAAAGGAATCGTATGCCAATCCGTCCTCTGTCCAAGGGTTCAATCACCCTTCTTGCAGCGCTTTTCCTGGTTAGCTGCAACGGTTTTGTTAGCAATCCGCCAGCTACGCCAGCTTCCGATGCTCCCACGGTATCGATGGTGGTCCCTCAAACCAGCGGAACGGGGACCAATCGTCAGATCGGGGTGGTCTTCAGCAAGGCGATGGATCCGGCAAGCATCAACACCAGCACCTTTGTGGTTGCGGGCGTGCCTGGTACCGTGACTTACGACGCGGTGAACAAGATTGCGGCCTTCAAATCGTCTGCGGACTACGCCGTCGATACGACTTATCACGCGAGCATTTCTACTGGGGCCAAGGACTTGAGCGGAACACAACTTGCCTCGGCCTTCACTTTCTCTTTCACTACTCGTGCGACCGAAGACAAGTCTCCACCGAATATTTTCGCCGTCGATGTTGCCGGGGGTGCGACTTGCGTGCCGCTGGACCAGAAGGTCACAGTCATATTCGATGAGCAAATGGATTCACTGACCATCAATCCCAGCACGGTGTTTATTACAGGTGTGAGCGGATCCGTGACCTATGACGTGGTGAGTCAGAGTGCCACCTTCACGCCCTCGACAAACCTGGCGCCGAACACCAAATACACGATGATGGTGACGACGGGAGTCAAGGATATGGGCGAAGTGCCCTTGGCGACGGCCTACTCTCAGAGTTTTACCACCGGCCCTTGCCAGAGCGGAGGACAGGTCGTTGCTCTTTGTCCGTTTATAGGCGGCTTCGCGGTGTTGGCTGCATCCACGGTCACGAACACGGGTTCCACCACGGTCTCTGGCGATGTCGGACTTAGTCCGGGTACCTCTGTGACGGGATTTCCGCCAGGGCTGGTAAGCGGGACGATCCACATCGCAGACGGCGCCGCAGCCCAGGCACAGGCGGCCCTGACCGCAGGGTATATCGATGCTGCCGGGCGATCGGGCGGCACTTCGGTGTCGGGAGACCTGGTCGGACGGACACTCACCGCCGGTGTGTATAAATCTTCCTCATCGCTTGCCGTGTCAGGGGACGTCACTCTCGATGCGCAGGGGAATCCGGATGCGGTGTTCATTTTCCAGATTGGGTCCACGCTCACAACGGGGAGCGGGAGCCACGTGATCCTGGCCAATGGGGCCACGGCCTGCAACGTCATCTGGCAGGTCGGGAGCTCAGCGACGCTGGGAACCAACTCCGTATTCAAGGGAAACATATTGGCGCTCACGTCCATCACAATCACCACTGGCGTGAATCTGGAGGGCAGAGCGCTGGCGCGGAATGGTGCGGTGACGTTGGACTCTGATGTCATTACCGGTTGTACCTGTCCGTGAGGAGTTGATTGACACCCAGTGCAAATGGGCCGGTGCGTTGATGGTATCGGCCCAAATTGTTTTGGGAAATGAACGAGCGCTCCCGAGTGCGCGGCGAGCGGGAGTCAACTAAGGCCAACGCGCTCATTGACCGAGGGTTGAACTGTGTTCTTGAGGATTGATCCTCGTAAACGGTGCGTCCAGCGAAGGCTGGCATGATCAGTGGGAGCAAGTCCCACCGGGGTAAAAGTCCAAGCCCCGTAGCTTGAATGGCAGGGCGGGAAGGATGAGCAGCCGACAAGGCTGAGAATCTAGCAGGGTGAAAGTCCTTGTGCCGTCAATTACCTGTATTCGGACGGTTAGCATATCCGGTGCGTGCAGAGGTAACGAAGCACGTTCTGCCCGGAAGTAAAAGTCTCGGCTGCCCTGCGGCAGTATAGCAGCGGTGGGAACGATCTGGGAGACGAGCAAACTTGGAGGCCTGAACATAAAGAAATATCTGCAGCCCCGAAATCCTGCCTCGCGGAAAGTCGTGTTCGCGAGAAACTGCGGAAGCCGACCCGATTCCTTCTTGGGGAAGGCCGATGCCACAGAGGAAGAAACAGGTAAAAGCACTTTGTGGAACCGCCGGGGTATGGGATCAAGCATCCAGGGAAAGATTCACAGAGATAACGTCGGGAAGAACCCGTTGGCAGCAGGGGCTGGGAGCGACCTGCAAAGACTCCTCGAACGAGGCTAAAAACCGAAGGAGGGGAGAGCCAGGCGGGTTTGGCGCATGAGTCCGTAGGAGCGATGAGGGAGGGGCAACGCCCTCCTAAGAGGTGGGACACGCCTCTCCAGTGGAGGTAACGCAAAGCTGGGCAAAGGGACTCAGGACACTTGGTGGTTTTCATCGCCAGTGAGGTGGCCGGCTTGATAAAACCGGCGCAACGCCGGTGCTGGTCTGGAAACGAGGTTGTGGGCAAACCACAGACGTAGGGGCGTACGCGAACCAGCGCTTAAACCTCGCGGAAGAGGGGAAGGCTCACGACGGATATGCCAAGGTTTCAAACCGGACCCGGGAAATCTGGCCGTCCGGGATTATAGGGGGGCTTCGGGAATCGTTGACTCTGGCAGGAACTAGGCCCAGTCAATGCGCCTGATTTCTATCCCAACAACTTCCCATTCTGAAGCCCATTGACGAAGCCATCTGAAAAGGATGGTGAGCGAGTCACCGGGCCGTAATGCGGTAAACCCATATGGCCTCGAAAGGACAAAACCCGAAAGCCGAGCCTCCCGTTTTTGGGCGAAGGCAACATGGAGTGTCGCACGGACTGATGCGGCGCAACACTTCGGCGGGGTTGGTAGGGACGGCACGGTGACAAGGTCATGCTAAGCAACTGGAGAAGCCCTCCTCGTCCCGCCGAGAAATCGGCGGAGCAGGGAAGCCGTATAACCGGAGACACCGGGAAGTCGGTGGAAGACGAGAGGGACTCGGCCGGGTCTGTAGTAGCGAGGAAGCGGAGTAACGTCCGCAGAGCGAAGAGGCCCTGCTGTTTGTAAC
>JBMFHN010000088.1:0-10713 GCA_049976805.1 Occallatibacter sp. | reverse complement strand
CGGGAGTTGTGCTGGTTCGGCGACGCCCCCTTTCTGCCCCATCTGATGAAAACACTGGGAACGGCCGGCTTCTCCGCCCGCGTCGCTTTTGGCCAGCCTTCGGTCTATCCGGACCGCCGCACCGCAGCCGCGGAAACCCGCGCCGAGATGATCGCCCTGCGCCGCCGGATTCTGCGGCCGGGGCTGTGACAGAACGAGGCTCCGCGGCGACGGGTTGAAGATTTGTTCCGAAGCGCCGATTGAAGTCAGTGAGGGCGCTATTCCAATGTCGAAAAAATCCATTGTTTTTTGGGTGACTGTCCTGCTGGCCGCGGTTCAGGCGGCTGTCTTGTGGCCGCTGGCGGCGCACGCCGCCGAGCAACGGCTGCGCCTGGCAATCGGCCTGAGCGGGTTGATCCTGCTCGCGGCCTTCTGGGCGTACGGCTGGCGGCAGGACTCCGGGGCCGAGTCTTCCGTCGATCCCGGTTCCTTTACCGGGGGATGGAAGCGTTTTCTTGGCGAGCACCTGCTCCGGCTGAAAGGAAAGCGCCGCCTGCTGGCGCTTTCCGATGCTGCCAACGGGATTCTGCGCGGCAGCATGAGCGAGGTCTCGGCGCACGGCGAAAAGACCATGACGGCGCTGAACACGATGGTCGAATCCATTGATCGCGTGGCCAGCCTGGCGCAGTCGGTGGCGGAGAACTCCGATCTGGCGACACGGAACGTGGAGTCTGTGGCTGCGGCCAACGAAGAGATGGCGGCTTCGATCCAGCAGATCGATGCGCTGGTGGGCAAATCAACCCATATTGCCGGCGTCGCCGTCGAGGAGGCCTCGCGCGCGGCCGGCACGATTGCCACGCTGAGTCAGTCGTCGGAAACCATCGAGAAAATTGTCCATCTGATCAGCAGCATCGCCGGCCAGACCAATCTGCTGGCGCTCAATGCCGCCATCGAGGCTGCCCGTGCCGGCGAGGCGGGCCGGGGCTTTTCCGTCGTCGCTTCCGAGGTGCGGACGCTGGCCAATCAGACCACTTCGGCGGCCTCGCAGATCCACGACCAGATTGCCGAGATTCAGTCCTCGATCCAGCAGTCGGTCGAGGCCGTCGGCAGCATCTCGGAGATCATCCGCCAGATGTCCGGCATCTCGCACGAGGTGGCCAACGCCATCAGTCAGCAGACCACGGCCACCAGCGAGATGAGCCGCAGCGCCTCGTTTGCGGCCAAGGGTACCGAGCAGGCGGCGAACTCGGTGCGGGAGATTGCCAGCGAGGTGAAGGAGGTCGACCAGACGGCGCGCAAGGTTCTCGACCAGCACAGCAGCACGCGGAAATGCCTCTCCGATCTGGAACGGCGCCTGACGGTGATCATGGGTTATGCCGTCGAGGACGAGAAGACCGACAAGCCCCGCATCTATGCTCCCATGGAGGCCAAACTGCGCAGTGGCGATCAGGCGGTCGCCGTCACGGTCGACTCGCTGGGGCTCGACGAAGCACACTGCGTGGCGCCGTCCTTGCCGTCGCTGCACAAGGGAAACCTGGAACTCGATCTTGGGGTTCTGGGCCGGTTCCCGGCTCAGGCCGTCAGCGGCGGCGGACAGGCGGCCGCACTGAAACTGACCCAGCCCGACGAGGCGCGCCGCGAGCTGATGCAAAAATTTCTCTCCGGAGCCGACGTGATCGACTGGCCCATGATCTGCCGCACCTTCGAAGGCGCGCAGCAGGTGAGCGAGGTCTTCGAACGCGCGCTCAACGAGGGTTCGCTCAGCATGGAGGATCTCTTCGACGAGGATTACAGGCCCATGCCCGGCACCAATCCCGTTCAGTATCACACCCGTTTTGTCGACTTCACGGATCGCGTCCTGCCCGCCATTCAGGAACCGATTGCAGCCTCCGATTCCCGGATTTCGGGGGCCTGCGCCATCGACCGCAGGGGCTACCTGGGAACCCATCTGAAGGCCTTCGCTCACCCGCAAGGCCCGGATCCGGTCTGGAATGCCTCGCATTGCCGGCAGCGCCGCCTGATCTCCGACGCCACCGGCAAGGTGGCCTTCAGCACGGACAAGGATTATCTGCTGCAAACCTATCTGCGCGATCTGGGGCCGAACAACATGCCGATGCTGAAGGATTTGAACGTGCCGATCTGGGTGCGGGGTCGCCGCTGGGGAGTTTTCCGGGTCGTGTACTCGATCTGATTCCGGATCTTCCGATGCCTGGCGACCCAATCTGAAGAAGGGGAAGAGGCAGGAATGCGGCAGGCGGCGGGAGCGATGGCGTTCCGCGCGCCGAAACGGATCGCTTGGCCCTTCTCAGGCGTCGTCGAGCGGCTTCGGATAAGGGGGCCAAACGGAGACGAAACGGCTCAGCAGCGCGGCGGATCCGACCGCCGCGAGGGTAAACGGAAACACGACGGCCAACGGGAACCAGTGTCCCGGGCGCAGGAGCAGAGGATACATCGCAAGAGCGACTCCGGGTGGATGATAGGCGCGGATCAGGTTCATGGCGGCGAAGGCCAGAACAGCGGCAGCAATGGCCATGGCGGAGCCGTGAGCAAAAAGGGCGAGCAGGGTTCCGGTCGTGGATCCGGCGACCGAACCGGCGATGACGGGCCAGGGTTGCGTGACGGAAGCCTCCGGCAGAACGAGCAGAAGGGTCAGCGTAGCTCCGAACGGTGGTACAAGAAACAAACCCAAGCGGTTCCATTCGAGAGCCGCCAGCAGACCGAACATCGAGAGGATCCAGGCGTACTGCCAGAGATTGGGCCGGGCCGTGGTGCCCCACGAACGAAGGATCGACGAGCAGAGGTTGCGCATACCGGATCCGTTTCAACCAGGAAAAGTCGGGCGCACGGAAGACGCGCCTGAAGCGGCGCGCGCCAGTGGCGAAGAGTCCTCCGGAGTTTTCCGCCTGCCCCCACTCTCCAGCATAGACCGGCGCGGAACCTGCTTTGCGCGCTCCGGACGGCTCAACCGCCCGTGGCAACCGGGCACGGGGGCGCCGCAGGAGCCGGCTAGGACGAGGAATCGGCCAGCAGCAGGCGCAGGTCGCGCAGGTTGCAGCCCGTCGGCCCGGTGACCACGGAATCGCCCAGTGCGGTGAACATCGGACAGCAGTCGAAGGCGGTCAGCGCCGCTTTCAGATGGAATCCGAAGGTGTGAGCGCGGGAGACGGTGGTGGGGTCGGCGATGGCCCCGGCGGCGCGGGTGTTGCCGTCCACGCCGTCCGAACCGGCGCTGAGCACGGTCAGCGGTTCGCCCGGATGATGCTCCAGTTCAAGCGCGCACTCCATGACAAACTGCTGATTGCGTCCACCGGAGCCGGGGAACCGGTCGAGCTTGACCGTCACTTCGCCCACCGAGATCAGGCACAGACGAGGGTGTACGGCGCGCAATTCGTGGAAACGACCCAGCAGGTAGCGGGCGGCGTCGGCGTAATCCCAGTCGTCGCAACTGTTGTCAACCTCCACGTGGAAACCGGCTTTCTCGGCCAGAGCGCGGGCGTTCTCCACCAGATCGTGGCTGGAGAGCAGGATCTCGAAGATCGACTGGCGAAAGGCCTCGTTTTCGCCGCACATTGCGGCGGCCGTGGCGACGCCGCGCGCAGGCGGAAAACCAAGCCGGGGAAGCTTTGGGAAAAAGGGAGGCCGCCAGCTTTTGTTGCCGGGCGATTCGGGCAGGTCGTCGCGCTCGAAGAAGGCGCGTACCGAGGCGGGGAGTTGGGACGCGAGATCGTATTTGGCCAGCAGGGCGCGCACATCGTCCACCGTCGAGTGATCGGGCGAGGTGGGGCCGGAGGAAAGCGCGCCGAGCGAGCGCAGCGGCACATCGGGCAGCAGCAGACTGATTTTGAAGGCCTCGGACGCGGCCATGGCCAGCCGCCCGCCTTTGACGGCGGAAAAATGTTTGCGCAGGATGTTGATTTCGCTGATTGGAGATCCCGAAGCGAGCAGAAGGCGGTGGAAGGCAATGGTGTCGCTGAGTGAAATCCGCGGGTCCAGCGGCAGGTCGAACATGGCCGAGCCGCCGCTGGAGATCAGAAAGAAGACGAGGGTGTCCTTGTGGGCCTTGCGGAGCAGGTCCAGGGCGGCCCGGGCGGCTTCGAACGAGTCCTCGTTGGGCAGCGGATGGCCGCCTTGGTAATATTGGAAACGCCGGTCGCGGTTTCTGGGCAACTGGTTGGAGCAGCAGATGCCGCGCAGACCCTGGCGGCGTTTCATCCGGCTGAGCAGCGTATCGAGCATGGGACCGGCCGCTTTGCCCAGCGCGATGACAAAAATCTTCTTGTAACTGGAAAGATCGATTGTCTCCGGGCCGCTGTCTTCGGGAAGGAGCCGGTGCAGGATGTCGCCCTCGAAGCGAAGACGGCGGTCATAGGCCGATTCAAGATGGCAGGCCTTTACGGCGCCGGTGAAGATCTCGTAGGCCGTGGCGTGCAGCGTGTCGAGAGTGGAATCGCTGACCGGGGTCATCGCAGTTGCTCCTTCAGCCAACCCGTGAGCGCTTGCTCGAGAGGTTCGAGTTGGCCGGTGAAAAAATGATCGGCGCGGGGAAGGAGCACCAATTGCTTGGGATCGGCGGCGGCGGCAACGGCTTGCGCCAGGGCCGGAGCCGGGGCATATGCGTCGTTTGCTCCGCTGAGAAAGAGCTTGGGAAGCGAGCAATTTCCAAGGCAGGGATAGCTGTAATCGCGGTCTGCGGCGTGAAGGGGAAGGCCAAGCAGGATGAGTGCGCGGAGGCGGGCATGCGTCGGCGAGGGCGGACAACAGGCGCTCGCCGCCATGGCCGCGCCAAAACTGAACCCCGCCACCACCAGGGGACGGCGGTAGGTGTCTTCGAGCCAGGCCATGGCCGCCCGCACGTCGCCGGCTTCCGCCTCGCCGTCGTGGCGGCCCTGGCTCAGGCCCACACCGCGAAAGTTGAAGCGCAGCACCGGCCAGCCGAACCCGCGGGCCGGATCGTTCAGGGCCTTCATGGCGTGGTAGACCACCTTATTGTGCATGGAGCCGCCGCCCAGGGGATGAGGATGGCAGACGAGCGCGGCAAAGGGAGCACCGGGCTCACCTTCATGGATCAGAGCTTCCAGCCGGCCGGCGGGACCGGGCAGAGTGAGGCTGCGCAGCGCAGAAGGCCTGGGGCTAGACTGGCATCGAATGGGTGCGCATGTGCTCATCATCCCATCGTGCATTCTACGCGCTGAAGATGCGCTTTTCCACTCGTAACCGCCAATTGCCCGGTTTCCGCGCGCGCCGCTCCGGACCGGGGCCCGAACGTCAGGCCTCGGAGACGTGCCGTTGCGGCTGGGTTCAGGGGCAAACCGCCGGGGCGGTTTCTCAGGTATTCTGGCAGCATCATGAACAGCAGCCCGAAAACCGGTTCCGCCGGAGATTGCCCGGATCTGTCCTCCACTGATTCCATCGACCCGGTTCAGCTGGCCCGTCAGCTTTGCGAGATCGAGTCCACTACGTACCATGAGGGTGCGGTGGGCGATTTTCTGGCTGATTTTCTGGCCGGACGCGGCTGGGAGGTGGAAAAAACCGCCGTTGCCCAGCCGCCGGAGAACGCCGCGGGCGGAGAGCGCTGGAACATCTATGCAGGCGTGGCGGGCCAGCGCCCCGAACTGGTGTTTTCCACCCACATGGACACCGTGCCGCCCCACATCGCCTTCCGCGAGGACGAGGAGTTTCTCTACGGCCGCGGAGTTTGCGATGCCAAGGGCATTCTGGCTGCACAGGTGGCCGCGGCCACGGCGCTGCGGGCAGCGGGACTGGCGGTCGGAATGCTGTTTGTGAGCGGCGAGGAGCGGGATTCGGCCGGAGCCAAGGCCGCCAATCTAGCCCCCAGGGGAAGCCGCTTTCTCATCAACGGCGAGCCCACGGGCAACCGCCTGGCCCTGGCTTCCAAGGGTTCCTTGCGCGCGGTCTTCACCGCGACCGGCACGATGGCCCACTCGGCCTATCCGGAACTGGGCGAAAGCGCCATCCACAAGCTGGTCGTGGTGCTCGGACGGCTGCTGGAACTGTCGCTGCCGGTGAGCGATGAGGCCGGTTCCAGCACGCTCAACATCGGTCAGATTCAGGGCGGCCGCGCCCCCAACGTCATCGCCGACCATGCCGAGGCCCAGGTGCTGGTCCGGCTGGTGGGTCCGTCGGAACCGGTCCGCGCGGCCCTGCAAAAGGCCGCCGAGGGACTGGCCACGGTGGACTTCACGCTGGAAATTCCCTTTGTCCGCTTGCGCGCCGTCGAAGGCATGCCCACGATGGTGGCCAAATATACCACCGATATTCCGCAGCTCTCGAACTGGGGCGAACCGCTGCTGCTGGGACCGGGATCGATCCACGTGGCCCATACGCCGGCGGAGAAACTGGCGAAGGCGGAATTGCTCGAAGCGGTGGAACTCTACATCCGGCTGGGGAAAAGACTGCTGGGCTGACGGCCCGGTGCGGGAACGCGCAGGGAAAAATGTGTGCAAGACAGGTTCCCCTTGTTTTCCCGGGGCAAACTTTTACTTGACCCTGCCGGAGGGGATTGGGTTCACTGAAAAGTTGCGGACAGCTGGGATAGTGTCGTTGCGGATACGGCAGCGGAGAGCGGCTTCCGCAAACCGGGAATTGAGCCGAGCGCAAGGCCGCGGTGGCAGTCGCGCGCAGGCATTGGAAGACAGGATCGAGGCTGGAAGCTGGGCGGAATGGAAGAACTTGCAAAGAGAGCGAAGGGAACTGCGTCCGGACGGAGAGCGCAACAGGCGATGGGCTGGATGCGGCGGGTGTGGCGTTTGACGGCGACCGGGATGGCCGTGATCCTGGCGCTGCTGATCGGATGGCATGTGGTGAACGGCAGGAACGGGCTGAATGTCTGGCGGCAGAAACGCGCCGAAGAGCGGCAACTGCGCCAGCAGATCGACGATCTCAACCAGGAAAATTCCCGTTTGCGCGATCGCATCAGCCGGCTGAAGTCGGATCCGGACACCATCGGGCAGGTGGCGCGCGAACAGTTGCACTACGCCAGGCCCAACGAGGTGATCGTGACTCTGCCGGCGCCGCCGCAGGCGCCGCCAGCCGCGCAGGGCAAGTAAGCCGGCGGGCAATTCATGGCGGCCGGTTCCCACCTGCCATTTTCAATCCAGGCCGCGCCTCGGCGGTTCCGCCGTTTTCCTGATTCCTTAGAAATCCAGGTGCGCGCGGAATGAGCCCACCCAGACCGGGCCGCGATCGCGGTTGTAGCCGGGGTCGTTGATGTGCTGTATGTCGACGGCGTAGTAGAAGCCGCGCCAGGCGTGCAGATTGTAGTAGGTTTCGACGATGTTTTCGCGGCCATAGTTGAGGTCGCCGTTCGGGCGGTTGTAATTCGGGCTGCCGTTGCCGTCTCCCAGCAGAAAGCCCAGGCCGCCCAGCTTCAGATACTCCTGGTGATCGCTCTTGATGGCGTTCGAGACCACGGCCAGGCCGATCTTGTCGTTCGGCCGGCGCCAGCGCGCGCCGGTGTAGTCGCCGCCGCCCACGACGGTTTGATCCACCTCGGTGTAGACGAAGGATTCGTGCTGGCCCTCGTTCCAGCCGAAGCGGCCGAAGATGCGCAGATTCGCCGTCAGATCCTGCTCGAAGTTGTAGCCGAAGCCGTACTTGAGCGCGCCGTAGTGCTCGTGCAGGGTGATTGTGGGAACGGTGACGCCGTACTTGAGGGTATCCGATCCATTCAAAAAGTCCTCGACTGCCTCCCGGTAGGTGCCCATGTGGGCGCGGTTGTCGTAAAAGAGCAGCCGTTCGGCGCCTTCGCGCCCGGCCACGAAGCTGTGGCGCAGCTCGAATTCGCCGTTCTGGGCGTGAGCGCGGCTGAAGGCCCAGTCCAGGGCCATGCCGTTGGCCACCGTGGGCATGGCGAAGATGCCGTAACGGAGGCTCCAGACCCGATCGTCGTACTCGGCCATG
Source organism: Occallatibacter sp. (assembly GCA_049976805.1). Lineage (GTDB taxonomy): Bacteria > Acidobacteriota > Terriglobia > Terriglobales > Acidobacteriaceae > Telmatobacter. Next base: position 2,814 of record JBMFHN010000088.1, on the reverse strand, counting down.
CCGCCCACCGTGTAACCGCGTGTATCCGCGGCGTAGTCCCAGGCGCCGTTGTTGTCCACCGTCCAGTTCATGAACTGCAGATGGCTGTCGGAGCCGACCGGGTTCACATCGAAGAAATCCGGCAGCGTCAGCTTGCCGATGCGGAACTCAATGCGGCGGAGCGGCACGCGGGAAGCCAGGGCAAAGAATCCCGGATCCTGGGCGACGGTCTTCGCGGTCAGGCCGAAGACCTGGTGAATCTGGTAGCGGGCCAGATACGGCGCCGGGCTCAGGTTGGGATTGCGCACCACGTCCAGATTGGTAAATCCGGCCAGTCCGAGGGCATTGCTGAGTCCCCTGCCGCTGGAGTCTTCCACGTCCAGAATCAGATCCGTGGCAAAACGGATGGAACGGGTGGGCCGCAACAGGGTGTACAGCGTCTCCAGTTCGGATGTCTTGTATTCGGACGCGCTGTGGAAGCTGTTGATTCCCTGGTACGGAGAGTGAAAAGGCAGATTGCCCTGGAAGATGACGTTTGCCTGTCCGGATAGCCACCAGCGGTCCGTGCCGTGGTGTGAAAACAGGGTCAGCAGGGTCGCCTGCTGCGGAGTCGGCTGGGCGGGAATATCGGCTGGAGCGTCGCTCTCCCGCTGGTTTGCCGTGCGCTTCGGCCCGGGCCCGGCAGTCGGCAGCGCCGACAGAAGCCGCGGCGCGGGTGCCGGGGGTGGAATCTCCGGCACCTGCGCGCGCACGGCGGCCACGGCGGTCAGGGCCAGCGCCAGCGCGGCCAGCGCGCGCCGGCGATTTGCCGGCATCGGGCCTGCGGAACGGGGGAAAGGCGCGGCAAAACCTTTCCATCGGAGCAAGGCGCGGACGAAACCAAGGGTAGAATGAAATCGCATCTCTGTTTTCTATCTTGTTGATCCCGCGCCCGAGGCGGGGAGGATTGAAGGAGAATTCCAATGTCCAGCCATGAACGCGAAAAGGTGAAATTGCTGCAGCGGCTGCGCAAACTGCGCGGGCAACTGGACGCGGTCGAGCGTTCGCTGGCCGCCGACGAGGAATGCGGCGGCCAGTTGATGCTGCTGGCCGCGGTCCGCGGCGGCGTCAATGGACTGATGGCCGAGGTACTCGAGGATCACATCCGGTTTCACCTTCTGGACGGAGCCAAGGAACAGATCGCCCCGGAACTGGCCGAAGACCTGATCGACCTGGTGCGCGCCTACTTGAAATGAGGGTGTGCTACGTGCCTGTTCCATGCCGCGGCTTCCTTTCACTGTAATCGGCTCGGTTCTCCGCCGTCTGAGCGCGCAATTGACTCGCGAGTTTTCGTTCTGCGCAACCGGGACTGTGCCCGATCTTCTCGATGGAGGCTGCCCTGCCTACTGGCGCAGGATGCCCGCCAGACCCAGAACGTGATAGCTGAGCATGAGCGTCATGAAGACCAGGTAGCCGCGCAGAACCGCCAGCGAGATGCGGACTGCGGGAGTCATGGCGATGGGGCCAAGGTTCTCTGTCGAGCACTTCTGTTCCGGCGCGTCGTGGAGCGGGTGGACGACGCGGAAGGATTCGGGCTGAAACGTAGTCTGCAAGGTTGCCATGGATCACCTCGTGCCTTCAGGCAAAAAGATTGGGGAGCATCACCTGCGCGGCCAGCAGCAGCGACAGGGCAAAGAGGACCACGATGATGGTCCAGTTGATCCAGTTGTTCCAGGGGCGATTGACCCACTGGTCGCCCAGGAGGGCATGGTCGTTGAGCAAAAGCTGCAGGAAGATGATGGCCGAGGGCAGAATCAGGCCGGCAAAGACCTGGACGCTGACAATGACGAGCTGCAGGGGCATGCGCGGGATGAGGACAATGGCGGCAGCCAGACCAACGCAACCGATGTACACCGCATAGAACCCCGGAGCTTCCCAGATCTTCTTGTGCAGTGAATGGGGCCAGCCGCGCACTTCACCGTAAGCCCAGGCGCTGGCGAGCGAGATCGCCGTCGTCCCCAGCACGGCGGCGTTGACCATCAGGAGCAGGATGCCGTTGCGCACGAAATGACCGGCCATGGGCGCCAGCGCTTCCGCCATCTGGGCCGGATCCCGGAACGGAATTCCATGCTGATAGCCATGGTTGCCGATGATGATCATGGCTCCGGCAACGAGCACCGTGAAAGCCGCGCCGATCAGGGTGTCCAGCCGCGCCCACTTCAAATCAGCGAAGCGCAGGCGTTTTTCCGCCACGCAGCTCTGCTGGAAGAAGAGCTGCCACGGGGCGATGGTGGTTCCCACGATGGCGATGATCAGGAAGATCAGGTCGCTGCTGACCGGGCCCGGCGGCAGGTTGGGCACAAACGTGTTGCAGGCGACCGCTTTCCAGTCGGGATGCACCAGGGCCGTGAGAACAAACCAGGTGAGATCGAGCAGGCAGAGAGCAATCACCGTCCGCTCCCAGCGCAGATAGCTGCCGGTAATCACCAGCAGGATCAGTCCCGCCGCCGAAACCGGTACGGCGATCCAGGGAGATACGCCCATGGCGCTCAGAGCCAGGGAAATGGCGGCAAATTCCGTAATCAGCGTCAGAAAATTCACCACCAGCAGATCGAACAGGGAAAAGTGCCCCCACCATTTTCCGAAGCGCTCGTAGATCATGGCGGCGTGGCCCTTGCCGGTTGCGATTCCGAGTCGGGCCACCATCTCCTGCACAAAATAGGTGATGGGAAGGAGCAAGAGCAGAATCCAGAGCAGGTGGAGGCCATACTGGCCTCCCGCCTGCATGTAGGTGGACACCGCTCCGGCGTCGTTGTCGGCTTCCATCACGATCAGGCCCGGGCCAAAGACCATGAA
>JBMFHN010000087.1:0-10760 GCA_049976805.1 Occallatibacter sp. | reverse complement strand
GTCCGTTGGTACGGATGAAAGTGGCCATGACGCTGGACGGACGCATCGCGCCGCCGCCCGGGACGCACCGGAAGCGCGAGCCCTACAGGATTACCGGCGAGGAGGCGCATGCCGCCGTGCAGATGCTTCGCTGGCAGGCCGATGCCGTGCTGACGGGCGTGGACACGGTCCTGGCCGATAACCCCCTGTTGACCGATCGCAGCGGCCAGCGCCGCCGCCGGCCATTGTTGCGCGTCGTGCTGGATTCCTCACTGCGCCTGCCGCTCGACTGCAAACTGGTCTCGACGGCGCAGGACGATCTGCTGGTCTTCACCGTCTGCTCCGATCCGAATCGCATCCAGGCCTTGCGACGGCGCGGCGTCGGCGTCGAGGTGCTGAACGCCGAAGACGGTCTTCCCGCTGACCGGAGTTCGTTGCCGGAGCGAGCGGCCAGCCACGTTCCGCTCAACAAGGTTCTGGACGAGCTGGGCAGGAAGGGGATTTTGACCCTGCTGACGGAAACCGGCGGGCGGCTGAACACAGCGCTTCTGGCGGGCGGCTTCGTGGACCGGCTTCAATTGCTGATCTCGCCGCGGTTGATGGGATCGGGCGGTCTTCCCGCCTTTGGCGATCTGGCCAGCCCGGTCGAGATCGCCGGGGCCAGGGTTGAGCGGTACGGCACCGACCTCGGCTGGAGCGCGCTGCTGCGCGACCCATGGCCGAGGAACGATTCCCCTGTCACGACCGGATAAAAAGCGCACCGGCGGAAGGATTTTCACGGAAAAGACTCCAGGTTTGCGGATTTCCGGAGAATCCGCGCCGGCAATGCCGGAGTCTGCCATGCGGCCTTGCCGATCAATGCGGTGAAACCAGCGAGGTGGGAACTGCTCCGGGCTGGCTTCAAATGATCCAGAGAGCGGGGTTGCTGACCGAGATGGCGACGACTCCCTGGCGCACCAGATCGTCGATCTGCCGCAGCGAGCGCACCAGTCCGCAGCCGATGACCGGCAGCCTGGGCTGTACGGCGCGCAGAAGTTCGATCGCCGAGGGCGCGGCCACGGCCGGAAGCAACTCGATGACGTCGGGCTCGAAACGTTCCAGAGTGCGGAGGCTGTTGGCGATGGCGACCGAATCGAGGGCGAAGGTCCGCTGAAAGGCCAGCATGCCGTTGGCGCGCGCCGCGCGCAGCGCGTCCTGATGGGTGGAGATGACGCCGGCAATTCCAGCCCGGGCCAGGAATTCGATGGCCGCTGTGTCGCGCGCGAATCCGGAAAGCAAATCCAGGTTGGCGATCGGTACCTTGTCCGCTGCGGTGATCTGGTCGGCGAGCGAGCCGACCGTCAGCGGGGAACCGAACAGGAGAAAAACCAGGCGCGCTGGCCCGGCGCAGGCCTTGGCTATGTGTTCTGCCGTTCGCACCGAAGGAATGACACGGGAGTGTTCCAGCCAGACCTGAAGGCTGGAGCGGCGGCTTTCCAACTCGCTCTGGTCGCTGGGAAAGGTCATCTCCCGTTTGCTCGGTCTATGGTTCAAATTGTGGCCCCCCTGCGCTTGGGGCGCGTAGGGAACTTCGCTTTCAACATACTCCGGAAGCGGGCCGGGCACAAGTACCCCTGCGCACATGGGAAGCACGTGTGCCCTGCCGGCTATTGGGCGGTCAGCAGACTGGCGACGTCCTCCAGCGTCACGTAGTCGCCCACGCGGTGCGGGCGCTGGCTGAACAAGACCTTGCATTTCGGCCCGCCGGGATCTCCCAGCGAGTCCACAACCAGCGCTGCCTCATGAAAATCCTCATTCTCGGTGTACGCGCTGAGAGTTACCAGCACGGGAATCTGTACGGCGTGGGCCGAGAGCATTCCGTTCCGCGAGTCCTCCACGGCGACACACTGGCCTGCCGGCAATCCGAGCCGTTTCAGCGCCAGTTCATAAATGTCGGGCGCCGGTTTCTTGGCTGGGACAATGTCGCCGGAAAGCACCAGAAAATGGCTGGCCAGATCTTCGCCCACCGCGTAATTCAGCACCGCCTGCACCGCCGCCGGAGCCGAGGTGGAAGCCACAGCCAGCTTCCACCCCGCACCGAGCGCCTCGGCCGCTAATCTGCGAATGCCTGGCCGGCCGGGAATCTTTCCCGCGCGGATGATCTCTTCGTAGATTGCGGTTTTCTCCTTGTGCCAGCCCGCAATCAGGGATTTGCGCTCCTCCTCGCTCTCTGGAACAGGTACTCGGGCGCGGAAATCGGCGTCGGAAAAGAGACTGCTCATGCGCTCCTTGCCGCCGCCGATCTTGAGCTTTTCGCCGTACTGCTCCTTCGACCACTGCCACGGCACTCCCAGCTTTTTCCACATCAGGTTGAAAGCCGGCAGGTGACCGTAAAGTTCCGTATCGCCCAGCACGCCGTCGCAATCGAAGATCAGCCCTCTATCCATGGCTCTGCCCCGCTAGCTGCCTGGTGCCTGCCTTGCCGACACTGCCAAAGATCTCCAGAAATCCCTTGGCCATCGTCTTGACCTGATCGCGAACCGACGCCATCACTTTCAGCGGATCGTGTTCCTGCGGTTTGGCGTCAAGATAGTTCCGATAGCCATCGCAATACGTGATCTTGAGCATGGTCGAGATGTTGACCTTGGCGCAGCCGGCGGCGATCAGACGCTTGAAAACGTCGTCTGTCAATCCCGTGCCGCCGTGCAGCACGATGGGAACCGGGCGCAGGGCAACGATCTTCCCGACCCGGTCAAAGTCGATCTTGGGCGTCGATTTGTAGAGCCCATGCGCGGTGCCGATGGCCGGAGCGAACGAGTCGATGCCGGTCTGATCGAGAAACTCCACACACTTGTCGAGCGGAACCAGTTCGCCCTCGTGCTCGCTGCCCACATCGTCCTCGACGCCGTACACCGCCTCCAGCTCGCCCTCGACCGCGGCGCCGCATTGACGCGCCATGGCCACCACTTCCTTGGTCTGGCGAAGATTATCTTCGTAACTCAGCTTGGAGGCGTCGAAGAGCACCGAGTTCCAGCCCGCGTCCAGGCAGGTCTTGATGGTAGCCACATCCGGGCAGTGATCCAGATGCAGCGTGGCGGGGATGGGTACGGACGAAGCCATCTCCTCGAACATGCGCTGCAGCAATCGCGCGCCAAACATCTTGACCGTCTTGACCGATATCTGGATGATGACCGGTGAATCAGCTTCAGCGGCAGCGTCGAGAACCGCGCCCATGGTGATGTCGTTCACGATGTTGAATGCCCCGACTCCATAGCGCTTCTCGAAGGCGGGGCCAAGAATCTGTGTCATTGGAACCATTGGCATGGCATACACTCCTTTTTCAGAGCGGTTTCCCGATGGGTCTTTCCTTGCCGGCCTGGCGGAGGCGATTTCTTCTTGCGGGAAAAGCCTCCTGAGCGTTGAGGTTCTGGATGAGAGTCATCGCAAAGCCGCTCGCGGGGCCCGGTTTTCCGCTGGGCCCCGGTAGAACGGACCTTTCCCTTGCACCCGCTAGAAGACGCGCCACGGAATATCTGCTGGCGCTTCGACCAGGCGCTTCAACTCGGCGTCCAGCCGGATCAGCGTGAGCGAGAATCCAGCCATATCAAGCGACGTGCAGTAATTGCCGACATAGTTATGCACCACCTCGAGGCCACGGTCTTTGGCGCGCAAGGCGGCGCGGCGGTAGAGCAGGAACAGTTCGCTCGGAGGCGTTCCGCCCAGCCCGTTGATCATCAGGCCAACCTTGTCGCCCTTTTCGAAGGGGAGATCGCCCGCCACGGCGTCGAACAGCTCGTCGACGACCGCATCCGCGTTCGGAAGCGGAGCGCGGCGGCGTCCCTTTTCGCCGTGGATGCCGACACCCAGTTCCATCTCGCCATCGGCGCAGGTGAAGATCGGCGCGTCCTTGCCCGGCGGCGTGCAGCCGGAGATGGCCACTCCCATCGTGCGCACCACGCTGTTCACCTTCTTGCCGATTTCCACCAGCTTGTCCAGCGAGGCTCCTTCGGCGGCTGCCGCGCCGCAGCACTTGATGGAGAAGAAGTTGCCCGCCACGCCGCGGCGGCCCACCGTGTAAGCGCTGTTGACGACGGCCACATCGTCATCCATCAGCACCACGCCGATCTTCATCCCTTCGGCCTCGGCCATCTCGCGCGCCATGTCCCATACCATGCGGTCGCCCGAGTAGTTGTTGACGATATGCAGAACGCCTTTCTTCGAGTTCATCAACTTGGTGACCTCGAGAGGAAATTCGGCGGGTGGCGCGGCAAAGACGTTGCCAGGGCAGGCGGCGTCGAGCATGCCCGGACCGACCACCATGACGTGCGCCGGCTCGTGTCCGCTGCCCGATCCCTGAATGATCGATACATAGTCGTCGTTGGGCCGGTCGGCGCGGTAGATACAGTTGTATTTGGCCAGATATTTCAATTTGCCGGAATTCGCCAGATAAATGCCTTCCAGCATTTCCGGCACGAACTTCGCAGGGTCGTTCATGAACTTGTTCATTCCGAAATCCTCCTCGTGTACCTTGTTGTCCGTGATTGGTTGTGCGTGATTGGTTGTGCGGGGGTTTGTCCTATGGCTGCGCGGTTTCCCTCTCCCCGGCCTGCCGCTCCATGGCTTCCACAATGGCTTTTCCTATCGTGGAGATGGCCACAACTCCGGCATCGAGAGTCCCGATCGTCCGTTCGCCGGCATAGGATGCCCGGCCGCGTTTTGCCACCCAGTTACGTGTTCCCTCCACGGCTGCCGTAGCGGCCTGGGAAGCGGAGCGCAGCGCGCCCATCACATCGCTGGCATCCTTGTTTGCATACTCTTCAATCTTGTCGATGGCGGGAATCACGGCATCGATCAATGTCTTGTCGCCCGGTTGCGCCCCGCCGCGCGCCATCATGCCTGCGATCGCGCTCCGGCCCATCGCCACCAGGTCGGCGAGTGTCAGGCTGGTCTTGCCCTTTGCCGCCATGCCGGCGCGCATGAAGGCCGTTCCCCAGAGGGGCCCTGAACAGCCTCCGACGTGAGCGGCAAAGATCATGCCGCACTTGGTCAGAAAACTCCCGATGTTGGAATGATCGATGCTGTTGAATTCCTCCTCAATCGCGCGGAATCCGTCGAGCAGCGAGCGTCCGAAGTCCGCATCTCCCATCTCCCCGTCCAGATCCCCGAAATACTTTTCGTTTTCGTATGCTGCGCGGATCATGACTTTGACCGCGCCTTCCACGTCCGTTTGAGTGATTTCCGTCTTCGGCATGATTTTGTCTCGATCGTGAATTAACTTCCTGTGACTCCTGCAGCCGCGGTTCTTGCCGGATGATCCGCCCCGCCCGGTGCGACGCCATCAGCTTCGCACCGGGCGGACGGGACGTCGGGCAAGACGGATGCGTTTCCGGAGGCTGCCCGCCCTTGCCAACGCCGGCTTTCGAACATAGAAAAAGCCGCCCTCGATGGCGCAAGGGTACGCACCACGAAGGCGGCTTTTCGTCTTTTCTGTGCCGCGTGAGCCAGTATACACACCGCCATTGTCATCGGCAATGTATTTCCGCATGCTTTATTTTTGTTGCGGTGTTTCTGCAGCCTGCGCGGAGGCGGATCGGAACCCATGGTGCGCTGCCTTGCCCGGCAGTCCCGGATCTTCAGCGGCTTCCCCTCACGCACGGTTGGCCAGCCATTGCCCGGTCTGAATCGATCTCATTCCATGGCGTATGGAAAAAAACAGGCTCGAATCCTTGACAGCTCGGTCTGAGAGTGACTATCTTTACTCTCGAGCGGTAAAGGACCCCATATAAAACCGCCCCGTCAGACCGTTTCCAGCGGCCTGGCGGGGCGTTTTTTCTTTTTTTCGGCAAGTCCGGGCACCGCCGGAGCAAGGAGTTCATGCCGTGGTTACAATCTCTGAAGTTGCGCTCAACAACCTGTCATCCTCTTCCGGTCTGAGGGCCGGGGGAGGTGAAAATGGGATCCGCCTGAACATGGGAAGTTCGCTGGCCGCGACTCTGCGAACGGCAACTTCGCGGCGTTCCGCCTGGCCTGGCGAGATCCAGTGCGTTCTTTCCAGCCTGATAGGAGCCTCGGGAAGGGACGGCCGCGTCGAACTGATTCAAAACGATGAGAGCTACGTGCTGCGGGCCTCACGTCTTCCGATTTCTTTTTCCACCTACAGCGAACTGCTCGAGCATGTGCGTCACGTCGGAGTGACTCCCGGCTTCCGGCACGTCATCGATTCATTCAAGATACCGGAAGGCGAATTACCGGCGGGATTCCGCGTAGATGCGGCTCTCGAAGCCGATCGCGTACTGCGGCTGGATCTGGTGCGGGACATCGCGTACGGCAAGAATGGCATCAGACGCCCCACCAATGTCCTGTTTTCAGCCGACACCGCCAACCCTTACGAGGTGGAGCCGATCAAGGGCCTGATCTCGAATCTTACCTGTAATCCCGGAATCATCTACGACCTGTTTATCAACAACCCGAAGGCGAATGTCGGCCACCGCTTCTCCAACCGCGACGAAGTCATGCAGGAACTGGGCGCGATTCTGGGGCCGGGATCGGACATCAGCGTCGAGCTGAACAATCCCTTTGCCCGCTCTGAGCAGGAGATTCTGGACGAGGTGCACCATTTCCGGGAACTGCTTTCCGAGTACCGCCTGGTGATCAAGGTTCCTCATACGGGTCCGATCAACGCCGAAACCATGGAGCAGCTGCTGGGCGGCGACAAGAAGCTGCACGCGCCCCACAACCGGGTGGAAACGCGGGATGCGTTTCGCGGACACCATCTCGCCCTGATGCTTCGCGAACACGGTTTCAGGGTCAACTTCACGCTCATGTTCGAGCCTTATCAGGCGTTGCTGGCGCTGCAGGCGCGGCCCTATTTCATCAATTGCTTCATTCGCCACCGCTTGTTCCAGTCGCAGGCCATGAAGCGCCTGCTGGATCTGTTCTCTGTGACCGGCGAGACGAAGCACCTCGAAGATCTGCGCAAGATGATGGTTGATACCGATCAGCTTCCGCCCGAGGAAAGCGCGATGGAGCTGCTGAAGGTGAAACAGAAGGCGGAAGACATTCTTCGCTACCGGAAATTCGATTCAGACGAAGGAAGCGACGGACTGGACGCGGTGCGGCACAATCTGCGCCTTCTGCGCAACGCGAATCTTCCCGACACGCGCCTGATCATCTGCAGCATGGAGGGCGAACGGAACTATCCGGACATCGACAATCTTCTGGCTGACGAGAACTACGAGGACGTGATGGACCGGATTGTGGTCACTGCAGAACCGAATTACCTGGCGCAATTCACCACCAGCAGCCAGGTGATTTCCTACCAGCGGCGCTTTCTCAACGCCGCACGCGGGCAAAGTTAGAAATGGCCAGCCTGCCGGCAGAAATTCCTCCTGCCGGCAGACGTCATCATTCTTCCAAGATGGAACCAGGCAGAAACGGAGTTACCGCCATGAAAATTGGAAATGTGGATCTGAGCAGGAAGGCCTTGGCGCAGGCCATGGATTTTTCCTCTCTGAATCCTCATGTAAGCGAAGCTGAAATCCTGGAATGCTGCGCCATTGCGCGCAGTTATCAGTTCAAGGGATTCCATACCAACCCGGTGTGGATGTCTCTTGTCGCCCATGAGCTGGAAGGAACGGGCATCGAAACCGCGTGCCTGGTCAGTTTTCCCTTTGGTACCAGCGTGACCGAGATCAAGGTGGCCGAAGCCAAGCACGGGGCCAGGCTGCTGCGCGGCAAACCCTGGGTCATTGATATGGTGACCAGCATCGGCAAGCTGAGGAGCAAAGATTTTAGCTACTACAAAAATGATATTGCCGAGGTGGCCAAGGTCGCGCACGACGGAGGCGCCGAGTGCAAGGCGATTCTGGAGGTCGGCCTGCTGAACGACGAAGAACTCAGGATCGCCTGCGAACTGGCCGTCGAGGCCGGCGCCGACTGGGTGAAGAGTTCAACTGGCCGAGAAAAGGGACCCACACTCGATCAGGTGAGGAAGATGCGCCTGCTGGTGCCTCCTCACATCAAGGTCAAGGTGGCAGGCACCGGCAGTTTCTGGACTCCGATGGTGGCTTTAGGATGCATGCTGGCCGGCGCCGAACGGATCGGCACGCGCAACGCTCCCTGGATTGTGGACGAGTTGTCCAAGACCTTTGCCGAGATGGTCGCGGCTGAGCCGGAGCACGCACAGGTATAGCCGTTCTCAGAAGAGTGCAGGGAAAGACCCCGACCTGAGGTGGCTCTTTGCTTGAGAAGGATCCGCTTTGCACTCTGCGCGATAGCTCCATGGAAGCAGGAGATGCGCTTCAGGTCAGTCGAAATCGCTCAATCGCCAACATGATCCGTACGGCATTGTGAGGAGCAATCATGGGTAAATATCTGGTTGGTATCGATGAAGGCACGACAGGATGCAAAACCTGCATCTTTGATCTCGAGGGGAACCTGGTGGGTAGCGACTACCGCGAGTATCCCTGTTATTACCCCAAGCCGGGTTGGGTGGAGCAGATCCCGGAAGACATTACTCCAGCGTTATTCAATTCCTGCAAGGACGCCATCGCCAGTTCCAAGATCGACCCCAAGGAAATTATCGCTCTCGGTCTTTCCAGCCAGGGCAGCGTCACGGGCCCGGTGGACAAGAACGGCAAGCTGCTCCGCTCGTTCATCGGCTGGCAGGATCTGCGCGGCCACGAGATGAAGGAAGAGGTGGAGAGCAAGATCAGCCGCGACGATTTCTACAGGATCACCGGCGATCCTTACCTGGGCGTCAACTTCAGCATCAACAAGTATCTCTGGATCCGCAAGCATCAGCCGGAAATCTACGAGAAGACCGCCATGTTCACCACCCACCAGGATTACTTCCTGCGCGAGTTCGGCGCCGAAGGCTATTGGACGGACCTGTCTTCATCGAGCCGCACCTCGATGATGGATGTCGATCACCATGTCTGGAGTCAGAAGATCATGGATCTCTTCGGCTTCGACATGGCTCAACATCCCAGGCTGGCCGATGGCGGGCAGGTGGTGGGTCGCGTTCCAAAGCATGTTGCCGAGAAGACCGGTCTTCCTGAAGGAACGCCTCTCTGCGTGGGAGCGCACGATCAGAACTGCTCAACCTTCGGCTGTGGCGCTGTTGAGGGAGGCTCCTGCGCCATGGTTCTGGGAACGTTTGGCTCCTGTTTCGTGGTTTCCGACAAGCCGATTCGCGATCCCAATCTGGCTCTGGTTGTGAAGGGCAATGTGGGGCCGAAGAACTGGACAATCGAAGCCTTCGCCTTCGCCGCCGCCAGCAGTTTCCGCTGGTATCGCGACACCTTCTGTGAGCTCGAAAAAGCCGCCGGAAATGTCCTGGGAGAAGATGCCTACAAGCTGATCGACCAGGAGATTCAAAGATCTCCCGCAGGCGCGAATGGCATCACATTCCTGTCGTACCTGCAGGGAGCGGCGGGGCCGCGCGCCAACGGCAAGGCCACTGGAACCTTCGTTGGCATGACGCTGGGTACCGCTCGATCGGACATGGCACGCGCGGTCATGGAAGGAATCTGCTACGAAATGCGCGATATCATCGAAGCGCAGAAACGCGCCGGTACCACAATCAACGCCATTCGCCTGACCGGCGGAGGCTCCAAGTCTCCCCTGTGGGTGCAGATGCAGGCCGACATCTATCAACAGCCGATTCAAGTCCTGCAGACGTCGGAGACAGGCTGTCTGGGCGCCGCTCTCTACGCCGGCGTGGGAGTCAAGGCTTACAAGAGTTACAAGGAAGCCGTCGATGTCGCCGTCCATGTGACCCGGGAATACACTCCCAATCCAAAGATGAGTTCGGTTTACGACGAAGCGTATGGGCGCTTTGTTCGTACTTACCAGGCGCTGGCATCTGGCGGCGTCTTTTGAGGAGAATTGTCATGTTGATTAACGGAGTTGAATACACATCTGAGAAACTTGCGGGCATGATCGATTACACCATTCTCGACCCGGATGCAACTGAAAATGCCGTTCGAGAAACCTGTAAGACTGCCATCCAGTACAAGTTCAAGGGCGTCTATCCGAATCCCTACTGGGTGCCTCTGGTGGCTGACCTGATCGAGGGAACCGGTATCGAAACTGGCATTGCCCTTAGCTTTCCCTTTGGCGCCAACCCCACTGAGTTCAAAATGCATGAGGCCAAAGAAAATGTGAAGGTTCTTAAAGGACGGCCTGCATGCATCGATATGGTTACGAACATCGGGAGGCTGAAAGACAAGGACTACAGCTTCTATACCCAGGACATTGCTGCCGTGGTCAAGGTTGCCCACGACGCGGGTGTGCAGGTGAAAGCCATCCTGGAAGTCGCCATGCTGAGCGACGATGAAGTCCGGGCCGCAGCCGAATGTGCGGCCAAGGCGGGTGTTGACTTTGTCAAAACCTCCACCGGACGGGGCGGCAATCCCGCCATCAAGCATGTGCGCATCATGCGCCAGAGTGTTCCGCCCGGAATCGGAGTCAAGTTCGCCGGTTTCGGTTCCTACAACCCGGCTCAGTTGACAATCATGGCGATTGCCGCCGGAGCCACTCGGATAGGCGCGCGGCGCGGTCCTCAGATCATCGACGAGATCCAGAAATACTTTGCTGACGTCAGCGTCTCGACGGCTGACGTAGCAGCGTTTTCTCATGCCTGAGCCGCCGGTGTATGCCAGTCTCCCGCGTACGAGTCCAATTCCGCTTCAAGTACGCGGGAGGCAGGATGGCCGCTGCGCCCGTAGCGGCGCTTGGTTATCAAAAAAATACCAACAGATGCGCGTGGGTTCGAGCGGCGAACATCCACTCCGTCATCA
>JBMFHN010000086.1:0-10894 GCA_049976805.1 Occallatibacter sp. | reverse complement strand
GGCCGGTCGGCACCGCCCGCGGTCTGGCGCTGAGCGGGATCTGTCGTATACTGATCGCATGTCGATTGCGGGCAACCTCGCGGGAATTGCCAAGGGCATGAGCATTACCTTTGGCGAGATCTTCCAGCCCACTCAGGTGGAGAACTACCCTGACGGGAAAGGTCCGCTGCGCGGAGCGGTCTTTGAGCCGCGCTTTCGCGGCGCCCACGTTCTGCAACGCGATGAAAACGGCCTGGAAAAGTGCGTGGCCTGCTTTCTCTGCGCCGCCGCCTGCCCCTCGAACTGCATTTATATCGAGGCCGCGGAGAATACCGCCGAGGTAAGAATCTCCTCCTCTGAGCGCTACGCCAAGGTCTACAACATCGACTACAACCGCTGCATCTTCTGCGGCTACTGCGTCGAAGCCTGCCCCACCGACGCCATCACCCACGGCCACGGCTTCGAGCTGGCCACGCTGAACGCCACCAACCTGGTCATGCGCAAGGAAGACATGCTGGTGCCGGTCGCGGCGCTCACGGCCAAGTAAAACAGCGGGGCAAGGCTCTTCGCAACGGCCTGCCTCAGAAGATGGTTCCATAAGCAGGAACGGTTTCTTCCGCCCCGGTGCAAAACCGCCCGTCAGCCGGCCGTCGCGCGCCGACTCCATAACCGTATATTCTTGAATGCGAGCGGCTTTTTCGGCAATTTCGCCGATGGTCGGCGATGGTGAGGGAGCGACTTTGGCGGACTTTCTTTCAGAACTGAAGCGGCGCGTGCTGATTTACGACGGCGCGATGGGCACCAATCTGCAGCGGCACAACCTCACGGCCGAGGATTTCTGGGGCAGGGAGGGGTGCAACGAGCTGCTTGTGCTTTCGCGGCCGGATGTGATCCGCGCGGTGCATGCCTCGTTTCTCGATGCGGGCTGCGATGTGATCGAAACCGACAGCTTCGGCTCGACGCGGATTGTTCTGGCCGAATATGGTCTCGAGGACCGCTGCCGCGAGCTGAATCTGGCGGCGGCGCGGCTGGCGCGCGCGGTGGCCGACGAGTACGCAACGGCCGAGAAGCCGCGTTTCGTGGCTGGCTCGATGGGGCCGACAACCAAACTGCCGTCGCTGGGCCATATCCGCTACGACGAGATGGCTGCCGCCTATCGCGAACAGGCCGAGGCGCTGATCGAAGGCGGCGTGGATGTGCTGCTGATCGAGACCTGCCAGGATTTGCTGCAGGCCAAGATTGCGCTGGCCGCCTGCCGGGATGCGATCGACGCTTCACAGCGGCAGGGCGGCCGGAGGATTGCCCTGCAGGTCCAGATCACGCTCGAAGCCTCGGGAACCATGCTGCTGGGCTCGGAGATCGGCGCGGCTCTGGCGGTGCTCGAGGCCTTTCAGCCCGACGTGCTGGGCCTGAACTGCGCCACCGGTCCGGCGGAGATGAACGACGCGGTGCGCTTCCTCTGCCAGAATTCGACGGTGCCCATCAGCGTGCAGCCCAACGCGGGGCTGCCGCAGAACGAGGGCGGCCGCGCGGTTTACAAGCTGACGCCGGAGGAACTGGCAGCCTTTCACCGCCGCTTTGTGACCGAGTACGGCGTGCGGGTGGTCGGCGGCTGCTGCGGCACCACGCCCGAACACTTGCGCGCCGTGGTCGAGGCACTCCAGGGCGTCGCGCCCGCGCCGCCCTCGGTGCGGCCGCAGCCGGTCGCGGCCAGCGCCTTTGCGGCCGTGCCCATCGAAGCCGACGCGCAGCCGGTGATCATCGCCGAGGAGATGAACACCACGACCCGGCTGGAAAGCTTCCGCAATATGGTGCGGGGGGGCGACTACGACGGCATTCTGACGCTGGCCAAGCGGCTGGTGAACGAGGGATCGCAGATGGTCGACCTTTGCTGCGCCATTGTGGGCGAGGACGAGGGGGCGTACATGAACGCGGTGCTTGAAAAGATCGCCACCCGTGTGCCCGCGCCGATCCTGGTCGATTCGACCGAAGCCGCGGTCGTCGAAGAGGCGCTCAAGCGCATTCCCGGCAAGCCCATCATCAACTCGATCAACCTCGAAGACGGCGAGAAGCGCTGCAGCCTGGTGCTGCCCATGGCTCGTCGCTACGGCGCGGCAGTCATCGCGCTGACCATCGACGAGGAAGGCATGGCGCTGACCGCCGACCGCAAGGTGGCCATCGCCCATCGCATTTACGATCTGGCCGTGAACCAATACGGGCTGCGCCCCGAGGATCTGATCTTCGACGCGCTGACTCTGCCCATCTCGACCGGCCAGGAAGACTACCGCAGGGCGGCCATCGAAACGCTGGAGGCGATTGGCCGCATCAAGAGCGAGTTGCCACGCTCCCGCACGGTGCTGGGCGTCTCGAATGTCTCCTTCGGTCTGAATGCCTATGCCCGGCGCGTGCTGAACTCCGTTTTCCTGAAGGAGGCCACGGATCGCGGTCTGGATGCGGCCATCGTCAATTACTCGAAGATTTATCCGCTCTACAGGATTCCCGAAGAAGAGGTCGAACTGGCCCGCAGGCTGATCTTCCAGGACCGCTCCGCCGGCGACCCGCTGCAGATTTACATGGCGCATTTCAGCGGGCTGGGCAAGGGCGCCGTGGCGGAAGATGAAATCGCGGTGGAAACCCTGACTGCGGAGGAGAAGCTCAAGCAGCTCATCATCCGCGGCGAGCGCACCATCGGCCAGGGCGATCAGAAACAAACCCTCGAAGAAGCTCTGGAGATCGCGCTCGAAGCTCATCCGCCGCTTGAACTCATCAACACGGTTCTGCTGGAGGGGATGAAAACAGTCGGCGATCTGTTCGGCGCGCGCAAGATGCAACTGCCCTCGGTGCTCGATTCGGCCGCGGTGATGAAGGCCGCCGTGGCCTACCTCGAACCGAAGATGGAAAAATCCGCGGGCGGCGGCAAGGGAACCATGGTGCTGGCCACGGTCAAGGGAGACGTGCACGACATCGGCAAGAACCTGGTGGACATCATCCTCTCGAACAACGGCTATCGCGTCGTGAACCTGGGCATCAAGCAGCCGCCGGATGCGATCATCGCGGCCGCGCGCGAGGCGGGTGCCGACGCCATCGGGCTGAGCGGCCTGCTGGTCAAGTCGACGCTCGAGATGAAGTACGTGCTCCAGGATCTGGAGCGGCTGGGGATGACCATTCCCGTCGTCTGCGGCGGCGCCGCGCTGACCCGCAAATACGTGGAGGATGACCTGCGCAAGGAATACGCGGGAGCGGTCTTTTACGCCGAGGACGCTTTCGCCGGACTGCACGTGATGGCCGACCTGACCGCGGAGGATGCCGGCGTGCGCGCCGCGCGGCTGTCCGAGGGCCGGACAGTGAAGGCCTTCGCCAAGGGAGGAGCGGCGGTGGCGGAGACGGCGATTGTGAAACTGACCCCCGAGGGCCATTCTCCAGTGGTCGAGCGGGTGGCGGAGATTCCCCGGCCGGCGTTCTGGGGCGCGCGCGTCTTCCGCGATTACCGGCTGGATGAGGTCTTTTCCTATCTCAACGAAACCGCCCTGTTCAAGAACCAGTGGCAACTGAAAACCGCCGCGCAGGGCGATTATCTGAAGCTCGTGGAAGAAAAATACCGCCCCGTGCTGCGCGATCTCGAAGAGGAAGTGAAGACGGCCGGCTGGTTCGAGCCGAAGGCGGTGATCGGCTTTTATCCTTGTGCCAGCCAGGGGAACGAACTGATCATTTTTGATCCCGCCGATGCGGAGCGCGAACTGGAACGGATCGCTTTTCCGCGCCAGGCCGAAGCGCGCCGGCTCTCAATCGCCGATTTCTTCGAGCCGCTGGGGGCCGGGAAGAACGGAGCCAGCCAGCGTGACGTGGTGGGATTTTCGATTGTGACCATCGGCGCGGAGGCCAGCCGCCAGACGCAGAGGCTTTTCGCCGCCGGCGACTTTACCCGGTATCTCTACCTGCACGGACTCTCGGTGGAGACGGCCGAGGCGCTGGCCGAGCTGGCGCACAAACAGGCGCGCGAGTTCCTGTCGATCGCCGGCGAGGATTCGCCGCGCGTCGCCGAGCTGTTCCATCAGAAATATCGCGGTTCGCGCTACTCGTTCGGCTATCCGGCCTGCCCCAACCTGGAGGATCAGGCAAAAATCTTCCGCCTGCTCAAACCCGAGGAAAACATCGGGGTGCGGCTGACCGAGGGCTTCCACCTGGAGCCGGAACAGAGCACCAACTGCATTGTCGTGCATCACCCGCAGGCCAAGTATTTTGTGGTGTAGATGGAATCTTTCCGCTCTTGGCGCAAGGGCAGGAGCCGCGCGGATCGGATGCGCTATTGCGGGGTGATGATTCCGCCCCGCGCAAAACGCCGGGGCAGCAGCAGGCCGCGAGAATCGATCTCGGGCGCAGGCGTGCCCGGCTGCTCCTGCTGCGGCAGGCATTCCCGTCTGAGCAACGCTCCGCCGCAGGCCGGACACCGATCCGTGCGGAATTCATCCGCGAGCACGGCATGGCACTCGATGCAGATCCGTTCCATACCGTAGAAGCTTACCGGATGGGGGCGCACGCAGGCCAGTCCCGGCACTTCGATGGCCGTGGGGGCGTCCCGCTACACTAAGGCTATGCATCCTCCGGTTCGGCTGGTGGCAATCGACGTGGACGGAACCCTGCTGCCGAGCTTTGCGCAGCGGGTGAGCGAGCGCACGGCGCGGGCGCTTTTGACGGCGCAACAGGCCGGAGTGACGGTGGCCATCGCCACCGGCCGGCGCGCCGATTACGCGACGCCGCTGCTGGACGGTCTCGGCCTGCGAGCGGATACGCCGCTGATTACGTCCAATGGTGCGTTGATTCGAACGCTGAGCGGCGAGATCATCGGCCGCTGTCAACTGGAGTCGCGTGTGGCGCGCGGCTTGTGCGGGCTGCTGCGGCCCTTCGGCGTTCTGGTTTTCACCTTTGACCGGCCGGGACACGGCGGGCTGGTCGTCGAGGATATGGAGCAGGCGCACGGGCGGATCGCGCTTTGGGTCGCGGCCAATCGCCAGTCGATCGAGGTGGTTCGTCCGCTCGAAAACGCCCTGACCGATGGCGAGAATCCCATTCAGGGAATGGCCGCCGGAGGGGTGATGCAGATGCGCAGGGCGGAGCAGGCGGTGCGGCAGAGCGAGTGGGCCGGCGAATGCGTCTGCATGAGGACCGAGTATCCGGCACGCGATCTGTCGATTCTGGACCTGTTGCCGCCGGGAATTTCAAAAGGCAAGGCTCTGGCGCGGCTGGCTGACCGGCTGGGCGTGGGATGCCGGGAGACGATGGCGATCGGCGACAACTGGAACGACGTGGAGATGCTGGAGTGGGCCGGGCAGGCCGTGCTGATGGGCAACGCGGCCGAGGAGTTGCGCGGGATGGCCCGGATGCGCGGCTGGAAGCAGGCTCCGCC
Organism: Occallatibacter sp.; assembly: GCA_049976805.1. GTDB lineage: Bacteria > Acidobacteriota > Terriglobia > Terriglobales > Acidobacteriaceae > Telmatobacter. Next base: position 5,511 of record JBMFHN010000086.1, on the reverse strand, counting down.
AAATGACGAGGATGGCGTGGCCGTGGTGCTGGAGGCAGTGATCGCGCGCAGCGCCGCTGCTCGCATTTGATTCGAGCAGACGGGCACGGATGGCCGGGGGGCGATCAGGAGCAGGAATGCGGGGCGCTTTGCTGAGAACGGCGGCGATGATGCTGGCGCTGGCCATGGCGGCCGCCGCCGCGCGGGCAGCCGAGCGCGTCACGCTGCGCAACGGATTCCAGATCCAATGCGATCATCATGCCGCCGTGGAGGGCCGGTTGCGGCTTTACCTGAGCGCCGGCGAGGACAACTACATCGAATTTCCGGCAGACGAGATTGCCGGTATCGAGACGGTGGCCCATCCACCCGCGCCGCCGCCCGAACCGGCGCACGCAGTTTCGGCGCCGGCCGGCGCCGACCGGAAGCTCTCGGCAGCGGACCTGGGCGAGATGCTGGGCCGGGCCGGGCGAGCGCACGATCTGGACGTGGACCTGCTGGCCAGCCTGGTTGATGCGGAGAGCGGCGGCAATAGCCGCGCCATCAGCCCCGCCGGCGCCCGCGGATTGATGCAGTTGATGCCGGCCACGGCCCGCCGCATGGGCGTGGAGAACAGCTACCAGCCGGAGGAGAATGTGCAGGGAGGCTCGGCCTATCTGGACGCGCTGCTGAACCGCTATCACAACAACCTGGCGCTGGCGCTGGCCGCCTACAATGCCGGGCCGGGGGCGGTCGAACGCTACGGGGGCATTCCCCCTTACCGCGAGACGCGGATTTACGTGGCGCGCGTGATTCATGAGTTCAACCGCCGCGTGATCGAGCGCGAGGCCAGAGCCAAACAGGCGGCCGGGGCTCACCGCCAGGCGGCTTCGCTCGCGCCGGCGACGCGGCAAGATCCTGCCGGTTCGCGCTGACCGGCAATCACGGGTGAGAGACTGGATTCAACGGGTGTTATTGGGGCTGCATACGGGAGATTTCTTGAAAAAGAGCCAATGGATTCTGGGTCTGGTGGTGCTGGCGGCGCTGGCGGGGCTGGTTGTGTGGGGGCGCGGCCGGATTCATTTTAATTTTGCCGTCTTCCGCTCCCAGTGGGAACTGGCTGACCGGCGCGGAATCGCCATTGCGTTGGGCTGCATCTACCTCGGCTATGTTTTTCGCGCCGTGCGCTGGGCGGCGCTGCTGCGCCACATCAAGAAAGTGCCGCCGTTTTCGCTGCTGGGAACACAGGTGATCGGCTTCACCGCGGTTGCGTTGATCGGCCGTTTTGCCGACCCGGTACGGCCTTATCTGGTCGCAAAGAAGACCGGTTTGCCACTGAGCAACCAGATCGCCGTTTACATCGTCGAGCGGCTCTTTGACGCCGGCTCGATGGCCTTGATCTTCTGTTCCGTGATGCTGCTGGCTCCGCCGGGCGCTTTGCCTCACGCCGAGGTGATGAAAAGGATCAGCTATGGAGCGCTGGTCACCACCGTTGCCGGCGCGCTGTTCCTGGTGGCCGTGCGCATGGCCGGCGAAACGGTGGCTTCCTTTGCGGAAGGGATCTTCGGAACCGTTTCGAAGGGACTGGGACGCGCCGCCGGGGAGAAGATCCGCAGCTTTCGCTCCGGATTGGACATCCTGCGCTCGGTGGCTGATTTTGCTCTGGCCGCGGCTCTCTCCCTGTTCATGTGGGGACTGATCACGCTGTCTTATCTTGAAGTTACCCGCGCCTTTGTGGCCAGCCCGCAACTGGCCCATCTGACGTTGGCCAAGTGCATGCTGCTGATGGCCTCCAGTATGGCGGTCAGCGGATTTCAACTGCCGATTCTGGGCTGGTTTTCCCAAATTGGCCTGGTGGCCGCGGCGATGAGCGCCTTTTTCGGCGTGGCTGCCGAGCCGGCCACGGCCTGCGCCGCCACGCTGTTGGCGGTCACCTTCCTGGCCATTGTGCCGGTGGGACTTGTCTGGGCGCAACTGGAGCACGTCAGCCTGCGCAAGATTGCCCAGGAAAGCGAACGCGCCGAGGAAAACCTGGCGGCCGAGGAGCCGGCAGGCTAAACCGGCACGAGGAGAGGCCGTGTTTCCCGCGCTCCGGAAATCGAGCAGGCGCTCCGCCCTTGACCGGGGATCAGGCTGGTGAGGAGGGCGAAGGATCGGCCTGTTCCGCTGCGAGCTTCGGTGGCGAAAAGCGAATGTTTTCCGGTCCCACGGCTCCGCCCGTCAACAGCATGCTCATCGCCTGTTCCATGGTCAGGTCCGTCTCGGTTACCCGTTCGAGGGGCAGGATCTGCAGAAAAGCCGAGGTGGGATTGATGGCGCAGGGAACCAGCACGGCGGCCAGCGGCCTACCGGTGGCCGCGTCGGTGAGGATGCGGGTCAAAAACCCGATGGATTTTTGACCCGCAATGGAAAAGTCCACCAGCACCACGCGCTGACTGGATTCTTTTTTGGCCGTCATGCTGTCCAGAAGCTGGCGTACCGAGGTGTAGACCTTGGCGACCAGCGGCAGCCGCTCCAGCACGGCTTCGAAGAGCCGGAAGGCCTGGCGGCCGATCATCAGCGATGTCACCTGGCCGACCAGAGTGAGCGCCACCAGGGTGAGCACGACGGCCAGGGCCGACTGCAGCAGCGGCTGGTTGAGCCAGTCGCGGGGGAAGATGGCCGCGAAGAGGTGGATGAGCGGCAACCCGGCGTTGGCCAGCGTTCGCAGGATAAAGCTGAAGATCAGATAGGTGACAAACAGCGGCCCGATGGTGATGATGCCTGCCAGGATGTTGCGCTGCAGGCTGTTGAACGGCCGGCTCAGAACGGATTTCACACGTTTCTCCTGCCGATGAGGATACCCGAATCCGCCCGGCGGGGTCTGTGCTGTTTTGTCGCTGCCGAGGGCCTGCGCGGTGGAGATTTCCTTATGATTGCACGGCCGGCAACCTTCAGTGCGCGGCATCCCGCGCGCGCCCGGCCTTTTCCCGCGCTGCGCAGCAACTGCGCGACGATCCATGCAAACTGTTGTTTTTAAGAGATGAATCGGCAACTCTGCGGGCATTGCTCCGGTCCGCGAGCAGGGGGGTTGCCAGTTGTAATTTTGGAGGGGTACTATTCACGACAGTTGGTCCGGATGCGGGTGTAACTGCCCGGCCTGATCCGCAGGATGCTTTTGCTTTGAGCGCAAAAGCGGTTCCAAGGAGCGGCGCTTACCGGCGTCCGCAGATGGAGAATTTCATCATGGCATGGTATGCCTATTGCATTGGTGAAAAACAAGCATTTCCCGAGTTAGCCCATCATCGCAAGCCTGTTCCCATGGAGTCGGTTGTCGGGGTCAGCGGCAACCAGGTCTTTTTATATCCCGCCAGTGACCTTGCTGTTGTCGTCAGCGAACACAATCCGCAGGAAACCCTGAGCCAGAAATCCGGTGTGGACCATGCTCGGGTGGTTGCCGACTGTTTTCAGCACTCTACCGTTCTGCCTTTCCGGTTTGGAACGATCTTCGACAACGACGAGAGCCTGCGCCGCTCGATCCGCTCCAACCAGCGCCACTTCCAAGGCAACATTGACAAGCTGCGGGGCAAGACCGAAATGCATCTGAAGGTTGTTCTGGACGCCTGCAGCGGCCACGCTCCCGACAGGCAGTTGCCAAAGGATGGAGTCGGGCAGCAGTATCTGAGTTTTCTGCGCGTGAATGCCATTCGCCAGCGGGAGATCCAGACCCGCGCCCGCTCGATCAGCTGCCAGATGCACAGGCTCTTTCTGCCGCTTGACGAGGAGGTTAGCTGCCGGTTGACCGAAAACGGGAAGATGATGCTGGATATTGCCCACTTGATCGATCGCAAGTGCGTGGAGCGGTATCTGAACAAGTATTCGACGACCTGCGGGACCATGCGGGAGTGCCAGATGCAGCTTTCCGGCCCCTGGCCGCCCTACCATTTCGTCCATCGGTTGGCCCGCGGCCTTCATCCCCATTCTCAGCAGGCGGCGGTCGTATCGCCGCCGCCCGAGTTGCCGGCCGGCATACTGGAATCGTCCCTGGTTCTGGCCTGAGCATGGGCAATTCGAGTGCCCGCAAAAGGGGACTACTCGGCCGGGTGAATTCGTGGTGTATCTTCCGAAAGGCCATTCCGCACAGCGGGATGGCCTTTCGGAAGACAGGGTGAGGATGTTCGAGGCTCGTTTACTTGAAGGAAGCGATGGCGGCCGTTTCGTCGTCGCGGATGTCAAAGACGGTGTACAGCTTGGTCAACTGTAAGAGATCGTGAACCTTTTTGGTCAGATTGAGCAGTTTGACCTCGGCCTGCTGATTCTTGGCGGTGGTGTAGGCGCTCACCAGTTCGCCCAGCCCCGAGCTGTCGATATAGCCGACCTCACCCAAGTTCAACAGAATGCATTTCGATCCCTTGCCGATCAGACCGCGAATGGCGTCGCGCAATTGCACGCTGCCTTCGCCCAGGGTAATTCTCCCACTGAGGTCCAGAACGACCACGCCGTCCACTTCACGGGAAGCAATTGTCAGTGCCACGGATGTCCCTCCTTTGTTGGCATTTCAGTTTGAGCGTCCGGGCGATTTCGAGCGCAAAGCCCGATTTTGTCCGATGCCCCGGAAAAAAGATGGGAAGCAGACAGCCTGTCGCCGAAGTTCCTGCGTGCGGGGCTAAGCCTTTTCTCCAGTTGGCGCCAGATGTTTGACCAGCATCAACTCGGTTCCCGGATCCAGTTGTCGAAAGTGTACCTCATCCATGAAGGATCGAATCAGAAAGATGCCGCGGCCGCTGCCGCGCAGAAGATTTTCCTGGGCCAGCGGATCGGGAATCATTGCCGGATCGAGCCCCTTGCCCTGGTCGGCAATGGTGATGACCAGGGCCCGGCCCGTATTTTCAAAGCTCACGGCGATCTGTTTGCCCGGGTCGTATTCGTTGCCATGCAGGACGGCGTTGACGGCGGCCTCGCGGGCTGCCATGGAGACCTGAAAGCAGGCGTCCTCGTCGAGGCTGGCCTCCGCGGCCAGCTTTGCGGCGGCTGCTTCCACTTCGGCAACGCTTTCCATCGTGGATGGCAGCGCCAAGGTCAAACGCCCCGCTCTGGATTGATTCACGCGATTGGACCCCGCCCCGAGAATTCGGGAAAATGCCCCTCAAACCTTGAACGCAGTTTCAGGGCTGATGCCGGTTGTGTCAAGCCACGGCGCGAAAATTGTGGACCCATGCCGGAAGCCTGCCTTGACTGCAGGTTCCGGCACCCTGGAGCAGGGTTGCGCTTGCGGCGTCTTCGCGCTCCCGGGGCAGTCTTCGCCGCCCGGCGGGCCGGTTTCGCGGGCGCGGCCTGCAACGAAGCGATACACTCACCTCATGTACCCGACGACCAGCACGCGTGTCAGTCTGACGGCTTTGCTGGGAACTCCCGTCACGGATGTTCATGGCCACCTGCGCGGGCGGCTGAAGGACATCGCCGTGGCCACGGGACCCGATGCCGGCAAAGTGGCCGGCCTCGTTCTCAAAACCCGCACGGGTCTGGCGATCGTTCCTTCGCATGAGGTGATGGAGACGCCCGCCGGCACGCTCGAGC
>JBMFHN010000085.1:0-10949 GCA_049976805.1 Occallatibacter sp. | reverse complement strand
GCTCGATGATCCGGGAATGGGAGGCTCGGACAGAGGTTCGGACGAAATGAAGCAATGAATACGTGGATTCGCACAGCAGGCGACGATGGCGACTTCCATCCGGCTTGCGCCGGAACTCGTTCGCCGGCTGGATCGGTTGGCGGCAAAGACGGGGCGAACCAAGGCTTTCCATCTCCGGGAGATGATTGAAGAGGGCATCAGCGAGATGGGGGTATTATCTGGCCGCCGATCCGCCTCAACGGGTGCGCAAGGGGCGGGAGCGCGTCGACTCCGCGGCTTCGGCAAGGAAAGACCTTGGCGGAATGAGCGCGAGGATGATTGAGCCGGTAGCCCCGAGAGTTGCAGAAACCAGCCCAAGCCAGTGCTCGCACGTCATTCCTCGGATCCTCGAAAGATTCCACCCGCATCGCCGAGTGCTTTCTCAGATTTCCAGGATCACGGGCATGATCATCGGCCGGCGGCCGGTCGTTTTCTGGATCAGCCGCTTCAACTCCGCGCGAACCTTTTCCTTGACCATGCCGTAGTCGGATTTCTGCTCGGTGCTCAACCCGTCCAGGGTCTTGAAGACCAGGTCGCGCGCCTGATCGGTAATGTCGGCGCCGCCGAAGCCGCGCATGATCACCTCGGGCTGCTGCTCCAGCAGACCGCTGTTCTTGTTGATGGCCAGCACGGTCAGCACGATGCCGTCTTCAGACAGAATCCTGCGGTCGCGCATCACCAGATCTTCGACCACGTCAATGGAGGAGCCGGAGTCGATCAGCACGCGCCCGGTGGCGACCTTGTCGCGCTTGCGGGCGTCTTTTTTGTCCAGTTCCAGAACGTCTCCGTCTTCGAGGACGATGGCGTGCTCGACGGCGCCGGTCTCCATCGCGACCTGGGCGTGCTTGCGCAGGTTGCCGTAGTTGCCGTGCACGGGAATGAAGAACTTGGGGCGCAGCAGGTTGACCAGCAGCCGCATCTCCTCCTGCGAGCCGTGGCCGCTGACATGAATCAGCCCGTTCGCGCCGTTGTCGTAAAGGACGTTGGCATCGCGCCGGTAGAGATGGTCGATGACCCGGAAAATGCTCTTTTCATTGCCGGGAATGACGCGCGAGCTGAGCACGACGGTATCGCCCGCATCGATGCTCACCTGTTTGTGGTTGTCCACGGCGGCGCGGCTCAGTGCGCTCATCGGCTCGCCCTGGGTGCCCGAGATCAGAATCATCTGCTGCTCCGGCGGGTAGTCGCGCATCTGGCCGGGATTGAGGATAAGCCCCGGAGGAATCTCGATGTAGCCCAGGTCTTGCGCAATTTCAGTGCTCTCCATCATCGAGCGGCCGATGAGAGCCACCTTGCGGCCATGCTGGCGGGCCAGGTCGAGCGCGATGCGGATGCGGAAGATCGACGACGAGAAGCAACTGAAGAAGAGCTTCTTCCGGGTGCGCGCAAAGATTTCGTCCAGGCGGGGAATGACAGCTTTCTCCGAAGGCGTGTAACCGGGCCGGTCCACGTTGGTCGAATCCTGCAGAAGAGCCAGTACGCCGCGCTTGCCATAGTCGGCGAAGGTGTGCAGGTCGAAGGCCTTGCCGTCCAAAGGCGCCAGATCGATCTTGAAATCACCCGTGTGGATCACCACTCCGACCGGGGTTTCGATGGCCAGAGCCACGCAATCCACCAGCGAGTGGGTCACGTGAATCGGCTCGATGGTGAACGGCCCGATCGTGAACTTTTCCTTGGCCACGATCTCGATCAGCTCGGTCTCGTCCAGCAGTTGATGCTCTTCGAGCTTGCCCTCGACGTAGGCCAGCGTGAACTCGGTCGCGTAGACCGGCACCTTGATTTCGGAGAGAATCCAAGGCAAGCCGCCGATGTGATCCTCGTGGCCGTGAGTGAGAATGACAGCCCGAACATGCTCTCTGTTTTCAATCAGGTAGGTAATGTCGGGCACGACAATGTCCACGCCCAGCAACTCCGACTCCGGGAACATCAGCCCGGCGTCGATGACGATAATGTCGTCCTCCCAGCGCAGCGCCAGGCAGTTCATACCGAACTCGCCCAACCCGCCCAGGGGAATGATTTGAAGTTTTTTGGTTTGCATCTGTCAGATTTGATGGTAGCACTCATCAGCCACAGAGGCGGAAAGGAGACTCCCCCCGGGGCCGATCCCGCCCCACGGACTCCGTATGCGGGGAAGATCCCCAGCGAGCGGAAGCGATGTACACTGAAGTCCAGACGCAGGCCGCGCCTGTGGCATGCGTCCGCGAGCGCAAGGACGAACGAGCCGAAAAAAGCCTGCGCGAAAGACGACCAATGCGGCTCAAGAGCCCCCAGGATGGCTGCCTTGGCGGGAAATTCTTCCCGGCATCGAGGGGTTTCACACACTGCAACTCAAACTGCAGACACCTCAAAGAGGAGTGAATGATGCACGGACTCAAGATTCTACTCGGCAGCGCAGCATTGCTCGTGGGGCTGGCTCTGGCGCCGGCGGCTCGCGCGCAGGTCTCCATCGGCATCAACATCGGCGGTCCGCCGCCGGTTTGTCCCTACGGCTATTTCGAATATCCGCCCTACCAGTGCGCGCCCTATGGCTATTATGGGCCGGGGTACTTCTTCAACGGCATCTTCCTCGGCGTAGGCCCCTGGGCTGGCTGGGGCTATGCTCACGGCTGGGGCCGTCATCGCTTTATCGATGGCCACGGAGGCCGTTACCACGGCAATGCGGGCTATGAGGCCAATCACGGCCATTTTGTGCGTGGCTACGATGACCGTGCTTACGGAGCGGCGCGCGGCCGCGGAGATGGCAACGGGCGCGGCCGCGGAGATGGCAACGGGCACGGCCGTGGAGATGGCAACGGGCACGGCCGTGGAGATGGCAACGGGCATGGCGACGGGCACGGCGACGGGCAGCGCTGATGGGTCGGATGGGTTGCGGCTGCCGGGTCAATCGGAAAACAGGACGGGAAGCAGCGGGGCATCCAGTTCCGCTGCTTGGCATGGCTCGCGCGGTGTGCAGCGGCCGTCGGACTGCGACGGCATCGCCGTTTCCGTGTAGGCGGGCTTGCTCCGCTCAGCGTAGCAGATCTTCGAGAGCCGTGCTGAGGTCCGTCTTGTCGTCGCGGTACTTCACGATGACCGGGGCGTAGAGGCTCAATCCCCACTCCCGGCTCCGTTCATGGCCTTTGTCCTTGCCGACGGCGCGGGAGCCGGGCACCACCACGGCGTTTTCGGGAATGATGAGCGGCAATTCAGCGCTGGCGCGCAGGATTTGGCCCTGCACCAGGTCGAAGACCGGGGTCCCGCGGGTGAGGATGGTTCCGGCCGCCAGCACAGCGCCCCGGCGCACAACCGTGCCTTCGTAAACGCCCGAATTGCCGCCCACCAGCACCTCATCCTCGATGATGACCGGACTGGCGTTGATCGGCTCGAGCACGCCGCCGATCTGCGCTCCCGCGCTCAGGTGGACGTGGCGGCCGATCTGTGCGCAGGAGCCGACCAGGGCGTGCGAATCCACCATCGTTCCTTCATCGACGTAGGCGCCGGCGTTGATGTACATGGGCGGCATGCAGACCACCCCGCGGGCCACGTAAGCTCCGCAACGGACCGCGGAGCCACCGGGCACCAGACGCACGCCGTCGCCTGCGTCAAAGCGGCGCACCGGAAAGGTGCTCTTGTCGACAAACGAAAACCCGGCGGCGGAAAACTCTTCCAGTGCGCCCAGGCGAAAACCCAGCAGAATGCCCTGCTTGACCCAGGCGTTCACGCGCCAGCCGGAAGGCGAGGCGGCGTCGGGCGAGGCGGCGCGCGCCTCGCCGCTTTCAAGCGCGGCGCGCAGGTGCAGGAACGCATTTCTGGCGTTCTCGTCCCCGACCGCAGCCGGACCGGCGGCAAAGCAGCGCTCAATCGTCATTTGCAATTGGGTGAGGTTCATGGCAATTCGAGTCTATCAATCGCCAGCCACCTGCGCCGGCGCGATCGGTTCAGTCCGCGCCACCGGCCGGCTGGGCCGGGTCTGAAGAAACTCCGGCGCGAGTCCTCAGCTTCTGTTCATTCTCCTTGCCCGCGTCTGGCTCCATCCCTGCGGCCCGCGCACAAGTTCAAATCCCCCTCCCAGCCGGCGCGTGTTGTCGATAAAGCGGATGAACTCGGGGCGAAAGCCGTAGAGCGTGCTCTGGCCGAGCAGGGGCCGAAAGATCCGTCCCAGCCTGAACCGCTCGGCGTAACTCTCCAGCAGTCCGGACCGGAGCTCGGAGTCGCCGACAGCGCCCGCACGGCCGCGCATCTGCACCCCGCGAATCTGTCGCCACCCGGTGACACTGCGATAGATCGTCACGGCCACCTCGGGCCGGATGATCAGATTGCGGCTGTGCAGACTCCCGGACGACGAAAGCCAAAAGAGCGAAAGCTCCTCGTCGGCAAGATAGAACAACGGCGCCACGGCGGCTGCGCCATCTTCGCCGGTTGTGGCCAGCGACAGCGTCGTCTCTTCGCGGATCAGCCCCGCAATCTGCCTCAGTTGCGGCTGCGCGTCCTGCATGCGGTGACCTCCGGTCCGCCGCCCGGAACCATCCCGGTGCGCGGTCTTCGTCTTCCACGCCGCGTCCGGAGCGGCCACGGCCGGCGGCCGTTTCCCTTCGCTCTCCACTCCGGAGCGCGATTCCGGCGCCCTTCCGGGCTGGCCCGTTGCTGAGCCGGTTTGCTATCCCCGGGCGAATAACTGCTTGATGCCGCGCAGCGCCTGGCGGGTCCGTTCCTCGTTCTCGATCAGCGAGAAGCGCACGTGGCCGTCGCCATGGTCGCCAAATCCGATCCCCGGCGAGACGGCCGTCCTTGCTTCGGTCAGCAACAGCTTGGAAAATTCCAAAGAGCCAAGGGCCGAGTAGGCCTCGGGAATCTGCGCCCAGACGAACATGGTCGCCCTGGGACTCGCCACCGGCCAGCCCAGCTTGTTCAGGCCTTCCACCAGCACGTCGCGGCGTTTGCGATAGATTTCGCAGATCTCCCCGACACACTCCTGCGGACCCTCGAGAGCGGCGATCGAAGCCACCTGAATGGGGGTGAAGGTTCCATAGTCGAAATAGCTCTTCAGCTTGGCCAGAGCGGCCACCAGCCGGGGATTGCCGACCATGAAGCCCACCCGCCAGCCGGGCATGTTGTAGCTCTTCGAGAGGGTAAAAAACTCGACGGCCACATCTTTTGCGCCGGGCACTTCCAGAACGCTGGGCGGCTTGTAGCCGTCGAAGGCGATGTCGGCGTAGGCCAGATCGTGAATGAGATGAAAGCCATATTCGCGGGCCAGCTCCACCAGCCGCGCCAGAAACGGCAGTTCGACGCACTCAGTGGTCGGGTTCGAGGGAAAGTTGACGATCAGCGCCTTGGGCCGCGGCGTCAGGCGCGGGATCAGGTCCTCCAACTGGGCCAGGAACTGCTCGCGGTCGTGGACCGGGACGCTGACCACGTGCGCTCCAGCGATCACCGGGCCGTAGATGTGAATCGGATAGCTCGGGTTGGGCACCAGAACCGTATCGCGCGAGTCGAGAATCGCCAGGCACAGGTGCGCAATCCCCTCCTTCGAGCCGATGGTGACAATGGCCTCGGACTCCGGATCGAGATCGACGTTGTAGCGCGTCTTGTACCAGTTGCAGATGGCCTTGCGCAGGCGCGGCAGCCCGCGAGAGACCGAATAGCGATGGGTCGCCGGCTTCAAAACCGCCTCGACCAGCTTGTCCACAATGTGTTTGGGCGTGGCCCCGTCCGGGTTGCCCATGCCGAAGTCGATGATGTCCTCGCCGGCGTGGCGGGCGGCCTTCTTCATGGCGTCGGTGATGCTGAAGACGTAAGGCGGGAGGCGTTGGATACGGCTGAACTCTTCCATAATGACTCCAGAATACAGGGATTGGGAACCCGGGTCAGGGCATGAGCTGCAGGGCAGCTGACCCCCTCGCCGGCTGCGATTTCAAAAAATGAATTGTGGATGAGGTGAGGCGAATCTTCAGGCGGCCGCAGCCGCAGCCGCGAAGCCGGCACGAGAGGTGCGCGCGATGGCCGCGGCGCGAAGGCTGGCGGTGTGCTGCATGAAGCAATTATAAACTCAACGGACTCGGCGCTCGCGGCGCGGCCTGCCCGTGATGCGCCAAGGCGCCTTCTGCAATCGAATTTATACTGAAGGACAAGATGAGCACATTTTTGCCGGTAGATGAACAGATGGACCTGCTCCGGAAAGGCGCGGCGGAGATCATCCGTGCAGGTGACCTGCAGGAGCGCCTGGAAGAAAGCCGCAAAACCGGGGTTCCCTTGCGCGTGAAGGCCGGTTTTGACCCCACCGCGCCCGACCTTCACCTTGGCCACACCGTGCTGATGCGCAAGCTGCGCCATTTCCAGCAACTGGGCCACACGGTCATCTTTCTGGTGGGCGACTTCACCTCGCTGATTGGCGACCCCACCGGACGCAACGTGACCCGCAAGCCGCTCACCCGCGAGCAGATCGATCGCAATGCCGAAACCTATAAGGCACAGGTCTTCCGCATCCTGGACGAGCAGGCGACCGAAGTGCGCTACAACTCCGAGTGGCTCGGCAGAATCGACTATGAGTCGCTGATCCGGTTGACGGCGCATTTTACCGTCTCGCAGATGCTGGAGCGCGACGACTTCCACAAGCGCTTCCAGGCCGAGCAGCCCATCAGCCTGCACGAGCTGCTTTACCCGGTGATGCAGGGCTACGACTCGGTGGCTCTGGAGGCGGATGTCGAACTGGGCGGAACCGACCAGAAGTTCAATCTGCTCTGCGGGCGCGAGTTGCAGCGTCATTATGGGCAGAAGCCGCAGATCGTCCTCATGACGCCGATCCTCGAAGGCCTGGACGGAGTCCAGAAAATGTCCAAGTCGCTGGGCAACGCCATCGGCATCAACGAGCCGCCCGCCGAAATGTACGGCAAGCTGATGTCGATCTCCGACGATCTGATGTGGAAGTACTGGGAACTGCTGACCGACCTGCGCCAGAGCGAGATCGACGCGCTGCGATCCGGCGTGGCGGAAGCCCGTCTGCACCCGATGGAAACCAAGAAAAAGCTGGCACGGATCATCACCGCCGGCTTTCACGGCGAAACGGCGGCGGCCAGCGCGGACGAGAACTGGGCGCGGATGTTCCAGCAGAGGGAGACGGCCGAGGATCTCCCGGAAGTTGTTGTGGCCTTTGCCGACGTAGCCGGACCGGACGGGTCGAAGCAGATTCGTCTTCCCCGCCTGCTGGTCGCGATGGGTCTTGCCACGAGCGGTGCCGAAGCGAATCGCAAGATTGCCGAGAAGGCCGTCAAGCTGGACGGCAGCACGGCCGAGGGGGTGTTGATTCCGGCAGCGAAGCGGCTTGTAGTGCGCCTCGGCAAGCGGGCAAAGGTCGCCGTCATCTCGTAAAATGGGTCCTTGTTTGAGCCAACCGGCGATCAACGATGGGAACGGAGGCGCAATCTGGCGGGCGCTGGAACGCGCCGGGCGTGCCAATGGCCTGCGCGTCGCCTTCGCTGGCCCTCTGGCTGCGATCGAGCTTTTCGTCCATCTGGAACCTGACCAGAACCAGCAGATGGACAGCCTGGTGGCGATTGCGGCCACGCTTCCGGCCAGCGAATCGGCGCAGCAGTTGGAGGCGGAAAGCCTGCCTCCGGAGGGGTGGAAAAACGACTTCGAACCACTGCGGGCGATCGGCGGCCGGTGGATTCGGGAGCGGGCCAGTCTTGCGATCGAGGTTGCTTCGGCGGCGCTGCGCCCGGAGTGGAATGTGCCGGTGAATCCGCTGCACGCCGCAGCGGCGCAAATCCATGTCGGGCAGCCGCAACCCTCTGTTTTTGAGGCGCGCATCTTCCGCTGATGCCGCCCGTCTTAGGTGCCCATTGCAAACGCGCGCGCACTCTCCAGCAGCTTTTCGACAGACTCTTTCGAGCAGCTCTCGGCATAGATGCGCAGCAGCGGCTCGGTGCCCGAGGCGCGCAGCAGCAGCCAGGTTTCGGCAGCCAGGGGCTTGCTGGTGGCCTCGGGGTTGTCCAGGTAGAATTTCACCCCGTCCAGCGTCTCCTGGCAATAAATCGGCATTCCGGCAAAGACCGTGTCTCCGGCCTTGAGCGCATGCGCCCGCGCAATGGCGGCGTTCTTCCGATCGTCCGGAATATGCAGATCGATGCGGCCGTACTGGTGTTCGCCGAATTCGGCCTGCAGGTCGGCGACAAGCTGGCCAAGGGTTTTCCCTTCTTCGGCCATCACGTTTGCCAGCAGCAGAGAGTTCAGCAGACCGTCACGCTCAGGCAGGTGGCGTTGAAAGCCGATACCGCCCGACTCCTCGCCGCCCATCAGGATCTCGCGCTCCAGCATCAGGTCGCAGACATACTTGAATCCAATGCCGTGCTCGATCAACTCGCGGCCGTACTTCAGGCAGATGCGGTCCAGCATCTTCGTGGTGTTGAAGGCGCGGGTGACGGCGCCGGGCCATGTCTTCCGCTTCAGAACCCAATGCAGAAGGACGGAATAGATCTTGTGGGGATCAACGAAGTTGCCGTGCTCGTCGATGGCTCCGATGCGGTCGGCGTCGCCATCGGTGCAAAACCCGGCCTGGCAGTGATTGGCCAGCACCGCCTCGCCCAGCGCCCGGATGTGCGGCTCGATCGGCTCGGGGTTGATGCCGGGAAAGGCCGGGTTGACCTCGCTGCGAATCTGCACGTGATCCACCCCCAGGCGGGTGAAAATCCCGGATAGGAGCGTGCCGCCAGCACCGTACATCGAGTCGATGGCGAACTTCAAGCCCGATCCGGCGATCTTCTCCAGGCCGGAAAAGGTTTCGATGGCGTGCAGGTAGGAAGGCAGGAAGTCAACCTTCTCGATCCGCGCCGGCATGGCGGCGCGGCGCGTGGGCCGGCCCAGGTGGGATTCAATGGCGGCCATGATCGAGGGCCTGCCCGAGCCGCCGTACCAGGCCTTGTATTTGACCCCATTCCACTGCGGCGGGTTGTGCGAGGAGGTGATCATGATGCCACCGGCGGCCCGGCGCTCGCGCACAGCGAAGCTGAGCGCCGGCGTGGGGGTAACGCCACTGGCCAGTTGAACCGGAATGCCCGTCGCGGCTGCAACCTCCGCGCAGGCGAGGGCAAACTCCCTCGACTCGAAACGGGTGTCAAAGCCGATGCAGAGCCCCTTGGCAGGGTCTTCGTGGGCGTGAATGTAGGCGGCGATAGCTTCGGCGACAAGGCGCACATTGGCAAAGGTGAAATCATCGGCGATCACGCCGCGCCAGCCGTCTGTGCCAAACTTGATCTGTGGATGAGCCATGGTTCGGGTTCGTTTCTCCCTTGAGAGTAGGGTAAAGAACTGCTGCAGCCGTCACACGGCCGCCGGTTCTTGAAACAGAACGGTGCCGGGGCGCTGCGGGCGGAAGAATCAAGTTTAAATGCACCCTCCCTTCGGGTGAAAGTTTCTCTTGATCCGGTTCCCGCGCCGCGTGCCCGTTTCATGGCGGATTTTGCAGGCCGATCCGGGGTCGCGCGCCGGAACCGGCTTGCCGATGAGCTAAAATTTTTTGCGGAGAGGAAACTGATTCGAAGGAAACGCTATGAAAAAAAATGGCATCATTCGCCGATCGGGAACTGCTGCATTCCTGGTCTTCTCCCTTCTTCTCGCCTGCCCGGCGTTGCGCGCGCAATACGCCTATCCGTCCGTGTCTCCGGAAAGCGCTTACGCCATTCCGCAAAGCCATCTGATTCAGCCGGAGCAGTTGGTTCGCATCCTTCAAGCGCCGGGCAGGGAAAAGCCGCTGATGCTGCAGGTGGGCTCCCATCTGCTCTATGCGGAAGCTCATATCCCGGGATCGGAATATGTGGGACCGGGATCGCAGTCGATGGGGCTTCAACTGCTGCAGTTTCGGGTCAGTTCCCTCCCTCGGAACAGGTTCATCGTGCTCTATTGCGGCTGCTGCCCGTGGAGCCACTGTCCCAATGTCGGACCGGCGTTTGAGACGCTGCAGAGGCTGGGCTTCACCCACGTGAAAGTTCTTTATCTGCCGAATAATTTCGGCGCCGATTGGGTGTCCAGGGGGTATCCGGTTGCTCAGGGACGTTGATCAGAGGCCGCAGCGCGGCGTGTCCACCGGTGCGGCTGCCGCACTGCTGCTACTCTTTTTGTGGTTCGGGAGCAGCGTGGCGCAGGCGTCCAGCGGGGCCGGTTCGCTGCTCCACCACCCCGCGCCGGAGTTCACTCGCGCCGGCCTGACGCACAGGGAGCTGAACCTCGGCGCCTACCGGGGCAAGGTGGTTCTGCTCGATTTCTGGGCCTCATGGTGTGCGCCCTGCCTGGTCGAAATGCCGCACTTCGCTTCCTGGCAGCGGCAGTATGGACCGCGCGGACTTCAGGTCATCGGCGTCTCCATGGACGACGATCCCGCCACCGCGCTCAGGATTTACAAGAGGCAGAAGTTGAATTATCCCGTGGTCATGGGCGATGCCCGGCTGGGAGAGCGGTATGGTGGAGTTCTCGGGCTTCCGCTCACCTTCCTGATCGACCGGCAGGGCATCATCCAGGCGGAATTTCAGGGAGAGCCCGATCTGAAGGCCATCAAGGCGCACATTCGCCAACTGCTGGCGCGCTGAAACCGGAATCCGGTCTGCGCCGGGGCGGAATCGCAGCCTGCGGTTTTCCGCCTCAGCGCGGCACCGCGGCCAGGAAGACGCCCCAGGCGTGTGCTCGCTCCTCGCCGTTCTCGGAGGTGAGGGTGGCCTCGGCCTGAATTCTTCTCTTGGCGGTGCTGACAACCCATCCATTGACCAGAATGACCTCTCCCAGGCAAACTTTCCTGCGGAAGCGGATGCGCAGATCGACGGTGAATGCCTCGCCGCCGCCGGAGAGAATGGCTTTTGACATCGCTTCATCGAGAACCGACGAGAGAACGCCGCCGTGAACGATTCCTTTGTAGCTCTCCCACCCGAGGCGAGGAATCCACG
>JBMFHN010000084.1:0-11008 GCA_049976805.1 Occallatibacter sp. | reverse complement strand
CGAGCGCAACCGCTTCCTCTCGGTCTTTTACCTGGCCATTCCGGTGGGCGCGGCGCTGGGCTACATGGCTGGCGGGCAGATCGGCCCGCCGTGGGGCTGGCGCGCTCCATTTCTGGTCTGCGCCATTCCCGGCCTGCTGGTGGCCGCGCTTTACGGATGGCTCGGGCGCGAACCGGAGCGCGGCGCCTCGGACCAGATCCGCCCCACCCTGAACCGCACCACCTTTCGCGGACTCTTCCGCAATCCGGCCTATATGACGGCCACCTTCGGGCTGGCCGCTCTGACCTTTGCCATGGGCGGCATCTCCAACTGGGTTCCGGAGTTTCTGCGCCGCTCGGCGGGCTGTTCCATCGCCCACGCCAGCCAGGTGGTCGGCACGATCACGGTCGTGGACGGCATTGCGGGAACGCTGGCCGGGGGCTGGCTGGCGCAGCGCTGGCTGCGCTCCAACCACCGCGCCCTTTACCTGGTTTCCTTCTGGAGCGTCGCCCTGACGCTGCCCTGCGGAGCGATGGTCTTTTTCGGTCCTGCGGCCTGGGCTGTTCCCTCGCTGCTGGCCGCCGAGTTTTTCCTTTTTCTGAACACCGGCCCGCTGAACGCGGCGATCGTGAATGCCGTCTCAGCGCGGGTTCGCGCCACCGCCATCGCCTGCAATCTTTTCATCATCCACTGCTTCGGCGACACCTTTGCGCCGCAGATCATCGGCTTTTTCTCTGACCGCCTGCACAGTCTGCGGCTGGCGCTTGGAGCCACACTCATCGCCCTAGCCGTCTCGGCGGCGATTCTCCGTGCCGGAGCGCGCTTTGCTCCGCGGCTCGAACAAGCGCCGTCGAGCGGGTAGCCTTCCCGCCTTGCGATCGCCAGGGCCGGTGAGCCCGGGCGCGGGAAGCGGAGCCTTTCGACCTGGAGCCACCGTGGCGAGCGGCTGGCCTCGCGCGGCAGCACGAAGAACAACAGGCCCGGAAACGGGCTACTTTCCCGGCAGCGATTCCTGATCGCGCGAATTCATGAACGAGCGGCTTCTGCCGTGCGCATACAGGTTGGGGTCGTAAACCGAGGGAAGATCCTGGCTGGCGTCGAAGCCCCCGAGCAGCATCGGGTTGGGCCGGAACCTGGGCCGTCCGCCGGAGAATTGCCGAATGTGGCTCAGGATCATCTCTGCGCGCCCGCGCACGGGCTGCACAACGCCCCGGATCCGCACGTCCCGGCCGCGATACTGGCTCAGATCGCCGACGTCCTTGCGATCCTGGCGAAGGCTTATGATGGTGAAACGGCACGCGGAGTCGGGCGTCTGCGGAGAACAGACATCGAGGAATCGCGTTCCGTCGGGCAACTGCACCACGTCGTAAACATGCGCCGCGACGCACAGGCTTTTGCCCGTCATCTTCGATGCCTGATCGACCGTCACGCACGGTCTGGGCCGACGCGCCAGCGCGGGCGACAGAAAGACCGACGCCCACAGCACCATCCAGCACGACCGGCGCAGCATCATGGAAAACCTCCCGGAAAGATTGCCGCCATCGTAACGCGAAGTCAGCCGGAAAGGGAAGCGGCGCGATGGTTTTTTCACCCCGCCGGCGCGATTGCCCGCCCCTGTGGCAAAGGGGATGCGCGAGTCGTTGCAGTCTCCGGGCTCGCGCCAAGCCTGGCCGATCTGCCCGGAACAACAGGCCGGCGCGGCGATTCCCTTTGCGGCGCCGCGGCGATTTCACCCTCGCCGGTTTTTCCATTCCGGGCCGGCTCGCTTCGACCTGTGACTGGAGTCACGGAAGTTTCATGGTTCCCGGCGTCAGATGGGAGCCGTGCAATCTGTCAATAGAATTTGGGCTCCATTCCTTGCCCTGTCCTTGCTTGCCGGGGCTTTTACCGCCCATGCCCAGCAGAAGCCCCGGGACAGGGATTGTCTTGCCTGCCACGGCGACCCGACCCTGACGATGGAAGTGAATGGCCGGACGGTCAGCCTGTACGTGGACGAGAGCAAACTGCACCATTCGGTTCATGGCCGTCTGTTTTCCTGCGTCGATTGCCATACGGACGTGAAGGGTCCGGTGCACACAAGCATGCCCAGGAAGATTACCTGCGCGCAGTGTCACGCCAACGTTCAGCGGGCTTATGCGCACAGCGTGCACGCCAGGCCGGCCAGGGGCGGCAAAGCCCCGGCGGCCAATTGCCAGGATTGCCACGGCGGCGCGCACCAGGTTCTGGCCGGCGGCGATCCCCGCTCGCCGGTCAATCACGCCAACATTCCCGCCACCTGCGGCCGCTGCCACGGGCAGAAGTTCCTCATGGAGTCCAATGGCTTGAGCAACGAGCCGGTGATCTCCTATCAGAACAGCGTGCATGGGCGCGCGGTCAAGAATGGTTCGATGCAGGCCGCGGTCTGCACCGACTGCCATGGTTCGCACCAGATTCTGCCCGCCAACAATCCGCGGTCGATGATCTACAAGTTCAATGTCCCGGCGACCTGCGGCAAGTGTCACACGGAAATCGCCCAGACCTTCATGCAGAGCGTGCACGGGAAGGCGATCGCCCAGGGCAACTGGCTGGCCCCGGTCTGCACGGATTGCCACGGCATCCACACGATCAAGGCTCCCAGCAACCCCAACTCGCCGGTCTCCGGCCAGAATGTCTCCCGCGATGTCTGCGCCCGCTGTCATCAGGGCGTCGAGCTATCGCAGGAGTTCGGCGTTCCCGGGGAACGGGTCACGACCTATTTCGACAGCTACCACGGACTGGCGTCGGAAGGCGGATCGGTGACCGCTGCCAACTGCTCCAGTTGCCACGGCGTGCATAACATCCTGCCGTCGAGCGATCCGCGCTCCACCATCAACCGCGCCAACCTGGACGCCACCTGCGGCAAGTGCCACAAAGGCGTGACCCGGGAGTTTACGCTGACTCCGGTGCATCTGGGCGATGGGCTCTATCCCAAGTCCATCGGCTCGATCGCGGTGCGCTGGATCCGGCTGATTTACATCGTTCTGATTCTGGTGGTCATCGGCTCCATGTTCCTGCACAACGCGCTGTTGTGGCGCCGGAAGGCGGTCGATCGCCGCCGGATCGAGAATCCGATGATGACGCGGATGAGCGTGCAGCAGCGCTGGCAGCACCTGATCCTGCTCTCCAGTTTCATTGTGCTGGTGATGACCGGCTTCGCCCTGAAGTTTCCCGATTCCTGGCTTGCCGATCTGCTGGGCATGAGTGAGCATTTGCGCGGCATCATCCATCGCATTGCCGGCGTGGCGCTGATTGGCGCCGGTATCTATCACATCTTTTATGTTGCAGCCACACGCGAGGGACGGCGGCTGCTGCGCGACATCGCGCCACGGCCGAAGGATGCCTTCGACATCTGGGCGGCGATGCGTTACGCGCTGGGTCTGAGCAAGGAGAAGCCCAGGTTTGGCCGCTTCAGCTATGCCGAAAAGGCCGAGTACTGGGCGCTGGTCTGGGGCACGGCGCTGATGGCCATCACCGGCGTGATGATGTGGGCCAAGATCTGGGTAGGCAACATACTGGCCCGCTGGTGGGTCGACGTGGCCACCACCATCCACTATTACGAGGCGATTCTGGCCACGCTGGCCATTCTGGTGTGGCACTTCTACCAGGTCTTTTTCGATCCGGACGTCTATCCGATGAACTGGGCCTGGTGGGACGGCAAGATGCCGGTTGAGCACTATCGCCACGAGCACGAACTGGACACCGAGACGCTGGCCGAGGCCGAGGCTGCCGCCAACAGAACCGGCAGCGAGCCGCCCCGGGAGTAGGATGGGTGCCGGGACAGAACGATCCAGGGCGGCGGCAGGAGACGCGGAATCTCCTGCCGCAACCGGCTCTATGCGTAGTCGATGGGATGCTTGCTGAGCCAGCGCTCGTCGCGCACCCGGCCCATATTCTTCCAGGCGCTGCCGGCGACGCTGGCCCCCAGGTCGCGGTTCTCCCAGGCCAGTCCCAGCGTCATCCCGAGAACGCCTCCCAGCAGGCCGTAAGTAAGCCTGACGGCCGCCGATTTGCGCCGGGCGACGGGCGAAGCCACCAGCGCGCCGACGCAGGCGCCCAGAGCAGCCGGCAGGAGCGCGCTGCGCATCGATTCGCCAAGATAGGGGGTGATGGGCTTTCCGTCGAGAAACGCTTCCTGGCCAGAACGCGCTCCCTCGATGCCGGAATCTACCAGACGCCGGCCGTAATCAACATTCGATTGCACCCACTTGCTGACGCCCATGAAACCTCCTCGACAAATCTCCGGGATTTCCGCTTTCTGCCCAAAGTTTACCAGAGTCGGCAAGCGCGCGGACGGAGTGCGGAGGAACGCGCGCGGGCAGGGGAAAAGCGCTTCCGGCCAGGGTTCTGCCGGCCGGGGAGAGAGCGCGCTATGATCGTTCCACCTGATTTTCCGGCAGGGCGGGGACGAATGCGGATTGCGTATGTGCTGACGTCGCTTGGCATAGGTGGGGCGGAGCGGCAGGCGCTGCAGCTGGCGGAGCGGATGGCGGCGCGCGGCCACGCGGTTTCGTTCGTCGTGCTGCTGGGCCGTCAGGCGGAGGAGTGGCCCACGGCGCTTGACCCGGCCGGCGTTTTTCGCCTGGACATGCGCAAGACTCCCGCCAGTCTCCTCGCCGGCGTGGAGAAAGCCCGCGCCTATCTGCGCGGTTTTCGGCCGGAGTTGATCCATAGCCACACCTATCCGGCGAATCTGCTGGCCCGGATTGCGGGCTGGCCGCGCCCACAGGTGCCCGTTCTTTCCACAATTCACAGCATTTACGAAGGCCACTGGCCGCGGCTGCTGAGCTATCGGCTGACCGATTTTCTCAGCCGCAGGACCGTTCTGGTCAGCCGCTCCGGAGCCGCGCTGTATGTGCGCCGCGGAGTGGTCCCGGCGCGCAAATGCACGGTGATCGCCAACGGGATCGACACGGCGGAGTTTGCGCCCAGCGGCGAGCGGCGCCTTCGGCTGCGGGCCGCGATGGAAGCGAAGGAGAATTTTATCTGGCTGGCGGCCGGACGCATCACGCCGGCCAAGGACTATCCCAACTTGCTGCGCGCCTTCCGGCAGGCGCAGGCGGCCTTTTCGCAAACGCAGCTTTGGGTGGCCGGCGAGGGCATGGGCTCGGCAGTCGCAGCTGTGCGGGCTCTCGCGGACGGACTCGGGCTGGGATCGCGGGTTCGCTGGCTGGGACTGCGCCGCGATATGCCCGCGTTGCTGGACGCCGCCGACGGCTTCGTCCTCTCCTCGGCCTGGGAGGGAATGCCGCTGGCCGTGGGCGAGGCGATGGCGATGGAGAAGCCGGTAACGGCTACGGATGTGGGCGGAGTGAGGGAACTGGTGGGCGAGACGGGCGTGCTGGTTCCCGCCGGGAATCCGCAGCGGCTTGGCGATGCGATGCTCGCCGTGATGCGCGCCTCGCCGGCCTTGCGCGGCTCGCT
Source organism: Occallatibacter sp. (assembly GCA_049976805.1). Taxonomy (GTDB): domain Bacteria; phylum Acidobacteriota; class Terriglobia; order Terriglobales; family Acidobacteriaceae; genus Telmatobacter. Next base: position 5,590 of record JBMFHN010000084.1, on the reverse strand, counting down.
CGGCCACGCAGCGCGGCAGCGCATCGAGAGCCGGTTCAACATCGAGGCCAGGACCGAGGAGTGGGAGGCGCTTTACCGCGCGGTGCTGGCCGGTGGAGGGTAAGCCCGCGCGCGAAGCCAGAGAGAGACGGCCAAGCCTTCGGTGGCGCAAGGGCGGAGCAGAAGCCGTCCGGCAGCGGGATGCGCGCGCGGCCAGAAGGAAAAGATCGTCTGGAAATCCAGGCGCCGCGCCGTCCCCGTCGATTTCCGGCGCTGTTCTCGCCGCCCTGCTCCTGCCACGGCGCGCTCCCGTCTTCTTTGCCGTGTGCGGTCCGCCCATGCGGTTCCCTGCAGCAGCGCCGCCAGCGTCTTGAGCCATGCGCCCGGGCGCTGGCGGCGCATCCGGGCGTCTGCCGGAACAGGGACGAGGCGCGCATCGCTTCTCGGCGGGACGGCTTTCTTGCGGCAATCCATGGAAGGGAGGCGGAGCCCGTTCTTTGTCGACGAGCGGACACGGCAAAAGGTTGGGGATGCTGCCGGCCTGCTGCGGAGTTCAGGAGCGCCGCAGGACGGGAATGGATGCGCCATCCGGCCGGATCTCAATGCGCCAGTTCGGCGGTTTCAAGAAAGGTGAAGCTGCCGGAAGGCGTGGGGATGACGTGGGTCAGCCGCCGGTTGTGAACGACGATCGTATCGCGGTACCAGAGATTGATGGCGGGCAGATCGCGCGCCAGAATTTGCTGCGCCTGGATGTAGTCGGCGCGGCGGCGGGCGCTGTCCGTGCTCTGTGCCGCGTCGTCCAGCAGCGCATCGAGGCGCGGGTTGGAATAGTGGCTGCGGTTGGCGCCGCGAGGGGAAAAGTTGGCCGTTGCGTAGACGTAGCTGAAGATGTCCGGCTGCTCGTTGCCGCCGATCCAGCGCAGCGTGTACATCTGAAAGGCGCCGCGGGTGACGTCGGAATAGAAGGTGGCGAACTCGTAGCTGCGGAGGTTGAGCGCGATGCCCACGCGCGCCAGTTGCTGCTGGAGCACGGCTGCCAGCAGGCGCGCGTCCTCCTGGTTGCTGGTCTTCAGCGTCAGATGGAAGCGGACGCCGTCCGGGCCGGGCGGATGGCCGGCCTCGTCGAGCAGGCGGCGGGCGCGCGCCGGATTGTAATCGTAGCGGGCCACGTCGCCGGTGAAGGCCCAGTGGTCTGGCGGCAGAAGGCTCTCGGCCAGCCGGGCGCGGCCGTCAAGCAGGGTTTGGATGATCAGCCGGCGGTCAATGGAGCAGGCGATTGCCCGGCGCACGCGCACGTCGCCGAGGAGCGGATCGCGCAGGTTGAAGCCGATGTACTCGACCTGGGTTCCCGGCGCGTCCGCGACGATGAGGTTGGTCCGCCGGGCGAGCGTGGCGAGCGCATCCATGGGCAGGGAATTGACGGCTACATCGCCCGAGCCCTTTTCCAGCTCCAGAGACTCGGTGATCGAGTCCGGCACGACAGCGAAACGGACCCGCTCGATCTTTGGCACGCCGGCCCAGCTCAGCGGATTGCGCTCGACGACCACGTCCTGATCGATCCGCTGGCTGAGGAAGCGAAACGGCCCGGTGCCGACCGGATGCCGCCAGAAACCGCGACCGCTGCCGGCGGGGACCACGCCGAAAGCGCCGGTGGAGAGGTTGGTCAGCAGGAAATTGTCCGGGTACTTCAGATGGAAGACCACGGTTGCCGCGTCCGGCGCCGCGACCGAGGCGACCGAGGCGTAGGCGGCGGCTTTGGGCGAGAGCACCGCGCCGGAGCGGATGGAGTCGACCGTCCACGCCACATCGCCAGCCGTGAGCGGGCGGCCGTCGGCGAAGCGCACGCCGTGGCGCAGGTGAAAGACCAGCGTCCGCGGGTCCGGCTGCTCCCAGCCTGCGGCCAGCGCCGGGATGAAATGGAAGTGCGCGTCGCGGGCCACCAGGCCATCGAAGAGCAGTTCGTCGATGTGCTCCGATTGCGCGTCGGTCCCGATGCGCGGATCGAGACTCATGGGGCTGCTTTCGATGAGAAAAACCACCGTGCGCGGATCACGCTGCGCGGTGCGGCAGCCGGCAAGCGCCATCAGCAAAAGCAGCGCGGGGAGAGCAGCGCACACGCTCCGCCCCTGCCGCGAGGCTTTAAACATAAGTCACCTGGCCGAGGATCACCGGCCGCGCCGCGCCGGTCGCGCGGGGAAGGTTTCCCGGCCGGTGATGCCAGCTTTGCCAGGCCAGCAGCGCAAAGGCCGCGGCCTCCTTGGACTCGGCGGGCAGTCCGAAGGGCTCGCTGGTGGCCAGTTCGCAGCCGAGCGGGCCGAGCCGTGCGCCCAGCATGGCCATCAGGGTGCGGTTGCGCGCGCCGCCGCCGGAGACGATGTAGTCCACCGCCGCGTCTTTCATCGCGCGCCGCACGAAAACCTTGTAACTCTGCGCGATCGTCTCGGCGGTCAGCGCGGTCGCCGTGGCCAGCGCATCCTCGCCGCGGGGGCTCAGGTGGCGGCAAGCGGCCAGAAACTTTTCCGCGTACGCGCGCCCGAACTGTTCGCGGCCGGCCGTGCGCGGCGGCTTGAGTTGGAAGTAAGGGTTGGCGAGCGCCTTGGCCACAACCGGCGCCAGTACCACGCCTTGCGCAGCAAGGCCGCCGTCGCGGTCGAAACGCCGGCCGAAGAGTTGTTGCGCCAGGGAGTCGATGACCATGTTTCCCGGGCCGGTGTCGAAGGCGATGACCGCCTGCTGGCTGGCGCCGGCGGGGATGGCCGTCAGGTTGGCAATGCCGCCGATATTCTGCAGCACGCGGCCGCGCCGGCGGTGGGCGAAAAGCACATAGTCGAGCAGCGGCACCAGCGGCGCCCCCTGGCCACCGGCCACCAGGTCGGCGGGGCGGAAGTTCGAAACCACGGGAACGCCTGCCGAGGCGGCGATGAGTGCGGTCTCGCCAAGCTGCCATGTGCAGGCGAAACGGCGGCCCGCATACGCGGCCGCGCGCGGCTGATGGTAGACAGTCTGGCCGTGACAGCCGATCAGATCGAGCCGGATCCGATGCCGAGCGACCGTCGCCTTCACCGCTTCGGCGTAGGCCATGCCCAGCCGCCAGTGCAGCCGCGCCAGCGCCGCCGTCCGGATCGAATCGGCGTTCATGGCGGCCAGCACGGCGCGGCGAAGCGCGGCCGGAAAGGCAAACCCCTCATGGGCAACCAGAGCGAGTCGCGGGCGTTCGCCGCCGGGCGCGATCTCGACGGCCGCCACATCGATGCCGTCGGCCGAGGTGCCGCTCATGATGCCGGCCACGGTCATGGTCTTCGCATTCATGCGTTTCCTGTCTCCTCAAGCCGCGTCACCGTCGCGCGAAAGCCGAGAATCCGCGCGCGCAGCGCCTCCAGCCGCGCAGTGCTGAGCGGGCGCGGAACTCCGCCGGCAAAGAGACGGGCACGCACGCGGGCGAGCAGGCGGGCGCGCGCCGACAACAGCCGCGCGAAGGCCGCCGAGCGCTCGGCTTCGCTCAGCAGCCCCTCGTAGGCGCGCAGAATCAGCTCCGGGCTGTGGCAGATTTCAAGCAGGTTCGCGCCCGCGCCGAGGGCCGCAGCCGCCGCTTCGCCGACGGGCATGAACCTGAGGATGCCGCCCATCTCCAGATCGTCGGAAAAGACCAGCCCGCGGTAGCCGATCCGCTGGCGCAGGACCGTCGTGATCCAGTAGCGCGACGTGCTGGCGGGGCGGTCCCGGCCGCGAGTGCGGGGATAGGCGGCGTGGTTCATCATCACCATCGGCAACTGGTCGCGCAGCGCGCGGTAGGGAGCCAGATCCTGCCGCCAAAGCTCGTCCCAGCGGCGCGCGATGTGCGGGGTTTCATGATGTGAATCGAGCGCGCCTGCGCCCAGGCCGGGAAAATGCTTGCCGCAGCCAATGACGTCCTGGGCGGCCAGGCCGGCGAGAAACTCGCGTGCGTAGGCGGTCACCTCGGCAGCAGTTTCGCCGGCGGTGCGCGTGCCCAGCACCGCGGCCGACTCCGGCAGCCCCAAGTCGAGCACCGGCGCCAGCGTGGTGTTGAAGCCGAAGGCCTTGATGGCGCGCGCGACCAGTTCGCCGTGCTCGCGGGCCAGCGCAGGTCTGCCCGCGGTGCGCGCGGCGCGGGCCACGGACTGCGCCGCGGGCATGGCGGCGAGCGCCTCCCGCAGCCGGTCCACCGTACCGCCTTCGGCGTCGATGCATCGGAAGGCATCGGGCGCGCACAGAGCCGTGGCTTCAGCCAATAAAGCCCGCGTTTGAGCGGCGTCTGCAATGTTGCGCCGGAAGAGAATGACTCCGCCGGGGCGGACCAGCCGGAGCCAGGCGCGTTCAAGATCGCTCAGCCCTGTGCCCCCGAGCCCGACCACCAGCAGGCTTCCCGCATCCTGACGCAGATTCGGCTTCATCCCTTCTCCTTCATCTCCTGTTGCAGCTCTTCGAGCAGATTGAGCGCTTCGAGCGGTGTCAGCGTGTTGACATCCGTGGCCGCAATGCGGTCGACGATGCGCTGCGAGAGCGGCGTGAAGATGGTCAGCTGTAAAGGTTCGGCCCGGGTCTCGGCCTGCACACTTTGCCGCTCCTGCTTCTCGTGCTGCCCAAGCAGGTGACGGGCGCGCTCGATCACCGCCCGAGGCAGACCGGCCAGCCGCGCCACCTCGATGCCGTAACTCTTGCTGGCCGCTCCCGGCTCGATGTGATGCAGAAAGACGATGCCGCCGGCCGACTCCTTCACGCCCACATGAAGATTGCTCACGCGGGGAAGCTTTCCGGCCAGCATCGTCAGCTCATGGTAGTGGGTGGCGAAGAGAGTGCGCGCCCCGGTTTCGGCGTGAAGAAACTCGACCGTCGCCCAGGCCAGCGAGAGCCCGTCGAAGGTGGCCGTTCCGCGTCCCATCTCGTCGAGCAGAATCAGCGAGCGACGTGTGGCCGTATTGAGAATCGTCGCCGTTTCGGTCATCTCCACCATGAAGGTCGAGCGGCCCCGCGCCACGTTGTCACTGGCGCCGATGCGGGTGTAAATCCTGTCCACCAGTCCGAAGCGCAGACTCTCGGCCGGAACGAAGCAGCCCATCTGGGCCATCAGAACCAGCATCGCTGCCTGGCGCAGATAGGTGCTTTTGCCGCCCATGTTCGGCCCCGTGATGAGCAGCAGGCTGGGCCCGTCTCCGCCTCCATCCTCGCCGGCCGCGCTGAGATAAAGATCATTGGGGATGAACCTTCCCTCGCGCGTCTCCTCCATCCACTGCTCGATGACCGGATGGCGGCCGGCGACCGCCTCGATCACGGGGGCTTCGTCGATGACCGGCCGCACGTAGCGCCGTGCCGCCGCCAGGTGCGCGAAACCGGCCAGCAGGTCCGCTTCCGCCACCGCGGCCGACGACTGCTTGATCCGGCCCGAGGCCTCGAGCACCGCGCGCCGCAGTTCAGCGAAGATCCGCCGCTCGATCTCGATCGACCGCTCGTGCGCGCTGAGAATCTTGCGCTCGTACTCCTTCAGTTCGGGAGTGGTGAACCGCTCGGCGTTCACCAGCGTCTGTTTGCGCTCGTAATCGGCCGGCGCCAGCGGCAGGTTCGACTTGGTAATTTCAATGAAATAGCCGAAGAC
>JBMFHN010000083.1:0-11039 GCA_049976805.1 Occallatibacter sp. | reverse complement strand
GGCAAGGTGCAGGTCTATAACCGCGGGGCCGGCGCCATTCCGCGCATGCTGCATGTGCGTTTCACGCTGACCTTCGATTTTCTGCGCGCCTACCAGTCGACCTTCGGCACGGTCTATTGCAGTCCGGGCGCGCTGTCGGCCTATCGCGCCAGTGCCGTGAAAAACGTGCTCGAGGCCTGGCTGCACCAGCGTTTCCTGGGCGCGCAAGCCACCATCGGTGAAGACCGCGCCCTGACCAACGACATCCTGCGCCAGGGCTATGACAGCGTCTACCAGCGCACTGCCGTGGTGCTGACCATCGTTCCCACCACTTACAGGCAGTTGAGCCGGATGCTGCTGCGCTGGAACCGCAGCTACATTCGCGAGGAGATGCGTTTCGCCCTCATCCTGTGGAAGCGGCCTCTGATCTCACGCGTCATCTCGTTCTTTGATTCGACGATCACCAATGTGCGCTACCCGGTCGCCTACGCCACGCTCTACCTGCTCGGCGTGGCCTTCCTTCACGATGTGCGCGTGCTGCCGCGCGTGCTGGTGGCCATCGGCCTGGTTTCTTTTTTCTACTCTCTCTACTACCTGCGCAGCGAGCGGTCCTTCAATCTCATCTACGGGGTTTTATACGAATATTTTTCCTTCTTCGCGCTGTTCTGGATCTTTCCCTGGGCCTTTTTGACGGTGCGCGCCCGGGGCTGGCTGACGCGCTGAAGCGCACCGCCGGCTGAAGCCTGGTTTGCGCCGCTCCAATTCGCTTCCGCGAGCCGGGTCTGCCCTCCGGGCTCTGAAAGAAGATGCACCCGGGTTGCGCATCCGGCCCGCAGAGCCGCTGCCCGCCTTTTCTTCCCTGCCCGCAACCCTGCAGACTCAGCGATGAAAGAGTCCGGTCAGTGTGTCGCTCGCCAGGATGTGCCCTTCCATCGCCTGTTCGATCTGGCTTGGCGTCGCGCCCGGCGGCAGGTTCAGCCGCACATTCAGCGCATAGAGCGTGAAAATATAGTGGTGAGGCGACTTTCCCGGAGGGCAGGGTCCGCCATAGCCGAGCTTGCCGAAATTGTTGCGGCCCTGCGCCGCGCCGTTCGCAAGCCGGCCCTTCCCGGGAACGGCCTCGGGCAGCGAGCGCGCTTCTGCGGGCAGATCGTAGAGCACCCAATGCACAAAGGTCCCGCCGGGCGCGTCCGGGTCGGTTACGATCAGCGCAAAGCTCTGCGTTCCGGCCGGAGGATCGGTCCACGCCAGCGGCGGCGAGAGGTCCTCTCCATCGCAGGTGAACCGGCCCGGAATCCATCCCTGCCGAAAGCTCGAAGCCGTCAGTTTCATCGTCTGCTCCTTCGCCTGGGCTGTGGAGCCGTGGCAGCCCGGCAAGATGCCGGGCGCAATCACAAGAACCGCTGCGACGCACCACGCCATTGGCCGCCATCTCGCCCGCGAGTTTCTGCCTTTCGCCCTGGCCCCAGAATGCATACACGACTCCTCTTCGGCGGTCTGCGTCGATGCCAAGGGATTGTACTCCCAACCTGAACGCCGGGAAAGTGCTTATTTCGGACGGGCCAGCTCGAATCGGTCAGCGGTGCGAACCCAGGTATTGCCGGCCATCCGGCCGACCACATGGAGCCCCTCCGGATCGACCCGGAAATTCTGGACCAGGCTGGCGCGCACGTGGAACCGGACGATCTCGCCCAGCACGATGACGCCGCTGGCCGGAGCCTGGCCGGTATAAATGACCTGCAGCAGCCGGCACTCCATCTGGGCCGGGGATTCGGCCACCCGGAAGGGACGCACCACCTGGCTGGGGACCGGCGTCAGCCCGGCCAACGGAAACTCGTCCACCTCGGGCGCCGCCTCGGTCGATGCGACGTTGGCCGCCCCGGCGATGGCCTCGCTGACCACGTTGATGACAAACTCGCCGGTCTCCTCCACATTGCGCAGCGTATCCTTCTTCTCGCCCTTTCCGGGCTCGTCGGAAAGGCGCAGCGCCGGGCAGAACAGCACCGTGGGAGGAGCCGAGCCCACTCCACAGAAAAAGCTGAAGGGCGCCAGGTTGGCCACCCCATCCCGGCTGATTGTCGAGACCAGGGCGATGGGCCGGGGCACAATGATGCCCGTCATGAGCTTGTAATTGTCGCGCTGCTGGCAGTTGGCCGGGTCGAAACTGAGCATGGAGGAGTGCGATCCGTCTGCGATATTTTTTGCCGGGTTCATATGGATAGCGTAGTACATTGTCCCCTTCGGAGTGCCGGTTCCGCTCCCGCCGCTTGCATTCCTCCGGCCTCTGATCTCAATTTTTCGTCCGCTGGTAACATTCGATGGTGCACAATCGAGGAAGGAGAATCTCTGTGCCGCGCATCCATTTCCAACAGCAGCTCGCCGAACTCAAGGAGAAGCTCATCGTCATGGCCGCCCTGGCGCAACAGGCGGTCGACTCTGCCGTTGACGCCTATCTGCAGCGCGACAAGGGCCTGTGCAAGTACGTCAAGCAGAACGAGATCACCATCAATGCCGCCCAGCGGGAGCTGGACGAGATGGCCTATGACCTGCTGGCCAAGGAGCAGCCCATGGCCATCGACCTGCGCTTCATCCTTGCGGCCATCAAGATCAACGGCGAGCTGGAACGGATTGGCGATCAGGCCATGAGCATCAGCCGCCGCGCCAGGGAGATCATGAAACACGAAGAGGTCAGCCTGCCGGTGGATTTTTCCGCCATGGGTGAGTTTACCGGCCACATGATCCGCTCGGCTGTGCAGTCCCTGCTCGATGCCGATGCGCGGCTGGCCGAGGAGGTGCGCGCAATGGACGACGAGATCGACCGCATGAACCGCCGCGCCCACACAGATCTGCTGCAACTGATTCAGCAGACGCCGCCCGTCACGCAGCAAGCCATGAACGGCCTCCTCGTGGCCAAACACCTGGAACGGATCTCCGACCACGCCTCGAATATCGCCACCGACGTCATCTTCTGGATTCGCGGCGCCGATGTGCGCCACCAGTTAAGCCTGGCGACAGATTGAAGACATGGCTTTTTCCCCGCCGGCAGGCGCGTCCTCGCCGGATGATCCGTTGGCCGGAAAGAGAACGTGCCGCCTGAATCGCATCCCGGCCGCCGGCCAGCGCCCCCGGAAAATGCACGGCTGACACGGGCCGTCATGGCAAGAAAATGCTGTCGATCGCCCCGCCTTGCATCGTACACTTGAGAGGTGGTTATCCGCGCAATTCCGCACATTTCCTAAAGGCCGTCCGCTTTTTTCCCGAAGAAGAGAGCAGGGCGGTCCATCCGGGCCGCGCCTGATTGGACGCCAGGCGATCTGATGGCCATGTGCAGGATTGCTCGCGCACCTTGAAGCCGTTTGTTCCCAAGGTTTTTTGCGTGTGTTTTTCGGGGCCGGGAAGGGCTGAAATGCCGGATCAAGCAGAAGAGAATCGATCGCCCTTGCTCGACCGCAATCATGACCTGATCTGGATGGTCGATCATGATTTCCGGTTGATTGCCTTCAACCGCGCTCTGGAAGAGCACTGCAGAATCAATTTTGGCCGTCGAATCGCGGCGGGAATGAGCCCCGGCGAAGTCTTTCCGCCGGAGCAACTGACCTTCTGGCACGCGCACTATGCGCGCGCACTCTCCGAGGGTCCGTTCAGAATCATCGATGATTCCCTTGTGGAGGGCAGGACCTTCGAAACGGCTTTTCACCCCATCGAACTCGGCGCGGGAAGAACCGGCGTCTCCATCGTGGGCAGGGAGACGCCGAAACACCGGCAAACCATCCAGGCACTGCCGGGAAGCGAAGCCCTTTTCCGCAGGTTTTTCGAGGAGAACGGCTCGGTGATGCTGCTGGTGGATTCGGTCAGCGGAGAGATTGTCGCCGCCAATCAGGCCGCGCTCCGCTTTTACGGCTATACCGGAGAAAAGTTGATGGGCATGGCGATCGGCCAGATCCATGCTTCGCCACCGGAAGAAATGGCTCTGGAGCGGCAGCAGGCACTGCGCGAACAGCGCAGCTTTTTCAATGTTCGCCACCGGGTCGCCTCCGGGGAGGTGCGCGCGGTTCGCGTGTACTCCACTCCGATCCGCGCCGACGGCCGGATGCTGCAATTTTCCATCGTGCACGACGTGACCGAGTGCCGGCGGGTTGAAGAGGAACTGCGCGAGAGCCGCGATTTTCTCCGGGAAGCGCAGAGAATCGGGGCTCTGGGCTGTTACGTGCTCGATATCCGCTCCGGAGTGTGGGAGGGATCGAGCCTGCTCGATGAGATGTTCGGCATTGGCCCGGAGTTTGAGCACACGGTGGCAGGGTGGCTGACTCTGATTCATCCCGAGGATCGCGCCGCCACGGCGGCCTATTTTGCGGAAGAGGTTGTCGGTAAAGGCCATCCCTTCGACAGGGAATACCGCGTCGTGCGTCCGGCGGACGGAACGGTGCGCTGGCTTCACGGCCTGGGCAAGGTCGAATTCGACGCCCACGGAGAGCCGCTGAAGATGTGGGGCATCATCAAGGACGCCACCGGCCGCAAGCTGGCGGAGCTGCAGCTGCGCGAAAGCGAGGGACTCTATCGCGCCACCTTCGAACAGGCCGCGGTGGGCATCGTCCATATCACGCTCGAAGGCAAGATCCTGCGATGCAACAGGTTTTTTGCCGATTTTCTCGGTTATGCAGCCGAAGAACTGATCGGTCTTCCCCTCGAACAGATCACGGCGCCGGAAGATCTCGCACTCAGTCTCGAGCAGTTGCATCTCCTTGCCGGCGGCGCCACGGCGGCAAGTTTCGAGAAACGCTACGTGCGCCGCGACGGCTCCCAGACCTGGGCCAGGCTGACCGTTTCTGTTCTGCGCGATCGCGAAGGGCGCGCCCTGCACCTGCTCACGGTGGCCGAGGATATCAACGCTCGCAAGCTCGCCGAAGCTCGGCTGGCCGCTGCCACCGAGGCGCTGCGCGTGAGCGAGCAGTTCTACCATACCGCTTTTGAAACCAGCCTCGACGCCATCAGCATCAGCCGTCTGAGCGACGGAAAATACATCGACTGCAACCGCGCCTTCTGCGACATGGTGGAATACGAGCGCCAAGAAGTGATTGGGCGAACCTCGCTGGAACTGGGGCTCTGGGCGGACCCCCGCAATCGTCAGACAATCGTCGACATGATCCGTCAGAATGCGAATTTCCACCACCTGGAGACCCAGTTCCGAAAAAAGAGCGGGACGATTTTCTGGGGACAGATGTCGGCTTCGCGGATGGAAATCGAAGGCGTTGCCCACATCCTTTCCATGATCCGGGACGTCTCCGAAGCCAAGACCGCGGAAAATACGATCCGCAATCTTGCCTATTACGATCCGTTGACGGGTCTGGCCAATCGCCGTCTGCTCTTCGAGCGCTTGCGCCAGACCGTCTCGGCTCCATCCCGGCGCGGTCACTGGCAGGCGTTGCTGCTGATTGATCTGGACCATTTCGGAGTGTTGAGCGAAACTTTCGGTTACCAGGCAGGCGGGCAGCTTCTGCAGCACGTTGCCCGGCGCATCGTTGCCTCCACCGTGGATACCGACACCGTGGCGCGCACCGGCGGCAACGAGTTCGGCGTGATCCTCGATGATCTTCATGGCCTTGCCGAACAAGCCGCGCACAGGGCCGAGGCGGTGAGCGGAGAGATTCTGGCCGCGCTCGGCCAGCCTTATCTCCTGGACAGCCACGAATGCCCGATAAGCGCCAGCGTCGGCATCACCGTCTTTGGCAACCGGCGCTGCGAAGCGGATGAGGTTCTGCGCCAGGCCACGATTGCGCTGCACCAGGCCAAGGCCGCCGGCGGCAACACCCAGCGATTCTTCTCGCCCGCCCTGCAGGCTGCCGTCAACGCCCGCGCGGCCCTCGACGAGGATTTGCGCCAGGCCATCAAGAAAAAGCAGTTTCTGCTTTACTATCAGCCGCAGATCGAATGGGGCCGCCTGACGGGAGTCGAGGCGCTGATCCGCTGGAGCCATCCCCGGCGCGGCATCGTGCTGCCCGAGGAATTCATTCCCCGCGCCGAGGAAAGCGGCCTGATCCTGCCGCTCGGCGAGTGGGCGCTCGAAGCCGCTTGCATCCAGATTGCCGCCTGGGCGAAGCGGGAGGAAACCGCCCATCTCGAAGTGGCCGCCAATATCAGCGCCATCCACTTCCGCCAGCCGGAATTCGTTGCGCAGGTCCTGGCGGTTCTCGAACGCACGGGCGCCGATCCGGGCAGACTCATGCTCGAATTGACCGAGAGCATGCTGGTAGACAACCTTGAGGACGCCATCGCCAAGATGACCGAGCTGAAGAACCGTGGCCTGAGCTTCTCTCTGGACGACTTCGGCACAGGTTATTCCTCCCTGGCCTACCTCAAGCGTCTGCCCCTCGATCAACTGAAGATCGACCGGATCTTCGTGCACGACATGATGGTGGACGCCACCAGCGGCGCCATTGCGCAAACCATTCTATCCCTGGGTCGCGCCATGGGCCTGTCCGTGGTCGCCGAGGGAGTGGAAACCGAGGAACAGCGTGGATTCCTCGCCACTCTCGGCTGCCAGTTCTTCCAAGGCTACCTGTTCAGCCGCCCGCTGCCGGTGGAGGATTTTCAGGCCTTCGCTGCAGGTTTTGCTGAAAACGCCAATTCCCCGCGCAAGCAGTAAGTCCCGGCAGCCGCGAAACTCGCCGTCCGTTCAGCATCACCCGTGCCGGGTCGCGCCTTCCGACTCGCCGCAAACCATCGCCCTTGCTGCCGAACGAGCAAGGCCGTCCCTGCGGATCCCGATCCGGATCGGATCTGCGGCGGAACGGAGCCGGCCGGTTCCGCCACTTCCGTTTTCAACCGCAAACCTTGGTATAAATTCCCTTGATCTCAGGCGATTGCGGTTTTTCCTGCGGCGGTTTCTGGGGCTGCGTGGCGTGGTGCAGCAGCACAGCCACCGCGCAACTGGTGAGCCGCGTCTCGGCCGAATCCGCGCGGCTGGTCAGGATGACCGGAACGCGCGCCCCGAGCACGATGCCGGCCAGTTGCGCTCCGCCCAGATACTCAAGCTGCTTGGCCAGCATGTTGCCGCTCTCCAGATCGGGCACCACCAGAACATCCGCTTGACCGGTGACCGGCGAGATCAACCCCTTGATGCTGGCCGCCTTGGTGCTCACCGCCGTGTCGAAAGCCAGCGGTCCGTCCAGGATGCCGCCGGTAATCTGGCCGCGATCGGCCATCTTGCACAGGGCCGCGGCATCCAGCGTGGACTTGATCTTGGGATTGACCGTCTCCACGGCCGACAGCAGCGCCACCTTGGGCAGCGGGACTCCCAGGGCGTGGGCCAGGTCGATGGCGTTTTGCACAATGTGAATCTTGTCTTCCAACTCCGGCTCGATGTTGATCGCCGCGTCGGTGATCAGCAGGGTGCGCGCATAGGCCGGCGTGTCCATGATGAAAACGTGACTGATGCGGCGCGCGGTACGCAGCCCCGTATCGCTCTTCATGGCCACCTTCATCAGTTCATCGGTGTGCAGGCTGCCCTTCATCATGGCCTGCGCGCCGCCGTTGCGGCACATGGCCACGCCGGCTTCGGCGGCCTTGCGCTCCGTGTCTGCCTGCAGAATGGGAAATCCGCTCACATCCAGGCCCATCTTGCCGGCCAGATCCCTGATCTGAGACTCGTCTCCAATCAGCGTTGGCTCGATCAACCCCTCGCCGGCAGCTTCCACGGCACCCCGCAGCGCCACATCGGAAAGCGGCCACACCACCGCCGTCGTGATGGCCGGCAAGCACTTGCAGCGGGCAAGAAATTTGTGGAAGACATGGTAATCCGCGGGATGCCCCACCAACGGGTCAACTGCAACCCCTTCGGCCAACGGCGCAAGATCGCTCATTGAAATTCTCTCCCGGCCCGCGCGCTCGCTTGCGGACGGACCTCACTCTATCGATTTTCACCCCGCCGACTCTTCTGGTTTGTGTCGAGGATCACACTTCGGCGCGGCGTATTGCATCGTGAAACCGTTTTTCTTCCCCCATCCGTGAAAAAACCTTTCCGCAGCCTACTGCTGCGGCTTGGGCTGACCGATCGCCCGGTCTTCCTTGGCCAGCTTGACGCGGGCGCTCTCCAGTTTTTTCTTCAGTTTGGCCACTTCGGAGGGATCCACGTCGGCCGGAGCCGACTTGGCAAACTCGGCCAGTGAAAGCTCCCACTGCTCAGTCGCCTGGCGGATGCGGCCGGTTTTCTCGTACAGATCGCCCATGTGATCATGAACGGTGGGATCGTTCGGATCGCGCTGAACAGCCTGGCGCATGTTTTCCTCTGCCAGGTCGTACATGCCCATCTTGAAATAGACCCATCCCAGCGAGTCCAGGTAAGCCCCGTTGAGCGGATCCAGTTGGACGGCCTTGCGAATCAGGTCGAGAGCCTCAGGCAGCCGCGAGCCCCGGTCCGCCATCATATAGCCCAGGTAGTTCAGTGTGAGCGAGTTCGACGGATCGAGCTTGAGCACCTGATGGAAGTACCGCTCGGCCTTGCGGTCATGCTTCTGCCGCTCGGCCAGCTCTCCCCGCAGAAAGAGCAGATAGGCGCGATCCTCCATCTTGACCGTCAGAGGCTGGGCCGCGTTGAGGGCGGTCTCTGCGTCCTTCCAGCGATGAACGCGGATGTACATCTGGCCCAGCGCCATCCAGACCGCGCGCTGATCGTTCTTGCTGGCCTCGGCAGTCAACAGCCCCTTGGCCATCGCCAGTCCCGCCTCGGACTGCCCGGCGTCACCCAGCACCCCGGCCAGCATCAGCTTCATGTCGAGATCCTTCGGATTGGCCGCAACCGCCTGGCGCGCGACCGCAAGCGCCTTGTTGAAGTTCTGAGCGCCTTCATAGGCTTCGACCTGGAGCCGGTAGCCGTCCTTGGCCGACTTGCCGCCCATTTCGATCATCTTCTGATAGGTGGCGACAGCCTGGTCGGTCTTGTTCTGCTCCTGGTACACCGAGCCCAGCCGTTCCAGAAAGATTCCGCGGTTGTTCTTTTCGTCGTCGGTATAGGCGCCGTTGGCATGCGAGGTCAGATTCACCATCTTCTGATAGGCGGCAACGGAGGCGTCAAAACGGCCCAGCACATCCAGCAGCAGTCCTTCGTTGTACCCCGCCTCCAGATTGTCCGGATCCTTTTCGAGCGCCTGGCGGATGGTGGCCAGCGCGGTGGCGTAATTTCCCTGCCGGCGCTGAATCTCGCCGATGTGAACCAGCGCGTCGGCATTCTCCGGATCGGCCTGAGCCAGTTGCTGATAGCGCTTGAGCGCCTCGTCCAACTGGTTGTCGTCGAGCAGGGCGTGGGCCAGCGCGTCGAGGGTGCGCGGGTCTCCTGGATCCAGCGCGGCGGCGCGCTCAAAGGCGGCGATCGCATCCTTCGGCCGCTTCAATTGCTCACAGGCCGCACCCAGCAAGTCCTCCATCCGAGCCGTCCGGCTGCCGACCGGAACCGCCTCGATGACCTGGGCCTCGTGCTCGACGTCGTCGCTCTCGGCATACAGACGGGCCAGGCTGAGCACCACATCCTCGGAATCGGGCTGGATTTGCCGGGCCATCTCGAACTGCTCCTCGGCCTTTTTCGTTTCGTGCCGGACGCTGTAGAGCTGGCCCAGAATCATATGATCGGCGATATCGTCAGGAGAAAGCTCGGCAATCTTCGCATACTCGGCGATTGCCTTGTCCAGCACGCTGCCCGGGGGAGAAACCGACGAGGGCGCATTCTGCTCCTCGCTCAGCTCGCGCAGGTAGATGCGCCCCAGCAGCCGGTGCGCTTCCAGGTTGCCGGGATCGCTCTTGAGCAGCTCCCGCGCCGTGTTCTCCGCCTCGCTCAGGTGGCCGCTGTTGAAATAGAGCACGGCCAGTTCATCGTGCAGCTCGGGAGAATCCGGATCGGCGTCCAGGGCGTACTTGAACTCCTCAATCGCCTTGTTCACCAGATCCGGACGGTCTTTCGTAACGGCCTCTTCCTGGTAGATCGAGCCCAGCGCCATGTGATAGTAGGCCCGGGCGCGATCGGGCGTGGCGGCGGCCGCATCGGCGGCCGCCATCCCGGCTGTGGCGAGCCCCACCGGACTCTTCACGGGAGCTTTGACCGGTTCACCGGCTGCCGCGGCTTTCGCACCGTTCTGCGCACAGACAGGCCTGGCCGCCAACAGGAAGGCAGAAGCAGCGGCAATCAACAGCCAAAGGGGAAACAAACGCGGTTTTCTTCTCATTCTTTCGGGGATTCCATGGCTCCTCGGCTGGGCTGGCGGGTGAAACGGGTTCACACCGGAAAGCCGAAACGCGGCGCAGACAGACGCCACGGCAGCTCCGCCTCCTGTACTCACGATTCTAACCGGGATTGGGCGCGAACGTACGGCACATTGCCCCATTTTCCAACACCTTCCGGCTGCAACAGCCTCTCAGCGGAGAGAATCTACCGCCGGGGCCGCTGCGCATTGCTGCCGGATCGCCTCCAGCATCCTGCGGTCTTCCTGGCTCAGCGCGGCACTCTGCAGCAGATCAGGGCGGTTGGCCAGCGTCTTGCGCAACTGCTGCTCGCGCCGCCAGCGCCGAATCTGCGCGTGATCCCCCTCGAGCAGGATCGCGGGGACACGCACTCCGCCAAACTCGGCCGGCCGCGTATAGTGCGGGTAGTCAAGCAGCCCGCCTGCTCCGTGCTGCGAGCGAGGCACGCCGTCCTCGGCCACGGCAATCTCGGCATCAGCCCGCCCGAAGCTCTCGAACTCGCCCGAGGCCTCGTTGCCCAGCACGCCCGGCAGCAGCCGCGTGACCGCGTCCACCACCACGGCTGCGGCCAGTTCTCCCCCGCTCAGCACATAATCGCCGATGGAAAGCTCCATGTCGCAGTAGATCTGGTTGATGCGCTCGTCCACGCCCTCATAGCGGCCGCAGACCAGAGCCACGCGGTCCCGGCGGGCCAGCTTGCGCGCCATTGTCTGGGTGAAGGGACGGCCCTGGGCCGAAAGCAGAATCGTATAGGTGCGCGGCGCGGCTTCGTCCGGCGCCTCCCGCTCGGCCTTTGGCCGCACGCCCAGCGCCTCGAGCGCTTCGGCCAGCGG
>JBMFHN010000082.1:606-11176 GCA_049976805.1 Occallatibacter sp. | reverse complement strand
CGATGCTGAACTTGCGCTCGATGCTGAACTTGCGCTCGATGCTGAACTTGCGCTCGATGCTGAACTTGCGCTCGATGGCGAACTTGCGGCCAGAAGGGAAGTTGTGGCAGATGCGGAAGGTGTGGCCGCGGCAAGGCGGTCAGCGCTTCCGGGGAGGAGAGAAAGAAGGCCGTTCGCGGGAGCGGGGGCATGAAGGACGAACAAGGCGGAGGAGGATCCGCTGCCGGGGGTGGTCACCGTGATCACGGCCGTGCCGGCAACGGCCATCAGACGGGCAGGAACTGTGACCTTCATTTCTGTGGCGCTGCTGTCGATTGTCTTCAGTGCGGTTTTTCCCCACATCGCGGCCGAGGCTGCCGTAAAGTTCTCGCCGTGAATGGTCAGCGTGAACCCGGTCCCGCCTGCGCCGGCCGCATCCGGACTCAATCCGGTAATGGTGGCAGCCCAGGCCGGCGCCGCGAGGTTCAAAGCCAGCGCCAGACAGGGAATAACGGCCATGGCCCACCGCCTCAAGGTCGCATTCGAGCTTCGCATGGGAGTTTTCCTCCTGGTTTGTCGCATCCTCCCTGGAAAATCCGGTCGACGGACTTCCGCCCAGACCAGGCAAACGAACCGGCACCCCGGCAAGCGATCCGTGGCAGACGGAGCTGTCTTGGGTGCGGGGGCATCCGTTTGCCGTTTACAGCTAAGGAATCGTCAAGGATTTGAAAATTCAAAAGATTACTTTTGTTTAATCTGGCGAATCGGGCCGGCTTGGCACGACGCATTGGCTGGCAGATGGGAGATGAGGTCGGAAGGTCGCGCCGGGAATGAAAATTCGCCCGGCTTTTGCATACCCTTGGATTTGTCTCAGAATCCATCTCTGCCGCGGAGAAGGCTCACGGCGGAAAGGCCGGGCCGCGGCGCCCGATGCATCTGGGATGTTTTGGGGGTGGCTGGCGCCTCTTTCCGGGCTGCCGCTCCCGGCTCGAAGCCTATAATCAGCATGTTGTGCATTCATTTTTTTCATCTCGTTCAGGCTGGTTGAGAAAATCGATCGTCCTTCTGGGTCTGAGCCTGACGCTGGCCCTGCTGGTTCCGGGGCTGGCTCGCGCTCAGGCGGCCGGAGAGAATGATCCTGTGATGGGCAGCGTGGGAGATCGCGGGCGCATTCTGCTGGTTTTGCCCTTTGACAACCGCAGTGGGCAGCCCAGTCTCGAGTGGATTCGCGAGGCAGCAGCCGAGATCTTAAGCAGCCGTCTCGCGGCGGCGGGGTTTGCGCCCATGAGTCGCGCGGACCGCATGTACGCCCTGGACCATCTGGGCTTCCCGGAGGGATTCCATCCTTCGCGGGCGACCTCGATCAAGCTGGCCGAGACGCTCGATGCCGATGCGATCATCGTGGGCAGCTTCATCACTGACGGTGGCGCGATCGTGGCCCAGGCGCAGGTGGTGGACGTGCCTCATTTGCGCATGAGCCAGCCGGTGACCGCGCGCGGACCGATGAACTCGATGATCCCGGTCTTCGGAAGGTTGGCCTGGAAGCTGGCGCGGCAGCTCGATCCCGGCTTCAGCGGTTCGCAGCAAACCTTTGTGAGTGCCGGTTCCAACCTGCGCCTGGACGCTTTCGAGCAGTACATTCGCGGCATTACCGAACCCGATCAGGCCGAGCGTCTGCGCCACCTGAACCTGGCTGTTCAGCTCAGCCCGGAGTACGCCAAAGCCTGGATGGCGCTGGGGCGCGAGGAGTATGCCGATCAGCAGTATGAGCAGGCGGCCCAGGCTTTTTCCCGGGTGAGCAGCAGCGGCTCTGAGCGGAGCGATGCTCTGGAGGCTGGTTTCTATGACGGCCTGTCGCTTCTTTTTTCAGGGGATTACGCCGGTGCGGAAAAGGCCTTTGCAGGCGTGGCCCGGGTGTTGCCGCTGGCCGAGGTTCTGAACGACCAGGGAGTGGCGCTCGCCCGGCAGGGAAAGGACGGAGTGCCGTTTTTCCGCCGGGCGGTGGCCGCTGATCCGAGCGATTCCGACTATCATTTCAACCTGGCCGTCAGCCTCAAGCGCCGCGGAAATGCGGCCGAGGCGATGGCGGAACTGGCCCAGTGCCTGCGTTTGAACCCCAACGACAATGAAGCCCGGACGGTTCAGCGGGCGTGGTCGGAGGCGGGCGAAGCGACGGGATCTTCGGCCGGGGATGCCTCCGGAGAATCGCAGGATAGCGCCGAGGTCGCGGTCGATCCGCTCGAGCGCATCAAGCGCAGCTTTGACGTTGCCGGTTTTCGCCAGGCTTTTTCGATGCTGAACCAGGTGGAGACCGCCCGGCTGGCCGTACTGCCGCCATCGGAACGGGCACAAAGGCTTTCGCTGCAGGCCAGGGGGTACCTCGATCACGGCCTTCTGCTCGAAGCCGAGCGGTCCTACCAGGCGGCACTGGCCGCTGACAGCGGCTGCGCTGAGGCGCACGCGGGAATGGCCGAGATTGACGAGCGCACCGGGGATCTGGCCGCGGCCCGCAAGGAGGCGACCCTTTCGCTGGAACGGATGCCTTCGATCGATGCGTATCTGGTGCTGGGACGGGTGAACCTGGCCACCGGCCGGCTGGATCAGGCCGGCCAGAACGCCGATGCGGCTTTGAAGATCGACCCGGCCAGTAAGCCGGCGCTGGCCCTGCGCCAGCGGATTGCGGCGATGAGCAAGGAGAAAAAGTGATTCTTTTTCCGTGTCTTGAGACTCAAATCGGCGGCGCGGGCTGCTCGCCTTCCTACTCTGGATGAGAAAAAGTCCGCCGCCGGGAATCATGGCTCCGTCGCTGGCCACTGGTTGCCGGCAGCAGGCGGACAGTGCGGAGCGGAGGCGAACAATGACCGGCCCCAAGGAGCAAGCGATGGCGCAGCAGCGACGCAGGTTGATCGTCGGATTCGGCTTGGTTTTGGCAATGGGTTTTCTGGCCCGCGGATGGGCCGCCCCGGCTCCCGCCGGGCAACCACTGGTGGACAAGTTTGTTCTTGCTGACACCATTCAGCCGATTACGGCGGATGAACTGAGCCGGGCCATTGCCCATGCCCGGGAGGACGGAGCCGGCGCCTTGCTGGTCGAGCTGAATACGCCCGGTGGGCTGCTGGATTCAACCCGTTCGATGGTGGGGGCGATCCTTGCCTCCAAGGTTCCGGTCATCATTTATGTGGCTCCGGAGGGCGCGCGCGCCGGTTCGGCGGGATTTTTCCTTCTGGAAGCAGCCGACGTGGCCGCCATGGCCCCCGGCACCAATGCCGGAGCCTCTCACCCGGTGGTCGAGTTCGGCCCTGAGCCGGACGCGGTCCTGAGCAAGAAGATCGAAAACGATACGGAGGCCTTTTTGCGCTCCTACGTCACCCGCCGGGGCCGCAACGCCGAGGCCGCCCAGGCGGCCGTCCGCTCGTCGCACTCCTACACCGCGCAGGAGGCGCTCGATCTGCACCTGATCGACCTGATCGCGGCGAACGACCAGGAACTGCTGACTGCCCTCAACGGCCGCACCATCACCCGCATGGACGGCACCCAGCAGGTGCTCCATCTGGCCGGCGCGCGGATCCAGGTGCTCCGGCTTTCGCTGCGCGACGAGTTTCTCGGCTGGCTGATCAATCCCAATATCGCCCTGCTCTTTCTGGTCTGCGGAGCGCTGCTGATCTATCTGGAATTCAATGCGCCGGGCACGATTGTTCCGGGCGCGCTGGGAACGCTGATGGTTCTGCTGTCCGTCTTCGCGCTCAATCTGCTGCCGATCCGCTACACGGCTGTGCTGCTGCTGGTGGCGGCCATGGTGCTGCTGTTGCTGGAGGCCAAATTCGGCGGGCACGGAGCGCTGGCCATTGCCGGGATCATCTGTCTCACCTTCGGCACACTGACGCTGGTGGCCGCGCCGGTGCCGCAGATGGCCGTCAGTCCCTGGGTGTCTTTTGCGGTCAGCGCCGCCTTTGGCGGCATTACCGTCTTCCTGCTGCGCCTGGTCGTGCGCGCCAAACGGATGAAATCCCGCCTGGGTCCGGCGGCGCTGGTGGGCGCCCACGCCGCGGCGATGGAGCCGCTCGGACCGGAAGGACACCTGCCCGAGGGGCACGTGGTGGCCGAGGGTGAAATCTGGAGAGCATGGAGCAGCCAGCCGGTTCCAGCCGGCGCCACGGTGCGGGTCATCGGATGCGAGCAGTACCGGTTGCACGTGGAGCCGGTCGAGCCGCCGCCGCAGCAGCAGCGCACAGTTTGAGCATAGCTGGAGTACAATCCGTCCTAAGTGAGGGGATTCCCATGCTGGATTCGATATCGATGCCCACGCTGTTCTTTGTCGTCATCATCGGCCTTTATCTGGTCAACTCGATCAAGATTCTGCGTGAATACGAGCGCGGGGTGATCTTCCGTTTGGGGCGCGCCCTGCCTGCCGCCAAAGGCCCGGGCATCATCCTGGTCTTCCGGCCCTTCGACCAGATTGTCCGCATCTCGCTGCGCCAGGAAGTGCTCGAGGTGCCTCCCCAGGACGTGATCACCCGCGACAACGTCACCATCAAGGTGAATGCCGTGGTGACGCTCTACGTGGTGGACCCCAACGCGGCGGCCATCAAGGTGGTCAACTACGTCTACCAGACCTCGCAGTTCGCCCAGACCACGCTGCGCACCGTGCTGGGCGAGGTGGAACTGGACGAGCTGCTCAGCCACCGCGACAAGCTGAACCTGAGGATTCAGTCCATCATCGATCAGCGGACCGAACCGTTCGGGGTGAAGGTGATCTCGGTTGAGGTCAAGCAGGTTGACCTTCCCGAGCAGATGCAGCGCGCCATGGCCAAGCAGGCCGAAGCGGAGCGCGAGAAGCGGTCGAAGATCATTCACTCGGAAGGCGAGTTCAGCGCCGCGCAGAAGCTGGTGGATGCCGCCACGCTGATGTCCACCCAGCCCATGACCCTGCAACTGCGTTACCTGCAGACGCTGGCCGATATCGGCGTTGAGAAGAACACCACCATCGTCTTTCCGCTGCCGCTGGAGATGATGACGCTGTTGAACAAGATGACTCTGCAGATTCCGAAGAGTCCAAATCAGGATGGTCCGGCCGCGGACGGGCAGTAAGTTTGGCGGCGTTTCAGAGGGCGGAATGCGAGGAGTCTTCGACGACGGGAACGATTTCCAGCCAGTAAAACCGGGGCGTGACACGGAATTGACGCTCGGCCCTTTTGTGCTGCTGATGTTTTTTTTCGCTTTGGTGCTGCTTTGCGGATTCTGCTTCGGAATGGGGTATCGGATGGGAAGCCGCAACGCGCGGGCGCCCTTGCCGGTTGCGGCCCAGCCCTGTGCTCCGGCGCCCATGCCGGAGGCCAACTCGCCGGCCAAGCCTGCCGCTGCCCCGCCGGCTCCTCCGGCGTCTCCTGTCGTGGCAAACGGCCTCGCCATTTCCGGCGCCAGCGGCGCTGCTCCAGCAACCGGCGCGCAGAATTCAGTTCCTGCGCCGCTGACGGGAGTGAAGGTTTCCGCCCCGGCTAACGGCGCAAATCCGCCTCAATGGATTGCCAAGCCCGTTCTCATGGCTGTGCCCCCCGCGCAGCCGCCTGCGTCTGGCCAGCCGATTCAGGCAACTGTCAGGCAAACGGTTTCTGTTCCGCCCGTCAATCCCCCGAATCTGATGGTTCAGATCGCCGCAGTTTCCCAGACAGAAGACGCCCGGGTCCTGGTCGATGCACTGCGCCAGCGCGGCTACACGGTGACCGCCCGCCGCGATCCCGCCGACGGCCTGATCCACGTGCGGATGGGGCCTTTCCACAGCCGCGCGGCAGCCAATGCCATGAGCCGGAAACTTCTCGACGACGGCTACAACGCCATCGTGCAGCCCTAGCGGCGCCGGTGGTTCAAGTTCCGCGCTGAAAGGGCAGGACTCCGGTTGCACCGTCAGGAGCGCGCAACCAACCGGGTCCTGGCCCCTGCCGGAAGAGTCTTCCTCGCAGTTCGACTTGCCCGCAGAACCTTCGCAGGAGTTGACTGCCAAGGTTCCGTGGTTCAGTTCGGCGGTACCATCGTTGCCTGATTCCCGCCGTGGCCGGGGATTTTGACTGCGGCAGGCGGGGGCAGGTCCGGATGTCATGGCCCGACAATCGGCCAAAGTCCGGCGGATTCTCCCCATGGCAACCCTTCATGGCATGGCACGGAACGCGTGGATCGGGGATCCTGGCGACTTGCTTTATGATGAGGCTGTGGCCAGTTTCACGCGGGCGTGGCGAAATGGCAGACGCAGCGGACTTAAGCAAACTTGAGTGCCCACCGGGAAACCGATGGCGTAGAACTGCTCAAAGTCGGGGAACCCTGAAATGGCAATCCCGAGCCAAGCCCGAAGGGATCTTCGGGAAGGTGTAGAGACTAGACGGGCAGCACCTAAATCCTCAATGGGTAGGGTGAAGGTATAGTCCAGACCACAAACTCGCCGGCGGCGAGGCGGCGAAAGCCGAAGTGGCACGAAAATCCGCAGGCCGCAAGGCCGTGAGGGTTCAATTCCCTCCGCCCGCACCAGGGATGATTTTTTCTTCCGGTCAGGAAGAATCCTCCTGGCGTTTGTTGCCGCCGGACTGCCCCGCCTGGCCCGGATCTTCGAGCGCGCTCCCGGCTGGGAGCGTATGCCGCGCCGTTTGTGGCGCTTCCTGCGGCGCTTCCGTTCCCGCTCCGCGACGGGATCGCCGATCATGCCGGCCTGAATCCGCGGCGCATTGCGCGGTCGCAAGCCGGCGCGCGCCGCGAGTCGTTGCACAGCCCGGTGCGCGTTGCCCGCTTCTTTCGAAGAATTTGCTTCGGCGCGCGGAATCAGCTCTGGAATCCGGGGAAAATGCTGGATACGGAGGACAGGGCGGTTCCCTTTTCTGACAGCCGGGTCTCCGCGCCCCAATCGATCAGAAGAGCGAAATCCTGCCTCCAGGCGCGGAGTTGCCAGCGATCCTTCCTGTTCTGAACGGGAAGATTTGGTTCTATAGTCAACTATTCGAAACAGTACAAAATCATCCTTGCGGAAGGCTCCTCTGGCGCTCAGAATCCGAGAGAAAGCCCACTTATGCCTGCTGTAAGGTCGATCTTTCCCCGGGTGTGTTTGCTGATGGCCTTCTGTGCCGCGCCGGCTTCGGCACAGTCCGGGCAGTCGGCCGCTGTTTCCGCCGCGCCGGCCGTTTCTGCCCAGACCGGGGCCACCCATCGGCCGGCCCGGGCGCTGCCCCATGCGACCGAGACGATGGTCGTGCTGGGATCGCCGGTTCCGGTGCCGCTGGCCGAGTCCACGGCGGCGGTCGTTGCGCTGCCGGTCACAGGCAAGACGCTTCTGCTCAGCTCTCCGCAGCAACTTCTGCGCGAGGACTCGTCGGTTTTCCTCGAAGAGCGTGGTGCGGGCGGCGGACAGGCGGACATCGTGCTGCGCGGCGGAACCTTCGAGCAGGCTCTGGTGCTGGTGGATGGCTTCCGCATCAACGACAGCCAGACGGCGCACCACGATCTGGATCTGCCAATTCCTCTGGATGCCATCGACTCGATCGAAGTGTTGCACGGGGCTGGCTCGACGCTGCACGGCGAGGATGCGCTGAGCGGGGTGGTGGATTTTCTGACCGCGGCGCCGGAGGTCTCGTCGCTGCGTCTGCAGGCGGGCGGGGGCAGCTTCGGCGAAAATGAGCAGTCGCTGCTGGGCGCCCTGGTTGGCAAGTCGTGGAGCAGCCGGCTGGCCGCCGAGCGCAACTTTTCGACCGGGTTCATGGCTGACCGCGATTATCGCAATGAGGATGCCGCCTCGGAGACCTGGATCAATTCACGGCTGGGTCTTTCGGACCTGCTGGTGGGGGCAAGCGACCGCGCCTTCGGAGCCAACCAGTTCTATGGCCCGTACGCATCCTGGGAACGGACCAAGGAACGGTTCGCCGGGGCGCGCCAGGAACTGGGCAGGCATACCGAGGCGGCTTTCGGCTATCGCCGCCATACGGATGAATTCATTCTGCTGCGCGACGATCCGGCGGCCTATGAAAACAACCACATTGACGGCTCATGGCAGGCGATGCTGCGCCACACGATACCGGTGGCGAATCGTTCGGTGCTGCTGGTGGGACTCGAAGAGGACGGCGACAGCATCCGCAGCTACAACCTGTCGGGTGGCGTGCTTTCCTACGCGCTGGGCATTCATGCGCGCAATCGCGGCGCGGGCTACGCAGACCTGGACCTGACCCCGGCCCGAAGACGCTGGAGCCTTTCGGCGGGAGCGCGCGAGGAGATCTTTTCGGGCGGGGCGCAGGCGGTTTTTTCGCCGCACCTGGCAGGTGGCCTGCGGCTGAGCGACCAGCTCCGGCTGCGCGCCAGCGGAGGGTACGGATTCCGGCTGCCGACCTACACCGATCTCTACTACACCGATCCGGCCACGGTGGGCAACCCGAATCTGGAACCGGAGTCGGCATGGTCGGGCGAGGCCGGAGCCGATTGGGATCCGTCGGTCCGGCTGACCATCTCGGCGACGGGATTCTATAGCCGCCAGCATGACACGATCGACTATGTGCGCGCCCTGACTCTGCCGAACCCGCTGCTTCCATCCTGGTGCCCGGTCGATACCTGGTGCGCTGTTAACCTGAGCGGGCTGCGCTTTGCCGGGGTCGAGTCGTCGGCTACCTGGAGACCCGCGGCCGGAGAATCGATCCAGGTCGCATGGACGGCGCTGGCCGGCTCACAGGCTCCCCTGGACGGGCTCGAATCCGAGTACGCCCTCGACTATCCGGTGGAGAATCTGCGCGCGGTGTGGACGGCTGAGCTGAGACACACGGTAACTGTGGTGAACACCGTCGCCATCGTCAAGGATTATCAGCAGCCGGGAACCCCGCCGTGGAATCCGGAGCCCTACCCGGTGTGGGATGTGGACATGGCGCGCAACGAGGGACGGCTGCGCCCCTATCTGCGCCTGGGCAACCTGAGCAACACCGGCTACGAGGAGATCCGGGGCGTCGCGCTGCCCGGCCGCTCGATTACCGGCGGTCTCTCGTTCCGGTTGAGCCGCTGAGCTCCAATGGGAGCCGGATCAGACCGGGAAACCACTTCCTTTCAAGGACCTCAGCGGAAGCCGGTTCCCCGCCGGGGTTCCCAATCGCCGCGAAAAAGCAATGGGCCGGCGGAGGTGGATTCTGCTAAGGTGAAGGTGTGTCCCGGGCGAGTTCGCGCCGCTTTCCCCCTATTCCACG
Source organism: Occallatibacter sp. (assembly GCA_049976805.1). GTDB lineage: Bacteria > Acidobacteriota > Terriglobia > Terriglobales > Acidobacteriaceae > Telmatobacter. The sequence continues at coordinate 2,003 of JBMFHN010000082.1, read as the reverse complement.
CAAGAGAACGCACAAGGAGAATAGCCATGAGCAACCCTGCTGAGCATCACAGAATCAGCTATATCGAGTTCATCACGAACGATATGGCGCGAACCAGAAAGTTCTACTCGACGGTTTTCGGCTGGACCTTCAAGGACTGGGGTCCGGAATATATCGGTTTTGAAGGCGCAGGGATCAGCGGCGGGTTTGGCAAGGGCGAGGCGGCAAGCGAAAAGACGGCCTCGACGCCGCTGGTGGTGATCTACTCGGCAGACCTGAAGGCGACCGAGGCCGCGATTGTGGCTGCCGGCGGCCAGATCGTGGTGCATACCTTCGAGTTTCCAGGCGGGCGGCGCTTCCACTTCTCCGACGGCGCGGGAAACGTGCTGGGCGTCTGGTCAGAGTAAAAAAGGCCGCAAGACGATCCCCGGCGGAATGAGCTTCCTCGGCCGCAGCGCCAACGGCGGCCGCGGAGAAGAAAGACTGCCGTGAGATTCCGGCCGCCGCATACAGGGGAGAATGGGGCGGCCAGGGTTTGCGCGGCTCAGTTCTCGTCCGGCTGAAAGGTGTTGGCCAGCACGCCGAGGCCCGGAATCGAGACTTCCACGTGATCTCCGGCTGCGAGCGGCCCCACTCCGGCCGGGGTTCCTGTCAGCACCAGGTCGCCGGGCTCAAGGGTCATGACGCTGGTGATGTGCGCGAGCAGCCGGGGAATCGGGAAGATGAAGTCGAGAGTCGAGCCGTGCTGGCGCAACTCTCCGTTGACGCGGGTTTCAACCGTCAGGCCGGTCTCCGGATCCACTTCATCGCTGACGATCGGGCCGACGGGGCAGAAGGTGTCAAAGCCCTTGGCGCGGGTCCACTGGCTGTCCCTGTTTTGCAGATCGCGGGCGGTCACGTCGTTGGCCAGCGTGTAGCCGCTTACAGCCGATCGCCAATCTTCTTCCCTGAGCTTGCGAATGCTGCGGCCGATGACCAGAGCCAGTTCGCCTTCATAGTCCACGCGGGCCGAGATGCCAGGCATACGCACCACGCCGCCGGGGCGCAGCAGCGCGGAAGGCGGCTTGAGGAAAAAGAGCGGCTCGGCGGGCAGATCGTGTCCCAGTTCCTTTACGTGGTCGCGATAGTTGCGGCCAATGCAGACGATCTTCGTGGGGCTGACCGGCGCGAGCAAGTGGGCGGCGCGGAGCGGCATGGGCGCGAAGCTCGGGGCGGAAAAGGAGGACTGTTCAGGCTCCGGGCGGGAGGTCGAATGCAACCACGGCGCGGCGGTCAGGCGCACAATCCACGGCTCTTCGGCGCGATCTTCCACCACACCATGGAAACTTTGGCTGTTCAGCAGAAAACGGCAGATACGCATGGTAACTCCTTCGGGAAATTCAACAACGCGACGCCTGGCCGGAATGAAATCATCGCCG
>JBMFHN010000082.1:0-596 GCA_049976805.1 Occallatibacter sp. | reverse complement strand
GGCTACGGGGAGGGCACAGTTTCTCCGGCCTCGGCGGAGCGGGCGCTTTCGTGTCCATTCCGGCCGATGGAGCTGACGGCATAGTGGTAAGCATGGCCGGGCAGGACGCCGGCATCGTGGAAAGCGGGCGGCACGAGCGGTTCGGCCGGAGAGATGCGCCGCCAGGCGCTCCCATTCTCGCGACGATAGACGGCGTAACCGGCCAGGCCGGGATCGGAGACAGGACGCCAGCTCAGGTCGATTGCCGGTCCCGAGTCCGGCGTGGCGGCCGTGGCGACGGCTACCAGACCGGTGGGCACGGTGGGCGGAAAAACGTCGCGGAGTTCGACGCGCAGAGGCGCGGACAAGGGACCCGCCAGATCGAGCGTTGTGCCGTCAACCGGGATGCGCTCGACACGCTGGGCGCGGTATTCGTAGCTCTGGCCGAAGCGGACATTGCTGTCGAGCGCCTGATCCGGCGCGGCACAGGTTCCCAGCCGCTTGTGCTCCACGCAGGAATCCACCAGAAGATTTTGTTCGACCGGTTCGGGTGCCGGGGCCAGGAGACCTTGCCGAGGCCCGGTGGCCGGCGTGGTCAGCAGCTTGCGCTCGAGGCG
>JBMFHN010000081.1:0-11268 GCA_049976805.1 Occallatibacter sp. | reverse complement strand
GCCGGCGGCAATGGCTTCTAGAATCTGCCGCGGCTGCCCGGCGAGTCTGCGGGAGGGAAAAAACCGCAGGCAGTGCCCTCTCGCAAGGCGCGGACGAAGACCGGTTTGCGTTCCGTATTCCGGCAGTCCGCCTGAAGGGCCGATGCGGGCGGGCTTGCGCATTCTCTGCGGGGCCTTTCCTTTGGGCATGGTGATCCCGGCTGGGCTCGAACCAGCAACCCTCAGCTTAGAAGGCTGATGCTCTATCCGATTGAGCTACGGGACCGCTCTCCTCAGTTTACCTGAGCCGCGACTTGTCCGGATTCATTCATTTTCTCTCTTAAAAAAATGGATGCCGTCGAAAAGACCGGATGTTGTGCGGAGGGTTCGAGGCAACTCTTTTGTACAATGATCCTGGGGTGATCCGGGTCGAATTGGGTGGTGAAATGGGCTCGCGCGGCCGATTCTCTCTACAATATGTTTCATTTTGAAACGTAAAACCGCTACATCATGTTTCATTTACTGCTGTGGATTTCTCGTAAAATTCTGATTTGACGAGCGATTCCGGTTTGGCCTGCGAACTGCTAGCAAGAGTGCGAAGATTTGTGCGTTGCCGGCCCAGCGGAACGGAACGCGCGGAAGTTCTCGTCATGGATCGTGGAAAAACAAGCCCGATGGAAGTCCGTGACAAGGGAAGGAACTCGATGATTGCAGAAAAAATGCTTCACTTGAAGAGGTTAGAGAGCAAACGTATCTTCCGGGTTGCTTTTGCCGCAGCCCTGTTCGCGGGCGGCGTAACTGCGTGGGCCACGAACGGATACCAGTTTATCGGTGTGGGACAATGCGCGGTCGGCATGGGAGGCGCTGTGGTTGCGGCTCCCTGTGACCCGATGACCGCCCTCAGCAACCCGGCGGGAATGGCCTGGCTCGCGTCGCAAACCGCATTTTCAGGGGAGATCTTCAACCCGACACGGCGCGCCAATTATGGCTTTGGCGACGTCGGGAGCAATACCAATGTGTATGCCGTTCCGGCTTTGGGCTGGTCGGCCCCGGCCATTCGTCCGAATGTTTATTTCGGAGGCGGAATCTACGGCACCTCGGGCATGGGCGTCAATTACCTTCAGCCCAACACCCCGCTGGGAACCATCCAGGCGTTCAGCAGCATGAATTTCATGCAGATGGCGCCGGCGCTGGCTCTCAAGATGGACGACAAGCTCAGCGTCGGCATGTCCCTGAACGGCGCCGCCGAACAGGTTTCCTTCAATCAGACCTTTGGGGGACAGGGATTCGATCTGACCAGTCCTTCCTGGGCCTATGGAATTGGCGCTACCGTGGGCGTTTTGTATAAGTACGACCACAAGATGACCGTAGGCGTTTCTTACAAGTCCGAGATGGTCTTCACCAAACTGCAGTGGAATGAGACCCAGGAATTTCTTCCGACCGGCGTCCAGCAGACCGATGGCGGGCTGGAGCCCGTCGGAATTCAGGGGGGACCGGGAAGTTATACTTCGCGATTGAATTACCCACAGCAGATCGCCTTTGGTGTCGCCCTGCATCCGGTACCGCAGATGACGATCAGTACCGAGGGACAATGGATCAACTGGCACAAGACCATGAACGAGTTTGACGTTCACGGCCCGTGGTCAGGAACCTCTTCGGTGGCTTTGCCCATGCACTGGCAGAACGAGTGGATCGGTAACCTGGGCCTGCAATACGACACCGGCAAGAGCATGCAGTGGAGAGCGGGATTTGCCTATGGCAGCAATCCCATCCATTCTGCTGATCTGCAGGCCAACATGATTATGCCCGCCGTCGTGACGACTGCCGTCACATTTGGCGCCACGCAGAAACTGCCGATGCGATGGAGCCTGACAGAGGCCATGATGCACACCTTTGAAAATACGGTTTCGGATGGAACGCTGCTGGGAATTTCCGGGCTGGAGCCGTTGAAGTCATCCATGGCGCAAAATTCCGCCGGAATTCAGATCGGCTACTTCTTCTAACTCACCGGGAACACGCTGCCCCCGGCAGCGTGCTCCCTCTGTGCGCGCAGGGGTTGATGTAACTTGCAGGGAATGCATTTCAAAAGTATCCGGCAACTGCCCGGAGGCAGGACGGAAACACTTTGCCAACAAGAGGAAAACACGCGCGGCGCCTGCTCATGGGATGATGGCGCGATCGCGATTCGCCTTGGTGATCGTCATCACAGTCCAGCAGAAGGAATTTACGTACACTTTTTTTGTCCGCATGTTTGCGCAGCTGCGCAAATGCGCAGGCAGGAGATAAAAGATGAGAGCGGCGCTGAGCGATGCATCCTGCGAACAACTGGGCAGCTTCTTCACCATCTTTGCCCACGTGACGCGCATCCGCATTCTCTGCGCGTTGCAGCAGGGGCCGCAGACCGTGACCTCCATTGCCGCATACGCGGGCCTGTCCGTTCCCAACACATCACAGCACCTTCGTCTGATGCGAGACCGGGGTGCGGTGATCGCAGAAAAACATGCACAGAATGTCTATTACCGGATTGCCGATTCTCGATTCGCGCAAGCGATGGATTTGATTCGCCAGGCGCTGATCGAGCGGATGGAGCAGAAGATGAAGACGGTTTCGACCGCCGCTCCTCGCCGGGGACCCACCAAAATTCTTCAACCCGCCTGATATCGGCTCTCCGGTATCGGCAAATTCATTCAGGAGTGATCCATGACCGAATCCATTGAAACTTTGACAGCCGACAAGGTAATTGACGCGCGCGGGACTGCCTGTCCCGGTCCACTGCTGGAAGCCAAGAAAGGAATTGGCGCAGTGAAAGTCGGCCAGATCCTTGAAGTCAAATCGAACGACAAAGGCTCGCGCAAGGATATTTCCGCCTGGTCGGCCAAGATGGGCCACGAGTTTCTTGGCGTCCTTGAAGCAGAAGGACACGACCGTATTCTGGTTCGCCGCAAGAAGTAGCGCGCCTTGGGCAGCATGGACAGGAAGATGCCGGTCGGATGGAGACCGGTTCAAGGCTGTCGTCCTCACGGGGACGATAGCCGAGTGAGGTGTGGTCGTGAGTGAACCGTTCGTTCCTAAAATATTGGTGCTGGCCACGGAGAAGTGTGCATACCCCGGTGCGGATGCGGTCGGCAAGGCGCACCTGGAGTATCCCTCCAGCGTCTACATCCTGCGCACACTCTCTCCGGTGATGTTTCCCGAAGACTTCTATTTGCGGAGTTACAGCAAGGGCGTCGACGGCATCATCATTGCCGCCTGCGGTTCGGATTGCCCGTATCACGGCGCGTATGACCGTCTCGCCGCGCGGGTTGACAAGCTTGCCACGGTGATGAGCGAGGGTGGTCTGGAGACGGAGCGGATCCGTGTGACCGCGATTTGCACTGTGTGCATCAAGGCGTTTCTCAAAGAGATTGCGCAGATGACGGAGCACCTGGTTCGGCTGGGGCCGGTGAACCGCGAGGTGGCTGGAAAGCTGTACGGGGAATCGATGCAGCGGCTGCAGTCCTCTGTCCATCCTGCGCTTCTGGGCAGCAGCCCCATTGCAGAAAGGGTCTCGTTATGACAACGGCCACGGAACAAGGCAAACCGTATCGTCCCGACGCGCTCGTGGTTGGAGGCGGAATCGCCGGAATGCAGGCGGCGCTCGATCTGGCCGACCAGGGGTTGCAAGTCATGCTCGTCGAGCGCGGAGCCAGTATTGGCGGCAAGATGATTGCGCTCGCCAAGGTCTTTCCAACGCTGGATTGCGCAAGTTGCATCACGGCGCCGAAGATGTCCGCCTCCTCGCACCACGAAAAGATCAGGATTCTGGTCAACACCGAGGTGCAGGGGATCCAGACCATCGATGGCGTGCATCACGTGAAACTGTTCAAGAAGGCGACGTATGTCAACTTCGACAAATGCATCGGATGCCGTCTCTGCGAGTATGCGTGCGACGCCGAATACCCGGATCCATTGGAAGAGGGTTTGGGCGCCATGCGGGCCATTGGCGTGGCGTTCACGAATGCGATTCCGCAGAAGGCCGTGCTCTATCCCGAACTCTGCGCGACCTGCGGAACCTGCGCCCGCGTCTGCCCGACCGATGCCATCGAGTTCGACCAGCAACCGGAGACGGTGATCGTGCAGACCGACGCGGTTGTGATCGCATCCGGCTACGCCCTCAACTCGCTGAGCGTGAAGCCTCAGTACAACGCCTCGCGCAGCAAGAACATCATCTCTGCGCTTACCATGGAACGTCTGCTGGCACCGCACGGACCCTATGGACGGGTTCTTCGTCCGTCGGACGGCAAGGTTCCCTCTTCTGTGGCCTTCGTGCAATGCGCCGGCTCACGTGATGAATCGATCGGCGTGCCCTACTGCTCGCGCGTCTGCTGCATGTACGCCATCAAGCAAGCGATGCTGCTCTCCGGAGCCCTTCCCATTGCCGACATCACCATCTACTACATGGACATCCGCGCCTTCGGCAAGGGTTATGAGCAGTTCTACCAGAATGCCCGGGCGATGGGCATCAACTTTGTACGCGGCAAGGTCGCGCGCATCGACCCGGTCGATGGCGGAGATCTTTCCCTGCATGTGGAAAGCACGGAAGACGCAGAAAATCCGCTCCAGGAGCACCGTCACGACCTGGTGGTGCTGGCGCAGGGCATGTTGCCCGGGTGGGATATGTCCAAAACCACGCCGGTAGAGTGCTCCGCGGATGGCTTTGTGGCCACGCCGATGCTGACTTCGCCGGTCCTCACGACCGGAGAGGGTATCTTTGTCGCCGGTGTAGCCGCCGGGCCAAAGGATATTGTGGACACCATCGCCGAGGCCGGCGCCGCAGCGATGCAGGTTAGCCAATATCTTTATCAGAAGCGTTCCGATGCCGTGGGCCAGACGCAGGCAGCGGTTCTGGTGGGATAAGGAACATGGGACGGAACGAGAACCTCGAGGGGAAGCGTATGGGCGACAACAACGGTAACGCGAAACAACCGAGCGCGGAAGACCTGGATCTGGAATGCGGCACTCCCGAGCAGGAAGAGGCAATGCTCGAAGGGGACGAAGCCTACATGAAGCAATATGCTGCCGTAAAGCAGCAATTGGAGGATATCCAGCAGCAGCACAGTGATCTTCCCCCGGATGTCAGAGTCGGAGTGTATGTCTGCCGCTGTGGCGGCAACATTTCCGATGTCGTCGACGTGGAGCGGGTGGCGGAGGTGGTCAGCTTGATCCCCGGGGTCGTCACGGCGAAGGTCAATACCTTTTGCTGCTCCGATCCTGGCCAGCAAAGCATCACATCGGACATTCTCGAACAGAATCTGGACCGCGTCGTGGTCGCCTCGTGCTCTCCATTCCTGCATGAAGAGACCTTCCGCGGCGCGGTATCCCGCGCCAACCTGAACCCCTATCTCTACGAGCATGTGAACATACGCGAGCAGGGTTCGTGGGCGCACCGGCACGATCCTGAAGGGGCCACGCAGCTGGCTATTCAAATGATTTCCGCCGCCATCGGCAAGCTGCGTTACTCCATCCCCCTGCACCAGATCAAGCTGCCCAATCACCGCAAGGCTCTGGTGATCGGCGGCGGCATCGCCGGCATGAAGGCGTCGGCCGACATGGCAGCACGCGGCATCCAGGTAATCCTTGTGGAGAAGTCCGATCGTCTGGGCGGGCGCCTGAATGAACGTGGACGCGTCTATCCGACCGAGAAGATGGCCAGCGAGTTTGTCGCGGAGTTGGTTCGGAAGGTAAAGGCCAGCGACAAGATCGAAGTTCTGCTGAACAGCAACGTCACCGCAGTGGATGGCTTTATCGGCAACTTCCGCACGGTGATCGAGGGGCCCTTTGGACCTGCCGGCGCAATCGCGACTACGGATGCGCTGGTAGGAGCTATCGTGCTGGCGACGGGATTTCGCCCCTATCTTCCGCAAGATGGTGAGTTTCTCTATCACCAGGATCCATGCGTGGTCACCACGCCGGAGTTCATCCAGATCATGCAGGGGGTGGACGCCAAGAGCAAGGATCTGGTTTATCAGGGACGCAAGATCCGCAGCATCGCATTTCTGCACTGCGTGGGCAGCCGGCAACTGGATGGAGTCCACGAACCGCAGCCCGACGGAACCTTGAACACCTACTGCTCGCGCGTGTGTTGCAGCACCATTCTTCAGCAGGCGCTGGCCGTCCGGGAGCGCTTTCCGAAGATCCAGGTCTGCGACTTCCACCGTGACATCCGCACCTATGGGCGCGGGGAAGAAGATTACTATATCAATGCTTCCAAGGCAGGAGTCATCTTCTTCCGCTTCAACGGCGAGGAACCGGTCAGGGTGGAACGGAATGGGCACGAGGGCGGCAAGAAAGCCGCTCCATTGACGGTGACGGTGAAGGATGCTCTCACCTGGGGCGAGGAGTTGCAAGTCCCGGTGGACATGGTGGTGCTCGGCGTGGGCATGATGCCCAGCCACATCGAAGATCTGGTGGAGAGCATCAAGCTGCCCACGGGCGAAGACCACTTCCTGCAGGAGGTTCACCCCAAGCTGCGCCCGGTCGAGGTTGCGGTCAATGGTGTGCTTCTGGCTGGCACCGCGCAGGGACCGATGAACATTCAGGAGACGCTGAATGCCGCCGGGGCCGCCGCTGTCAAAGCGGCATCGATGTTCGCCAGGGAGATGGTGGAGCTGAATCCCTTCGTTGCGGTGATCGACGCTTCAAAGTGCAATGGCGAGGCGGTCTGCGTCACGCAGTGCGACTACGAAGGCGCTCTGAAGATGGTGGAAGTCGAGGTTGACGGGCGCAAGGTGCAGCGCGCCGAGGTGAATGCCGGCCTTTGTTCCGGCTGCGGAGCGTGCGTTCCGGTCTGCCCGCACCGGGCCATCGACGTGGATGGCTGGCGCCTGGATCAGTACAACGCAATGGTGGACGGTCTGGTGAATGATGCCCCCCATCAACAATGCGGCGTACCGGAACTGGTAAGCCTGGGCTGATCCCGGGCACCTGAAGGGTGAGATTGACCATGGCAATGAAGACACTTACTGCAGAGCAGAAGCAGGCGCTGGCCAACATGCGTGAGAGCATGGGCGGTATCAGCGAAGAAAAGAAGCAGCATTCGAAACAGTTGAAGGCTGCGCGCAAGGCGATTCAAAAATTCCTTGAGGCGCAATCTGCCACGGTTCCACAGATTGCCGAGGCGCTGAAGATGCCTTCTGACGAGGTGCTTTGGCACGTGACCGGGATGCGCAAGTATGGAAACGTGACGGAAGTCGGCGAAGATGGCGACTATCCGCTCTATTCCGTGGTTGTCACCGAAGAAAAGACCGCAGCCGCCCACTAGAATCGAGAGAGGTATCTGTATGACACGCGTTGTGGATGTATCCCTGATGCAAAAGATCAAGCGGCATGGGGCAGGCGAGACCCTGGATGTGAGCGCTTGCTTCAATTGCGGCAATTGCACGGCGGTATGCCCGTTGGCGGAGAATTCGATTGGATTTCCCCGGCGCATGATCCGCATGGCCCAGGTGGGCATGGAGCAGGAGTTGCTGGCCAGCGAGGACCTGTGGCGCTGTTACAACTGCGGGGAATGTACGGAGACCTGTCCTCGTCAGGCCTTCCCGGCCGAGTTCATGGCCGCCGCGCGCAGTTATGCCATCTCGCGCTACGACTTCACCGGTCTGGCTGCGCTGGCCAACCGTTCGGTGATTGGCAACCTGTCTGTTTTTGCTCTTTTTTCAACCATCTTCAGTCTGCTCCTGCTCAGCAGGGCGGATCAGGACGGGGGCACGCTGCCGCTCTTTAAATTCCTGCCCGGGGAGTGGATTCATAACATCGGAGTGATTCTGTTTGTGATTGTCGGCCTCAGTGCCTTTCTGGGAATCGCCTCGATGACCGTGCGGTACTGGAAGCAATGTCACGACAAAGGCATGGTGCTGCGCTTTGCAGCCTTGCCGGGCGCGATCTTGACCGCGATCTCCGATGCGCTGCTCCATAGCCGCTTTCAGCAATGCGACTCCGGCGAGCAGGCGCCGGCCCGCGCCGAAAAGCCCTTATACCTGCGCGGATGGTTCGTTCATGCCGCGGTGATGGGCGGATTTCTTTCCATGCTGCTGGCCACCACGCTCGACTTCCTGCTCAAACCCATCGGCTCGCCGGTTCCGCCGTGGTACCCCATGCGCATCCTCGGACTGGCAGGCGGTCTGGCCTGTCTTTACGGCCTGTCCATCATTCTCTATCGCCGTGCCAAAGGCAAGGAGGTCCCTTACACGAAGAGCAGTTTCGCCGACTGGTTCTTTCCTCTTCTTCTGGCGGCGACGGTGATCACCGGACTGTTGTGCGAGATCATCGTCTATCTGCCATCTCCCACATCCCTCGGCCACTGGATTTTCTTCACGCACGTCGTGCTGGCCATGGACCTGGTGGCCATGCTGCCGCTCACCAAGTTTGCCCACGTGCTTTATCGTACGCTGGCGCTTGCTCTCTTCGCGTGGCGTCAAGCACCAGCCTCGGCCGCAGCCGAAGCCGGCGCCGAAGCATAGCAATCGAATTCAGTCGTAACGAAAGGAAATGCAATCATGAGCTCAATTTCAGCGGAGATTCAACTCCAAGAAGCCATCACGCAGTTGACAGAACGCGTCGATGCGCTCGAAAAATCCGCCGGTAACAACAAGTTGTCGATTGGCGTGATGAGCGGCAACCTGGACACCACCATCGCCGCCTTTATCATTGCCTTGGGCGCCGTCGCTTATGACATGGAAGTGGACATGTTCTTCACATTCTGGGCGCTGGCCGCGCTGCGCGACCCCCGGAAATCGCCGCGCAAGGGATTCATGGACAAGATGTTCGGCTGGATGCTGCCGCGCAGCTCGCAGGCGCTGCCCCTCTCGAAGATGCAGATGGCCGGCATCGGGCCCAAGATGATCCGCTCGGTCATGAACTCCCATGGCGTTAAATCCCTCGAGCAATTGATGAAAGAAGCGGGAGAATTCGGCGTGCGCATCCACGTCTGCGAGATGTCGCTGGGCGTGATGGGGCTGAAAGAAGAGGAGATGATCGACTATCCCGGCATTGACTATGTAGGCGTAGGCTCGTTCATCCAGATGATCGGCGAATCGAAACAGGCGATTTTCCTCTGAGAAATGCGGGCGCGGATGCTTCTGAAGCACTGCCCTCCCGTCATCATTTTCAGTGAATTCAAGGAACGATTGCACTGGGCAGAGGCATCTTTTCCCGGTGATAACGCCAGTTTTTCCGATACTCGGGAGGAATCACACTCTCCCGAGTATCGGCATTCCATTGTCTGAGTTACAGGCATACAAGTGCCGCGCAGCTCGTGTGGCATGATCCGTACGTTATTCCCCGATAGAAAAACTTCTCATAGGCTAACTTTATTGATTATCTAGGTGCCGGAGACACTTGACCGAACGGTCCTGATCGTCGGATCGAGGACGATTCCCGCCTTCGGGCACAGGGCTATCCTCAACACGACGGAGTCTGCGCTCGACTTCAGTCGGGTAGACTTCAGCCGGGTAGTGATCGAGAAGCTAAACAATGCTGGACAGTAGATCTTCCATTCGATCGATGATGAAGTCTGGGCGTGCCGCCACGATTTCATGCGGACTGCCGTAGCCATAGGTTACTCCGCAAGAAATCGTCTTCGCGGCTTTCGCGGCCTGAATATCAGTTGCTGCATCACCAACTACAATAGTTGTTTCCGGCGGCACTTTCAGCTTTGCGAGGATCAATTCAATAGCCTCGGGGTCGGGCTTTCTGTGGTGTACCGACTCGGCATCGACCACGATGTCGAAATAGCGGGCAATGTCCAATTTCTGCAGCGTGAGCTGAGTGAATTCTCCTGGTTTATTCGTGGCCACCGCCATGATCTTTCCTTGTGACTTCAGCCGGGAAAGCGTTTCAGGGACGCCGGGATAACAGGTGGTCTCGGCCACACCATTTTCACGATAGCGTGCCTTGTAAATGGGTATCGCGATGTCCAGCAACTGATCGGCGTCTGCGCCAAGACATTTGCGCCAGACGCCCTCGACGCCGGGCCCGATGTATCCGATGATTTGCTCGGAAGGCAGCACAGGACGTCCGAGCGTCCGGAGCGTGAAATTGACAGCATTGGCAATACCTTTACCGCTGTCGATGAGTACTCCATCCAGGTCAAAGATAATCGTGTGCGCACGCCACTGCATAACAGAATCTCCTCGCGCCCCCGGTACAACTCGCTGTTTCGCCGTTGACTGTGCCGAGGCCGCAGCCGTTGAATCCAGGGAACCATACCCTCTCAGTTGCCGGACGCGGGCAACGACAATCATCGTCGTATCCGGGTCATCCTTCGCGATGCGGATAACAGAAGAGAGATCGGTTCACCAACCTGCCTGAATCCCGCCATCCGGAATGTGATGGTATGTGGCCTTGCGCAGCGCCTCGACAACGCCATTCAATACCACTCTCGGAACCTGCGCTCCGCTACGGCGCAACAGCCAGCCTTCCGCGTACTCGAATCGAACAAGTACGCGGAAACTGGCGCGCCCTGGTGGTTCAGGCATGAGAAAGCGCCGCTGCATCCACCGTCGAAACGCTGACGTCACTGAAGTATTTCTGGATCTCGTCGATGATCTGGGGACCGCGCCGCGTGCCGAGCCGCGTGGCTCCGGCGGCAATCGCCATGATGGTCAACTGAGCGGGGTTATAGGATCCGTAGCCGGAAAACTTGACACCCACCTCCGGCGGAACGGTCTGGCTCATGATGCGCACATGCCTGACAGCCGGATTGCCACCTCTACCGGTGGAGCATTTGACAAAATTCACTCCCGCTTGGACTGCGCATTCGGCTGCGGCCCGGACCTCATCGTCGCTCAGCATGGCGACTTCCAGGATGGCCTTCACCTCCAGGCCCGCGTCGTGGCCTACCTTGACCACCGCGGCGATGTCCTGCGTATAGAAGGTGTAGTCCTTGTCCTTCAGCCTGCCGATATTTGTAACCACGTCGATGCACGCAGGCCGACCCTTGAGAACCTTGACCATCTCCTTGGCTTCATGCACCTTGAATGCGGTCGGATTGGCTCCAAAGGGAAAACTGAGCACGGCCCCTGTTTCGATGCCGGTTCCTTCGAGCAGGTCCGCCACCAGCCGCACCCAATAGGGATTGGGATGGACGCCCTTGAACTTGTACTGGATCCCGGTCTTGCACGCTTCACGAATCGTGTTTTCCGTTGTGTCCGGATCGAGAATGGCATAATCGACCATGCCTGCCAGTTTCTCGGCCGTGTATTCAACTCCATTGATGATCATGGCAACTCTCCTCAGAATTCGGCGGGAACG
>JBMFHN010000080.1:6802-11310 GCA_049976805.1 Occallatibacter sp. | reverse complement strand
GGCGAGCGCCGAAACCAGAAACCAACTCAGGCAAAGTGGCAGATGTGCCCTCGCCGAAGATGATGCGTGTTGCTGTTGCAAACTCAAATCGCATGGCTTCACTCTCGAAAATCAGGAAAAATGGCGTTGTATTTCACACTTGTGCGCGGCTCGGCCATCATGGATGCGACGGTGTCGCGCCATTTCGCGTAATGAGCGGTTTGTTTATGCGCAGCCGCCGCTTCCGCGCTACGGTATATCTCCGTCAGCACGAACCGCGTTGCGTCTTCCTGCTGCTGCACCAGATCAAAGCGTGCAATGCCGGGCTCCCGGATGCTGGCGCGGGCGTTTTCGATCGTAGCCTGGATGAAATCCTCCACCGACTCGGGCTTGACCAGCACATGGACGTGAACGACAAGCATGGAACTCACCTCCACCTGATTACCTGGCCTCTGTGCTCAGTTGCGCAAGCACATGTTTCAGCGCCTCCAGTTTTTCACCGGCTTCGGCCAGCTTTCCAGCCGCTGTCAGGCGCTGATAATCGTTGAAGTCCTGGCTGGCTTCGGCAGCCAGCGCGCTCACATCCTGGCGGACTGCGGGAGTGCTGCCAGCCGGGAGCTGCGTCCCCGCGGATTCGGCTGCCGCCGGGGCCTGGGATGCCGCCGTCAACGACGATACCTCCGCACCGAACAGCGAGGCAAGCGCTGCCTGAAACGTAGGCGCATAGGCCAGCTTGTCCTGCAGCGCCAGCACCACCAGGCGCAGCTCCGGCATGGGGCTCCGGTTGGCCTGCAGATAGATCGGCTCGGCATAGAGCAGCGCCTTGCCCATCGGAATCACCAGCAGCGCGCCACGCCGCACGTGCGAACCCTGCTGGTTCCACAGGGTCAACTGACCGGAGAGTTGCGCGTTCTGATCGATGCGCGCCTCGATCTGCAGCGGTCCATCGACCAGCCGCGTCTTGGGAAAGTCGTAGACGATCGCCTTGCCGTAATTCGGACCGTCGCAGCGCGCCGCGACCCAGCCGATCAGATTGTTGCGGTTGGCCGGGGTGAAGGGCAGAATCTCCACGAACTCGGCGCTGGTCTCGCCGGGCAGCTTCATCAGCACAAAATTGGGGCGCATCTCCTCGGTCGTCTGCGTTCCGTTGGCGTCCATGCCGACTTCGCTGGCGATGCTCCACAGATCCTCGCGGTTATAGAAGACCTCCGGGTCGGTCATGTGATAGAGGCCGTACACCTCGGCCTGCAACTGGAGCAGCAGCTCCGGGTAGCGCACGTGGCGGCGCAGATCGGAAGGCATCGAGGACGCGTCCCGGAAGAGGCCGGGAAAGATGCGCCGGTAGGTGGCCAGAATCGGGTCCTTGCGGTCGAAGACATAGAAGGTCGTCGTTCCATCGTAGGCGTTGACGACCGCCTTGACGCTGTTGCGCATGTAATTGAGCGGCTGGCCGTCGACCATGTAGGCGGTCGAGTAGGGGTAGCTGTCGGACTGAGTGAAGGCGTCGAAGATCCAGTAGAGCCGGCCGTCGTCGCCGAGCACGATGTATGGATCCTGGTCGAAGGTGAGAAAGGGCGCCAGGGCGGCGACGCGCGTGCGCACGTCGCGGCGCATCAGCAGCAGACTCTGGGCGGTTACATCGTCGCTGAAGGGCAGCTTGGCCAGATCGCCGCGAGCGAAGGCGATCAGCACGCGGCGCAGGAATCCGCCCAGTACGATGCCGCGATTCCCCTGGTAGGTGGTGAAGTTATTGGTCTCGCCCTGCGGGTAGTTGAACTCCTGCTGATGCGTCTTGACGTACACGTCGCCGCTGGTCATCTCGCCGAAATAGATTTCCGGCCGGGTGACGTCAAGTCCCTTTACGGTGCTTTGCACCGGCATATTGCTGAGCAGCAAATCGGGCAGACCCTCGGGCGTGAACTCGTTCACCGGATTCATGGTGATGCCGTAACCGTGGGTATAGATCAGCTTGTCGTTGATCCAGTTGCGGCTGCTCGGGGGCAGCTTGTCCTGGTTCAGCTCGCGCGCCGCCAGCATCACCTCGCGCATCGAGCCGTTGATCTCGTAACGGTCAATGTCGATGTCGGGAAAATCGTAATAGGTGCGAATCTCCTGAATCTGGCGCAGCGTATCCTGCAACGCGTGCCAGTCCCAGAGGCGGATGTTTCCGAGCGTGGCCTGGTTGCCGGCCGCATCGGCCGCCGCAACAGTCGTCTCGGCAGGAAACTCCTGCTGATCGAAGTGGTTCAGGTCATATGCCTGCCGGGTCATCTCGATGTTATGAACGATAAAAGGCCGCTCGCGATCCAGTTCGTTGGGCTTGACCACGAAACTTGAAACGTACCAGCCCACCAGCACAACCGCGGCATAGCAGGCTGCGGCAGGCAGAATGGCCAGGACCAGCCAGCGTCCGCGCGGATGGAAAAGACCGGAAGCGGCAGCTATCAGCGCTCCCAGGATCAGCGCCGCACAAACCCCCAGAAGGCCGCTCAGATAGACGTGCGCATCGGTATAGGTGACGCCGTCGAAGATCGTATGGTGGTCGAAAAGTTCGGCAAAACGGCTCAGGTAGACGCGCAGCGCAATGACCAGCAGGAGAAACGCCACGGAAAAAGAAAATCCGCGCCATGGCAGCCCCACCCGTCCGAGGCGATCCGAACCCAGCGCGCGCGAGCCGCCGGCGACCAGCAGAAAGACAGCAGCGATTCCGCAAGCGATCACGGCAATCATCATCAACCAGCCGGCGATCAGCTGCCAGGCCGGCAATGCGAACAGATAAAAGCCGATGGGTTTGGCAAAGATCGGATCCACCGCGCCGGCCGTGGTCCGCGGCGCGTACCACCAGAGCGCAAAACTCTGCCACTGCGCGCCCATTGCGCCGCCCGTCAGCAGGGCGACAGCCAGCGGGCCACCCACAGAAAACAGCCGCAGCAGCGGCCGCAGCGATAGATTGACCTGCCGGCCGGCGAAAAACAGCGTATGATCCGCCGGCAGATCATCGCGATGCGTCCGCATGAAAAACGCGAAAATTCCATACAAGAGCAGAAACGTCAGCAAGGCGAAGAGCGCAAAAACACCCCACTCCCACCCGCGCGTCTTCCAGAACACCTGTCCATAGCCAAGCGACTGAAACCAGAGCAGATCCATCCAGTAGGACAGCGCCGTCTGGAAGCCGAAGACCAGGACCGCAACCACGGCCAGCAAAATGAGCAGTCCGCTCCGCCTGCGGCGCGGTGAGGGCGATTTCGGCCAATCAATCGTATCGGGCAATTTTTCCCCAGTCTTCCATCCGTGGATTCCGAGTTGCAGCGATCGGCGCCCGTCCAGCGGCCCCAAAACCGCCAACTGGCTGCGCGAACGCATCCCGCGAGCTCTCTCACTCCACTCTAAACTTCTTCACGCGCGTCTGCCCGCCGCTTCCTCGTACACCGCCGCGTACTCTCGCGCCGGCCGCTGCCAACCGTAGTCCCGCACCATGCCGTTCCGCATCAGCCGTTTCCAGCCCTCCCGGTCAGCGAAGGCTCCAAGCGCGCGGTCGATGGCGGCCAGCAGCGCTTCGGCTTTCAAGTCCTTGAACTTGAAACCGGTGCCTCTCTCCTGCTGCGGATTCCACTCCTCGATGGTATCGTCGAGCCCGCCTGTGGCTCGCACAACGGGCACGGTGCCGTACTTGAGCGAGTAAATCTGATTCAGCCCGCAGGGCTCGTAGCGCGAGGGCATCAGAAAGATGTCCGCGCCGGCCTCGATCTTGTGTGCCAGCCGCTCGTCGTAGCCGATACGCACGGCAACCTTCGATCGATTCCAATAGGCCCAGTCGCGGAAAAATTTTTCATAGGCCGGCTCGCCCGAGCCAAGCGCCACGATCGCCACCTCGCGATCCGACAGTTCGCCGGCAACTTGCTCCACCAGATCGAGGCCCTTCTGGATGGCAAAGCGCGAGACAATGCCCAGAACCGGCGTCGTTGACAGCACCTTGCCCAGCCCGAGGAGCTTGAGCAGGTCGCGGCGGCAGGCTGCCTTGCCCTCCAGATTCTCCGCCGTGTAATGAGCCTCCAGATGACGATCCGTGGCCGGGTTCCATTCGCCGTAGTCCACGCCGTTCAGAATGCCGCGCAGATCGACGGCGCGCCCGCGCAGTACGCCGTCCAGCCCTTCGCCAAACTCCCGGGTCTGGATCTCCTCGGCATACTTGCGGCTGACCGTCGTCAGCAGATCGGAGTACACCAGCCCGCCTTTGAGGAAGTTGAACGTGCCAAAATGCTCCATCTTGTCCGGGGTGAAAATCTCCCAGGGAAGAAGCAACTGCTCCGTGGTGACGGGCGGGAAGCTGCCCTGATAGCCGGCGTTGTGGATGGTCAGCACGACCGCGGCGCGATCAAGCCCGGAGTCGGCAGCGTACACCGTCCGCAGGTAGACGGGGAGCAGTGCTGCCTGCCAGTCGTGAACGTGGAAGACATCGGGCGCGCCGAGCAGCCTGGCGGCTTCAAGGACTGCGCGCGAAAACAGGGCGAAGCGCTCGGCGTTGTCCA
>JBMFHN010000080.1:0-6792 GCA_049976805.1 Occallatibacter sp. | reverse complement strand
CCCTGCTCGCCATACAGTCCGGAGCGTTCGAACAGCTCCGGGCAATCAACAAAATAGACCTGCGCTCCGCCGCGCCGGCCGCCGTCCACCAGGCTCGCAAAACGTTCGCGATGCTGAAAGGGAATGCGAAGGTCGCGAACCGTGAAGTGCAACGGGCTCCCGATCTGCCGCCGCACACTGGCATACAGAGGCAGAAAGACCGTCACGTCGTGGCCCAGCCCGGCCAGTTCCGGCGCAAGCGCGCCCACCACGTCAGCCAGACCGCCAGTTTTGGCGAATGGAACACATTCCGAGGCGGCAAAGAAAATGCGCATGCACCAACTCTCCCAGCGTGGCAGAGAGATTCCCTCTCTGCCGGAATCAACGCGCTGCCAAAGGGCCAGTCTACTACGCCTGCTGCAAAGAGCGAGAGCGGCTGCGCACGCAGCCCGGGCAGCACGGACCCAATCGCCGGCTGAGCGCGAAAATTTTTCAGGGAATGCGGGAAGAACCGCAGACAGCGCTCCGGAGATCTCTCGGGTACCATTAAAACAGCAATGCCTGCCAAGCCCAGACTCGGACAGAATTTTCTTGTGGATGCGCAGGCCGCGCAGCGGATTGCCTCTGCCGCGGGCGATCTGGCAGGCCGCACGGTGATCGAGATCGGCCCCGGGCGCGGCGCAATTACCGCGGCGCTGGCGTCCCGCGCCGCCCGTCTCGTGGCTGTCGAACTGGATCCACAGCTCGCCTTGGGGCTGCGCGCCGAGTTCCCGCCCGCAGGTCCGGATCGCGTGACCGTGATCGAGCAGGATGTGCTGCGCTTCGATTTCGAGCAGGCGCGCGAGCAATTTGGCTCCGGCTCTGAGCGCCTGATTGTGGTCGGCAACCTGCCCTACGGCGTCACCTCGCCGATCCTGCACAGATTGGCTGCGAGCCATGCTTCCATCGAGCGCGCGGTGCTGATGGTCCAGCGCGAGGTGGCCGACCGCATCGTGGCCCGGCCGGGCTCGCGCGACTACGGCCTGCTTTCCGTCACACTCCAGTTGATTGGACCCTCCGAGCGGCTTTTCACCCTGCCTCCCGAGGCTTTTTCACCTCCGCCCGAGGTGCATTCGACGGTTTTCCGCTGGCGCTTTGCCCCGCGTTTTGCCGAACTGGGCCTCGCGGAAGCCACATTCCTGCGCTTTGCGCGCCGGGCCTTTGCGCAAAAACGTAAAACGCTGGCCAACAACCTGCGTGCTGCCGGTTGGCCGTCGACGACTGTTGCCGAGGCGCTCGCTCAGGCATCCATCGCTCCGCAGGCGCGCGCCGAAGAGCTTTCGCTCGAAACACTCGCCACGCTCTGCCGCTGGCTGGAAACAAAATCCGCAGCCGCCGCCTCCGGCAATCCCGCGTTTTTCTCCTGACGGGGCCGGTGTTCAACGGTGTCCGCCGTCAAAGCCGCCCATCGCGTGACCGGAGAAGGAAGAGCCTCCGGAAAAGGAGTGCCCGGCGAAGCCCCCTCCCGCCGGATAGGGGCGACCGGATCGCAGGTCCCCCGAATACGGCCGGCCGGGAAACGCTCCGCCGCGGGGGTAGGCCCGTCCAACCGGAGCGCCGCGCTCAAAGCCCAGGGAGCCGGAGGCGGGAAAACGCGCGCCGCCGCCGAAGCTCTCCGCCGGCAGCGTATCGACCGGACGGTCATCGCCAAAGGCGAAGCCGCCACTGGAACCTCCGCTTCCCATTCTCTGCGTTCCGGAATACACCGGCCGGGAACGATTCCCAAGCCCTCCATCGAATCCAACGTGCCAGGCATGGCCTTCATATTGAGGGCGGGAAATGGACGCCTGCAGCGGTTGCACGCGGCGGCCGTCCAGGGTGAGAGGAAGACTCCGGCTGTGCGCCACGATTCCCGACGTTCCGGCCGTACCCTGCCGGCCGACAGGAATCACCGGGTGCGCCGCGCCCTGGTACCCGGCCTCCATCGGATGGCCGATCTGCCGATGCGAAGGGCCGCGATGGGGCTGCCCGGGATGCGGACGTCCGGGATGCGGACGCCGGGGATGATGATAGCCGGGAGGCGCAAGACCGATGTTGGATTCCCAGAGGCCACCCATCCACCAGGGCGTAAAGCCGCCGGGCGACCAGCCCCAGCCAAAATCGTCGTAATCGTTCCATGTGCCGAACTCATACGGCAGATAGCCCCAGGAGTAGCTGGATGCCCAGATATATCCGTAGTCCGGCATCCACACCCAGGAACCGTCGCCATACGGATCCCAGTCCGGGTTGGAGGCATCGTAAGGCGACCAGACAGGTCCCTGACCGGGGACGTTGTACCAGTTGCCATTGGCGTTCAGGTCATTCCAGGCCGGATTGCCGCTTTCCGGCAGATTGTTCGCCTCCTCGGGTTGCCCGGCGGCCTCGGTCGCCAGCGCCTGATCTCGATCCGTGTTCCACGCGTCCCAGGAATCCGGCTCGATCGATCCGGCCAGGATGTACTGGCTTGGGTCGGAGCCGGTCAGGGTAACGCTGTCCCCTCCTGCAAGATTCACCGTCAGGGCGCCGCCGGCCCGCTCCAGGTGGGCGTTGCCGGAAAACACCGCCAGCGAGCCCGGCGGGCTGTCCATATCGATGCGCGCCACGGTGGAGCCGTTGGCCGTCACCACGCTGTTTCCAAAGCGCACGCGCAGGGGGCTAGAAGCCGCAAACTCGAAATATCCCAGCCCGCTGGTCAACACGATTTCGGTCTCGGCTCCCGCGCCCTCGCCGCGCAAAACGGCCAGCCGCAAGGAACTGTTGGGCGCAATCCGGGCAATGCTGCCGTCGTCAAACTGCAGCTCCGCCTCGCCGTCCCCGGCGGTCGCAACCTCGGCACCTTCAAACAGCGGGATATTCGCCGGCGCAGGGTTGGCCACCAGTTGACCATCTTCGCTGACCCGCACCTGGCCCTGAGCAAAACTCAGCCGCGCCGCCCGCTCCGCGCCCTCTGCCCGCGCAAGCGGAATCAGCAGAACCGCTCCCGCCACCCACGCCGCGATCCCCAGCGCCCAGCCACCCGCTCGGCGTCCACTCCATGCTCCGCGACTCATTGTGCGCCGCCTTCCCATTGCGCCCTACCCGTCTGCAATCCGGCGGAACAGCGTCTATATGGGTATGGGACACGCCTGCGGCATGAAAAGTCGCGTCGGGCTTCCCAAAAAGGAAAAATTTCCCGATTTACCGGCCGTCACCGGAGCCGGCACTCTGCCCAGGAAAAGGCGCTTTCATCGAGACCCATCCTGCAGCGTCAGCGTCTGCGCGGTGTGGATGTGACAGATGGCAAGGGCCAGGGCGTCGGCGGCATCGGCCGGTTCGGGAACCTCGGCCAGCCCCAGCAGACGCGCCACCATGAACTGAACCTGTTCTTTCTTTGCCAGCCCGTAACCCACCACGCTCGACTTGATCTTCAGCGGCGCATACTCGGCCACCGGCAGACCGGAGACAGCCGCAGCCAACAGCGCCACACCGCGCACCTGGCCCAGTTTCAGCGCTGATTTGGCATTCACCGAGTAGAAGACCTCTTCGATGGCCACCGTCTCCGGCCGCCATCGATCAAGCTCGGCAGTCAGTTCGCGGAAGACCTGTTCGAGCCGGAGCGGAGCACTCAGGCTCTTTTTCAGCCGGATGGCTCCCATTGCCCTCATCACCAGCCGGGGTTCGCGCCCGGTCTCGTCCGACTCGACCACACCGAAACCCGTCACTTCCGTTCCGCAATCGATGCCAAAGACCCGCATGGGCCTGAGTGTACTGCAAAGCCGCCGCTTCCCGCGCCGGATCTCGCTGGCGGAGCGAATCCTGCGCGCGCCGGAATCGAAAGCTGTGCCGGATTCTCGATTTTGGCCCTGCGGAATTCCCACCGGGAAGCGAAAAACGGCGCGCCGGCCCGCACGGACAGTCCCGGACGAAGGAAACCGCCGCTTCTCCGTCGCCTTCTTCGCTTTCACAAGCGAAGCGGCGTCGCGCCTGAAAACAACAGCGGCTTGAGCACAACGCCCAAGCCGCCGCCGGTGATCTGTTGGTATTGGACGAAGGCCATCGCGCTGAAGCGAAAGCCCCTGTCTCTTCACTTCCGCTCCTCAGGCGCGATGGCTTTGTGGTGAACCCTTTTTCGCCGGGCTTTCTCGGCGGCGAAACTCGCCGCGTCCGCAAGAAAATCACCCACCCGCACACCGCCCTCAGGCGCGTCTTACCGTGAAGATCCAGTTGCATCCCACACGGAAAGCATTCCGCAGGGGCAAACCCAGGGGTCCAAGGCGCGATGCCTCAGGCCTCAGTCACCTCACGTAAAAAACTTCCGGAACATCTTTTTCGCATTCGCTGGATCAACCTCCTTTCCCGTGTACCGCTAAACTACCCCGAAGGGAGTGGAACGTCAAGAGGAAGCTTCAGCCCCGTCGCTGGCAGATGATCTGTCCGGTCAAAAGAGTCCATGCAGAGTCCGCCCGGAAGTTTCCATCCAGACCGGAAATTTCACCTGCTGCAACAGCCGGACACTTTCACCTGTTCACAGCGGCCCGGGAAAAGGAGCCTCGACGGGCAGCGATTTGCGCGCCGGCAATGCGGATCAGAAGGCCAGCGCCACGCCATCCGCCCGCATCTCTGTGGCCGCGGCATAGATGCGCTCCGGGTCTTCACTCAGCAGTTCGATGCACTGGTAGCGTCCAAAGCTTCCGTCGGAGGGCGCCAGGGGCCAGCCAAGATCCAGCAGGGCGCGGCGCGTGAGCTCGGGAACGCCTGATTCGAGGCGCAGCAACCCATTCGCACCCAGACCCGGCGCGTCTTCGCCCATGCTTTGGGGCGAGCCTTCGTGATGCCAGCGGGGACTGTCGCCGGCGGCCTGCAGATCCAGCCCATAGTCGACGCGATTGACAACGATCTGCGTCTGCCCCTGCGGCTGCATGTCGGCACCCATCACACCAAAGGAGATCCAGGGCCGGCCATTTCTGGTGGCGAATCCCGGAATGATTGTCTGGAAGGGACGTTTTCCCGGCTGGTAAAGATTCGGATGGCCGTCCATCAGGGAAAACAGCGCGCCGCGGCTTTGCAGCATGAATCCCAGTCCGTCTGGGACCAGTCCCGAACCCATGCCGAGGTAATTCGACTGAATCAGGGAGACCATCATTCCCTCGGCGTCCGCGGTGCTCAGGTAGGTTGTGTCTCCACGGCTCGGCGCCTGGCCCGAAGCAGCGGGTGTGCGGATGCGGTCGGGGCGGACGAGGCGGGCGCGCTGGGCCGCGTATTCCTTCGAGTTCAGCCAGGCGGCGGGAACCTCGGCAAAGCGGGGATCTGCATAGCAACGGGCGCGGTCTTCATACGCCAGGCGCTTGGCCTCCACCTGCAGATGAATCGAAGCCGGAGACTGGAAACCCAGTTCGCGGAGATCGAACTGCTCCAGAATGTTGAGCATCTGCAATGTGGCCAGACCCTGCGTGTTGGCGGCGATGGCGTAGATTTCGGCGCCGCGATACGAGGTCACCAGCGGCTCGTCCCACTCGGCGTGCTGATCGCGCAGATCACTGGCCGAAAGCCAGCCGCCGATGCGCCGGAAGTAGGCATCGATGGTCTGCGCGACGGGCCCCTCGTAAAAGGCCTCGCGGCCGCCCTCGGCGAGAAGCCGATAGGTCCGGGCCAGATCGGAATTGCGAAAGAGATCGCCTTCGCCAGGCGTACGGCCCCGGGGCGCAAAGGTGCGGACCGCGTTGACCGTCTCCTCAACGCCCGAGCCGGGACGGAGGAAGCTCTCCAGGCTGCGCCGGAAGGCGTATCCGATGATCTGGGGCACCGGAGCGCCGGTCTCGCAGAGATGAATCGCGGGCTCGAACAGTTCACTCCATCGCAACCTTCCGTAGCGTTGGTGCAGCGTCCACCAGGCATCGAGTGCTCCGGGGGTCGAGACGGTCACGGCGCCCAGGCGCGGAATCACGCCCTGGACCGCGCGGCGGCGCACCTCGTCGAGGCTGAGCGAACGCGGTGAGCGGCCCGAGCCGGCCAGCCCCATCACCTTGCTTTTTTCCGGATCCCAGAGCAGCGCGTAGCAATCTCCGCCAAGACCGCAACTGACGGGCTCCAGAAACCCCAGGCAGGCGTTGGCCGCGATGGCCGCATCCGCCGCCGAGCCGCCGCGTTTCAGAATCTCGATGGCCACCAGCGTGGCTGCCGGATGCACGGTGGCGGCTGCGCCCGAGCAGCCCAGCACAGCCGACCGGGTGGCAAAACTGGCGCCCGACGGCCGGTCTCCGGCATGAATGTCGGGCCGATCGAAGCGTTCCGCGCCCGCAGGTTGAAAGTTTTGCACCGGCTGCTCCTTTCAGGATCGGGCCGGACCGTCGCCCGGCGCGGCTTTCCATCCTGCCTGTTCCCGTTGGTCAACTTCTGGCGTGGAATCTCTCCGCACAGCTAGGATATCGCCGCCGCTGCTGCGGAGAGTTCAGTCTGCGCCATGTGAAATTTCGCCCCGCAGCGGGCATCCGCAAAACTTCACCAAACTTTTATTGCAGGGGAATCAGAGTGCCGCCTGCTGCCGATTAAGATGGAAAGAGAGAGTGAGAATGCCTGATTCCATCGAGCCGGTAATGCGAAAAATGGCCGCCTGTCTGCGGGAAGGCATCTCGCCCCGCAGACTGGCGTTGACGCTGGCTCTGGGCTTTGCCATCGGATGCATTCCCGTCGTCGGTGTCACCACCGCCCTGTGCGCGCTGCTGGCTCTCACCCTGCGCCTGAATTTCCCCGCCATTCAGGCGGCCAACTGGGCCGCGATGCCGCTGCAGATCCTGTTGATCGTTCCCTTTGCGCGCC
>JBMFHN010000079.1:0-11334 GCA_049976805.1 Occallatibacter sp. | reverse complement strand
TCCGGCTGGGTGGTGTCATCCAGGCCATCCACGACCGCCAGACCGTCGGCATCCGCTTTCTCGACGTCAGCAGCCGCAAACGCGAGCAGCTTGAACAATTGATCGAGGAAATCCGGGAACAGAAGCAGCACGATGCGTCCGGTGACGGCCCTGGTGCCAGCCAGAAAGCCTGAGGTTTCAGGATCGGGTCCCGCCCGGAGAATGTTTCCCCCGCGCCAGGTTCCGTGCCGTTCTATCGCCGCCGCGCCCGCTCCCGCTGCAGTTCCCGGTAAAGCTCGCTCTTCGATCTGCCCATCTCGCGCGCCAGCCGTTTGAGAGCCTCTTTTTCGTCCATGCCAGTCTCGGCCTCGATCCGCGCCACACGGTCTGCGATCTTCCCGCGCGTTTCGGCTGCGCCTGTTTCCTTCGGCCGCGCGTCCACCAGCAGCGTGAACTCCCCGCGCACCCGATCGCGTCCGGAGAGATCGCGTCGCGCCCCGGCGGCCGTTGTGCGCAGAAATTCCTCGTGAATCTTGGTCAGCTCCCGCGCTACCGCAACGCGCGTGTCGGAACCGAAAACCGACTCGATCTCGGCGAGGGTTTCCAGTATCCGGTGCGGCGCTTCGTAGAAGATCAGCGTGCGAGCTCGGCCCGTCTGCTGGATTTCACCGGCCAATGCCTCCAGCCGGCTGCGCCGCTCTCCGGCCCGTTCCGGCAGAAAACCGAGGAAATGAAATTCGTCCGCAGGAAGCCCCGATGCCACCAGTGCGCTTAATGCTGCGTTGGCTCCCGGAACCGGAATCACGGGGATGCCGGCGGCTATGGCCTCGGCTGCCAGCCAGCCTCCGGGATCGCTGATTCCCGGCATGCCTGCGTCTGTGACCAGCGCCACGCGGGCGCCGGCTCTGAGTTTTTCGATCAGCTCCGCCGCCCGTCCGTACTCGTTGTGCTGGTGGCAGCTCACGGTAGGTGTCGCGATCTCGAAGTGGTTCAGGAGCTTTTGCGTCTGGCGCGTGTCTTCGCAGGCGATCAGATCCGCGCCGCCGAGCACCCTGAGCGCGCGCAGCGTGATGTCGCCCAGGTTCCCGATCGGGGTGGCCACCAGGTAGAGTCCGGCGGCCAGCGGCGGCGGCGTCGCTTCGGCCATCGCGCCGTTACACCCCGTCCTGCTGGCGGGTCTGCTGGCGCTCCAGGCGCCGCTGCTCGGAGAGCACCGACATGGACCCCATCAGATTTTGTACGCTCACGATGCCAATCACGCGCCCGCTTTCCGTCACCGGGATCAGCGAGAGCCCGCGCCCGGCCGTGATGCGGCGAATGGCCGCGCCCAGCGTGTCCTCGGGCCGCGCCACCTGGAAGGCTTTGGACATCACCGACTGCACGTAGCTGTTACCTTCCGTGCGCAGAGCATCCACAATGTTCTGGCGGCTGATAATGCCTACCAGGTGCGGGCCGCGCACCACGGGAAAGTCTTCCTGCAGCGAGTGCACGCAGCGCGACAGCGCGTCGGCCAGGGTGTCGGAGGGCGAGAGGGTGGCGAAGTCGGTCAGCATGACCTCGCGCATCTGCACCGTGTCCACCACCGACTGGAAGAAGACTCCCTGGTCCTCGATCTGCGCGCCGATCAGGATGAAAAAGCCGGCGATGAAAAGCCACGGGTTGTGCAATGGCCAGCTGCCCACCATGGCGGCCAGCGCCAATCCCTGGCTGAGGCCGCCGGCGGCGCGCGCCGAGAGCGCGAAGCCGTGCTGGCGGGCAAAACTGCCGCGCAACAGCCGTCCGGCGTCCAACGGATAGGCCGGCAGAAGATGCAGTGCTCCCAGGCCGGCCTGCATCCAGACGAGGCTGCGCACCAGCCACGCCGGCGAGATCCACGGCTGGGCCGCCAGGTTGATGTTTCCCGTCACCCCCAGAAACGCCGCGGCCAGCAGCAGCGCGCTGGTCAGATTGGCCAGCGGACCGGCCAGCGCCAAGGCGAACTGCCCCGCGCCCTGGGAGGATTTCTCCTGGCTTTCCGGGTCGGCGTAGGCAAACAATCCGCCAATCGGCAGCAGCAGAATGGCACGTAACCGCAACCCCAGCCAGGCCGCCACCAGCACCCGCGCCGTTTCCCTGACCAGCACCGCCGACACCACCAGCAGAAACAGGCCCAGGCCGCGCAGGGTTCCACTGTTGCCGCCGAGCACCAGGCAGACGGCGGCCAGAAGAGGGAAAAACGCGTGGACGCGCACTTCCACACCCATCCAACGGCCCAGCGGAATGGTCCAGCCTCGCATACAAATTGATTGTAGAAGGTGGGGCGCCATTTTTCCTCATCTTCATTTCCGGCGTAGCAGAATCGCGGAAACGTAATGCGTCCGGTCCGGCTGTGGCCTTGACGGGCGCGGCTTGTTTTGAAAGAGCGCAGATTCAGCCGCGCCCAGCGATGGGGCAGCCCTCAAGAGCTGGGCTTTCGTTCGTGGAAGCCGATTTTTGTCCGATTCACCCGGAATTCCGGGTTTTTCCGCCTTCTGTTCCGTCGCGCTGCCGGAAGCCGGAAAATCGCCGGTCTTTGTTCCCCTTCGGAGGAATGTTTTCATCTTTCTCGAACCCACTTTCCCGGGCGTCAAAAGCCAGTGCATCGCAAGCCTCCGCCATCGGCGCGGATCCATTCGCGCCCGTTCAAAACCTTCCGGCCACGGTTCTGGCTTCCGGTATGCTGTTCCCTGATGCGCGTGATTGCTGGATTCCTCCGTTCCCGTACACTTCAGGCCCCGGCCGGCCTCGCCACCCGACCCACCAGCGACCGGCTGCGCGAAACCCTTTTCAACGTGCTGGGCGGCCGTGTGCAAGGGGCGGTTTTCCTGGACCTGTATGCCGGCTCGGGAGCTGTGGGCATCGAGGCGCTCAGTCGCGGGGCGCGGCGCGTGGAGTTTGTCGAACAATCCTCCGCGGCGTTGAAGGTGCTTCGCGCCAATCTCGCCAGGCTGGATTTGAATGCCGGATTCGGAATTCACGCCGCCAGCGTCCGCGCCTTTCTTGGCCGGACTGCGGGCGCAGCGGCCGGACCCAGAGACCGGGGCGAGCGCGAGCCCGCCGATCTCGTCTTTCTCGATCCGCCTTACGACGCGACCGCCGAATACGCCGCAACCATGGGTCTGCTGGGCGCGGCCGCCTCCGGACTGCTCGCCGCAGGCGCGCTGGTTGTCGCCGAACACCGCCGCAGCACCGGCGGCAAGCGGTTCCTCGAGGATCGCCATGGACGGCTCGAACGCGTGCGCCTGCTCGAACAGGGCGATGCCGCATTGAGCTTTTACGCTGCCTCTGCCGTCGGCTGAACCGCCTTCCTTGCTTTCCCCGCCGTGGTATCGTCGCGGAACCGGTGGCCCGCGTCGGGTTCCTGCCCTGTCCGCGTGTTTGGTGAAGAGCGTGGGGAAACACGTTCCATCCAAATCAAACCAGATTCAAATCAGATTCAGGAAAGCGGGAATCCGGTGGCCCGATTCCGCCGGGATTTTCTCACCGGGCACGGCTTCAGACACGCCGAAAGAGGGCCATCAGGATTCCGGGCCTTCGATCCTGTCCGCATCATCCTCCGCGCCACAGCCCCGGCGTTCAGAACCGGTAGCGCGCGGCCAGTTGCATCTCGCGCGGAGCCATGGCGCTGACCGCCTGGCCGAAACTTCCGTTGGAAATGTTTCCTTCGACCGCAGCAGCGCCGAAAACTGCGTGCGATTGGCCACATTGTAGGCTTCCAGGCGAAGTTCCATGGCGCGGCTGCCGCCGAAGAAAATCTCGCGCTGAAGGGTCATGTCGATGTTTTCCATACCGGGTCCGGAAAAGAAGCGGCGGCGTGCGTTGCCCATCGTTCCCAGGGCTGGCAGCGTGAACTCGGAGGTATCGAAGACGGGCCGTCCCCCGCGCGGATTCAGATTGAGATGCAGCGGCTCGCCGCTCCAATCCGGTGTGTCCGCGCCGTTATTGTTGATGCCGTTCGGGATGGTGCCCAGCAGCGAGGTGTCGTTGTTGTTCAGCATGGTGACCGGCAATCCGGTCGTGAAGCGGGCGATGCCGGCCACTGCCCAGCCGGAGCCGAGCCAGTGGAGCCGGTTGGCGTCGTTCGGCTGGGGGATCAGGTAGTGGAAGCTGGCAACGAAGTTTTGACGCAGGTCGAAGGCGGAGAGCGCGCGGCTGAACGAGGGATTCACCGGGTTGACCGGCTCGGGAAGACCGGCGGATTGGTCGATGGATTTGGAGTAAGTGTAGCTGGCCAGTAGATCCAGCCCCCGGTCCCCAAAAGCGAGGGACCTGGGGCACCCTCATTCGTGGTTGAAATAGGTCACCTGGGGCCGGGCCACCCGGCGAAGAGCGGAGCTAAAAATCCGACTAATTTAGTCCTTGTTTAATATACGGCAGATTTTGTCGGATATCAACCGGGAGCAGTAACATTTCAACCGGGACCAGTAACGCGGATAGGATTCAGGCTTCAGCGGCGGCCGGAGCGGCGGATTTGCCGGAAAACTCCACCGTGACCACCGTGATATCGTCCAACTGACCGAAGGCGCGGGCGGTTTCGGCGATGCAGGCGGCGGACTGGCGGCTGAGGGAGCGGGTGCGGTCGAATCCGAACAATTCGCCGGAGGATGAAGTGGCGCTGGAACCGGGTTTGGAACGGGCGTGAGCCTCGACGACACCGTCGGAGACGAAGGTGAG
This sequence comes from Occallatibacter sp., assembly GCA_049976805.1. Lineage (GTDB taxonomy): Bacteria > Acidobacteriota > Terriglobia > Terriglobales > Acidobacteriaceae > Telmatobacter. The sequence continues at coordinate 6,663 of JBMFHN010000079.1, read as the reverse complement.
CCGGTCGCCGGGCCGGAGCGTGAGGTGGATGGCCTCGTATCGCGCGTGTTGCAGGATGCCCAGCGGAAGGGAGCCGGAAACGGCGATCTCCTCGCCGTTGAGGTAAGGCGGCAGGTGGCCGGCGCTGGAGAGGGTCAGCAGGCCACTGGCGGTGATGTGCGCCACCATGCAGGTGGTAAAACCGCCGTGGGAACGGCCCATCATGCGATCGTTCAGGGAACTGAGCAATTCTGCGGGGCCGAGGCCGTGCGCAGCCTCGGTGCGGATGGCGCCGACCAGGACGGAGACCAGCAAGGCCGCGGTCAGCCCTTTGCCGCTGACGTCGCCCACCACCAGCAATATGCCGTCCTGACCGTCGCAGATTTGCTGGAAGAAGTCGCCGCCCAGCCGTTCGGCGGGCTGGTAGACGTACTCGACCGAGATGCCGGGGCACTGGTCTGTCTGGTCAGGAAGAAAGACTTCCTGAACCTTGCGGGCGGCCTCCAATTCGCCGGCCAATTGCATCTCGTGGCGCTCGGTCAGCGCAAAGCGTCGAATCAGATAGACAAGCAGGGCGAGAAGGAAGAAGAGATTGAGCAGGATTCCTAGATGGACGCTGAAGGGTGGAAGAGGAAGGGGAATCTCAAACACGTGCGGTATCCGGGTCCACCCCACCTGGTTGAGCAGAATGGCCAGGTTGTCAGCCAGGTAGTAGCCGAAATCGAGCAGAGTGGGCAGCAGGAGCAGGCGGGCGTCGAGATCCCCGCGGACCGCCCGGGTGATGAGCAGATTCAGAATCCACGTCACTGCGGGCAAAAGGCAGGCCAGTTGCGTGGCAGCCGAAGCGGGCGCGGAAAGCCAGCCCGGCCAGTACAAGACAGCCGGCAGGGGGCTGAAGATCACCAGGGCGAGGCAGATGCTGCTCAGCAGGCGGGGGCGGGCCTTGAGCACGCGCGAGAAAAAACACAGGGCGGAAAAGATATTGAGGGCCGCCAGCGTCGCATCCGCCAGGTCGTAGATGGGCACCGGCGGCCAGGAATAGATTTGCTGACCGACATAAAGAGCGTTGTCGGCGGCCTGCGCCAGCAACATGAGAGCAAACCACAGGTATTCGCGCGCGGCCGGGCGGATGAAAAACAGAGCGAGGATGGCGATACCGACCAGAGGAGCGGTGATGCTGTAGGAGTAGCTGTCGACGAAGCGGACATTGCGCGCCAACTGGCGGTGCTGTTGTTCGGTGGCCAGCAGCGCCGGGTCTCCGGCCAGGTGGCCGGCCAGAAAGGGGCCGCCACCTACGTAGCCAGCCCAGAGGGGAGCGTGCCAGACGCGCAGGGCCACCAGCACGGCGCGCGCCGACCGGTCTCCTCTAAGTGCAAGCGGATAAAGATGATAGCTGAACTGGGTGGAGGGAATCAGGATGGGCGGCATCTGGCCGGAGCCGCCGACCAGCTTGCCGTCCACATAGACCCGGTACGCGGTGACAATGGGCGCCAGCAGCAGGGAAGTGGGCTTATGGCCGGCCGGAATCCGGACCGTAAACCGGTACCAGCCGTAGCCGCTCATCCCCCGATAGCCTTGCGCGGACCAGGATTCACCGCTTTTCAGCAGCGGCCAGCCGGAGTCGTCGAAGCCCGGCTCGGCCCAGAGCGGCCTGCCGGTGGCCGGATCCGGCGGCGAGTCGCCGGGATGGAAACGCCACAGCCCGTCGAGCGAGACGACGGGTTCGCGTCCGCGGTCCAGGTCAAAGGACTGCGCGGGAAGCCAGGCCGCGAACAGGAGCAGGACGAGCGACGCAAAGCAGCGAAGAACAGGAACAATCTGCATGGCGGCCTCTTCCCGGGGGAGGGAAACAGGAAACGTGGGTACATACTATCGCAAAACAGATCGTTTGCCGCGGATGTTGGCGATGATCTCCGCCTGTGATCGGTAAAAGCCGACAGATGAAACCTCTGCCCGAAGGGACGGCGGGCGGATTGACGGAAATGCCAGCAATCAAGGCTCACTTCAGCGGAAGGTCTGCCGCTCAAAGAGGAAATTGCGTCTTTTGCGGTCAAATTCGCCGGTTCGGAGCAAGGCATCCACGAACCCCGTTGACAGCGGCGGCCAGGAAGAGAAAAATGGCCAAGCGAGGCAATTCGAACCGACTTGTGCGGTGGACGGAGGAAATGTGAGAGACACGGGGAAGTTGTTCTTTTTGGGGGCATTGGGTTTTGTGGGCGCGGGATTGCTGCTGGCCGGGTGCAAGTCGGCTCCTGATCTGACGCAAAGCCAGGCGCAGGCCTTGATTCAGGCGAAATACGACCAGATGCCGGCAGCCGGAGCCAACATCACCATTGACGAGCAGGGATTGGCGCAGGGAGTGGCGGATGGCTATTGGGTGCGGACCAAGCTCTATCCCAACCGTTACTGGGCGGACTTCACTCTCACTCCCGAGGGCAAGAAAGCCGTTACATTGCCCGGTGGGGGCGACGTGATCCAGTGGCGTCCGGACACGCCTGCAAGCAAGAACTTTTCGGTGGTCGTGGTGACCGTTGTCGCCCACCATCTTCAGGCGCGCGGTCTGAAGGAGATTCAGGACGAAACGATCCCCGGAGTTTCGACGGCCAAGGGGGTCGAATACAGCGAGGCCGTGAACCTGGACGGGGTTCCCGGGCCTCTGGTTGACATTGCTCATAATCCCGGCAATCAGTTGAGCGTAAAGCGCCAGGCCGATTTTGCACTGGTTGATGGCGTCTGGAAGTTGCATTCGATTGAATAAAAGCGAAAAAATTCCGGTGGTGGGGCCGTATCCATTGACCCCACCCAAATTCTTGCTATTGTTAAAAAGTTGTGCAAGAGCGCAGTTGTCTGTGTGTCTGAACGGCGCTGTGCGGGGTAGCGCGGTTAAGAGAATTTGAACCGTGCTGATCCCGGGCCGGATCATTGACCGGCCCAATGATCCCGAATGTGGCTCTTTTCTTGCGAAGGGCCGGGATGGATCGCATCGGCGCCCGCGCGTTCTCCGCCTTGGAGGGCTATGCGGGCCGGAACCGCGAAACGGAGTCGGCTTTGTCCGCCAAAAAGCGGAGAAACGAACGGCCACCGTCCCGGTTCTCGTCTGAGATTGGAACGAAGGCAGACGCGAAGCAGTCAACGGGGCGATCGCGCGTTTCGCGTGGCGGGCTCCCAGCGGTTGCTCGCGGCGGTCGAAGTGGGAAGCCGGCATTTTGGCTGGCGGGGCTATTGAGGGGTAAGGAGTTTCAGTTTGCCTACATTCAATCAGTTGGTTCGCAAGGGGCGCACGGCCCCCCGGTACAAGACAGCGTCGCCGGCCTTGCAGTCCTCGCCGCAGAGGCGCGGAGTCTGCACGCGCGTGTACACTCAGACGCCGAAGAAGCCGAATTCGGCTCTGCGCAAGGTGGCCCGCGTGCGGCTGACGAACGGGATTGAGGTGACCACCTATATTCCCGGCATCGGCCACAATCTGCAAGAGCATTCGATCGTGCTGATTCGCGGCGGACGCGTCAAGGATCTGCCCGGCGTGCGCTACCATGTCGTGCGCGGCACACTGGATTCAGTGGGCGTGGCCGACCGCAAGCAAAGCCGTTCGAAGTATGGAGCCAAGCGCGCCAAGAGCGGGCCGGCGAAGAAGTAGCAGAGAAGTCCCGCCGTTCGCCTCTCGGCTCTCGGGGTTTGAATTGCCGAAGGCTGGAACGGTGGGTCGATGTGAACAGGCTGGCGGCCGATCGCCGACAGCTATTTTAGAGGAACTATGCCGAGAAAAGGGCACATTGCGAAGCGGGAGGTGGCGCCGGACCCGGTATACGGCTCCACGCTGGTCACCAAGTTCGTTAACTCCATGATGTGGGGTGGTAAGAAATCGACGGCCCAGAACATCTTCTACCAGGCGATGAAAAACCTTGAAGAGAAGGGCGGCGACGATGCCCTCAAGCTTTTCAAAAAAGCGGTGGAGAACTGCAAGCCGCTACTCGAGGTGAAGACGCGACGCGTGGGTGGCGCCAACTATCAGGTTCCCATCGAGGTGAATTCCGATCGCAGAACTTCGCTGGCCATCCGCTGGCTGATCAACTACGGGCGCAGCCGCGGCGAAAAGGGAATGACGGAGAAGCTGTCGAATGAGCTGCTGGATGCGGCCAATGGACGCGGCGCGGCGATGAAGAAGAAGGAAGACGTGCACCGCATGGCGGAAGCCAACAAGGCCTTTGCCCACTACCGCTGGTAGAACCCGGAATTCTGGGTCTTGGCAATGGCGCAGGATTGGGCAGGCAAAGGATAAACCGAACCGCGGGCCGGAAGCGCCCGCAAGGATGAGACTGACGTGGCTCGCACCGTACCTCTGAATCGTTGTCGGAACATCGGGATCATGGCGCATATCGACGCCGGAAAGACGACAGCGACAGAGCGCATCCTGTTTTACACCGGTATCACGCACCGGCTCGGAGAGGTGCATGAAGGCACGGCGACCATGGATTACATGGAGCAGGAGCAGGAGCGCGGCATCACGATTACCTCGGCGGCTACCACTTGCACCTGGCGTGATTACCGGATCAATATCATCGACACGCCGGGGCATGTGGACTTTACCGCCGAAGTGGAGCGCAGCCTGCGCGTCCTGGACGGCGCGGTCGCGGTCTTCGACTCGGTTTCGGGAGTGCAGCCTCAAACCGAGACGGTCTGGCGGCAGGGGGACAAGTACAAGGTTCCGCGCATCTGTTTTGTGAACAAGATGGACCGCAACGGCGCGGATTTTGAACATGTTCTGGACACGATTCGCAAGCGACTGGGTGCGCGGCCCGTGGCGCTGCAGATTCCCATTGGCGCCGAGGCGGGCTTCAAGGGCGTGATCGATCTGATCGAGATGCGCGCCGTGGTCTGGCATGACGAGACGCTGGGAGCGGAGTTTTCTCTTGAACCGATTCCTGCGCCGTTGCAGAAAAAGGCTGAAGCCTTTCGCTTGCAGTTGATCGAAGTGATTGCCGAGACGGACGACGGGCTGCTCGAAAAATTTCTCGAAGGCGAGACGCCGACGGTCGAAGAGCTGAAGGCGGGTATCCGCCGGGCCACCATCGATTTGAAGGTTTTCCCGGTAATCTGCGGCAGCGCTTTCAAGAATAAAGGCGTGCAGACGCTGCTGGATGCGGTCGTGGATTATCTTCCCAGCCCGCTCGACAAGCCGCCCGTGGAGGGTGTTGACATGAATCACCCCGGCCACACGACGCTGCGCAAACCGGAGGATGGAGAGCCTCTCTCGGCACTGGCTTTCAAGATCATCAACGATCCTTATGGCAAGCTGGGGTTTGTCCGCGTCTACTCGGGATCTCTCAAGACCGGCGACACGGTGCTCAATCCCCGCACCGGCAGGAGCGAGCGCATCGGAAGGCTGGTGAAAATGCATGCCGACAAGCGCGAGGATGTCAGCGAGATCTTCGCCGGCGACATCTGCGCGTGCGTGGGGCTGAAGGATCTGAAAACCGGCGACACGCTCTCGGCGCCGCAGCATCCGATCGCCCTGGGGGCGATCACCTTTCCGGATACGGTCATCTCGGTCGCGATTGAACCGAAGACCAAGGCCGATCAGGAGAAAATGGGCCTGGCGCTGGCCAAGCTGGCCGACGAGGATCCGACCTTCAAAGTGCGCACGGATGAGGACTCCGGGCAGACGATCATCAGCGGCATGGGCGAGTTGCACTTGGAAATTCTCGTCGATCGGATGCGGCGCGAGCACAAGGTCGAGGCCAACGTGGGTGAGCCGAAGGTCGCCTTCCGCGAAACCATCCGCAAGACTGCCGAGGCCGAGGGCAAGTATATCCGTCAGACCGGCGGATCGGGCAATTACGGCCACTGCTGGCTGCGCGTCGGGCCCAACGAGCCGGGCAAGGGCTACGAGTTCATCAACGACATCAAGGGCGGCGTGGTGCCCAAGGAGTACATCAAGCCAATCGACCAGGGTGTGCAGGGGGCGATGGAGCTGGGCATCCTGGCCGGCTATCCGATGGTGGACGTGAAGGTGACGCTTTTCGACGGGAGCTATCACGAGGTTGATTCCAACGAAATGGCCTTCAAGTTTGCCGGCTCGATTGCGTTCAAGGAGGCCGCCCGCAAGGCGCATCCGGTTCTTCTCGAGCCGGTGATGGCCGTCGAGGTGACCGTTCCCGAAGAGTTCATGGGAGTGATCATCGGCGACATCAACTCGCGCCGCGGGCGCATCGAGGGCATGGAGCATCATGCCGGCTCGCAGGTGATCAAGGCCATGGTGCCGCTCAAGGAGATGTTTGGTTACGTGAACGAGATTCGTTCCGCTACGCAGGGACGCGCCTCCTACACGATGCAGTTCGCGCACTATGAAGAAGCTCCGCGCATGATCGCCGATGAGATTATCGGCCGTGCGCAGGGCAGGTAGGGCAGTGATGGGCTGCGCTATCCGCAGGGATCCCGTTCCGGATTGGGCCGGAAGCGGGTGTGGCGGCGGAAGCGGCCGGTCGCTGAGGGTAAGCAGAATTTTGGGGCTGGAGCCGGATCGCCGGCGCCTCGGGGTAAAACAAGCTGTACGAGCGATGAAAGGGATTCAGGACTTTTATGGCGAAGGAAAAGTTTGATCGTTCGAAGCCTCACGTGAACGTGGGGACGATCGGGCACATTGATCACGGCAAGACGACATTGACGGCGGCGATCACCAAGGTATTG
>JBMFHN010000078.1:0-11361 GCA_049976805.1 Occallatibacter sp. | reverse complement strand
GCCGTCTAAGCGTGAGTCGATGGTTCGAGGCCTGGCGACAGGACAGGCCAAATTGGGTTCGCGGGGCGGGGCGGGCAGGGCGTCGGCCAAAACTAGACGGTGCGCAGCTCAAGAAGGTGGACAAGGCTTTGCGTCAAGGCGCGCCAGCCCATGGCTTCGCAACTGCTCTATGGACATTGCCCCGCGTGGCGGCGGTTATCGAACGGGTCACGGGCGTTCACTATCACCCCGGCCATGTATGGAAGATACTGGCCGCACTGGAGTGGAGCCTGCAACGGCCGGCCAAGCAGGCGCGGGAACGCAATGACGAAGGGCGGCGGCTGTGGATGACGAAGCGGTGGCCGGCTATAAAAAAACGCCCGGCGGCGAAAGGCATGGATTCTCTTCCAAGACGAAAGTGGGGTCTCAGAGCGGCCGCCGGTGAGACGGACCTGGGCGCCGAAAGGGGAGACTCCGGTGTTGGTTTATGCGTTCAATTGGAAGAAGCTTTCGATCAGCGCGGCACTCGGCTATCGCTGGGACGGCAAACGGTGCCGACTGTGGTTCCAGACCCAGCCAGGCAGCTACAACGACGAACGGCTGATGGCTTTCGTGCGCGATCTGAAAAAGCACTTGCGCGGGCAGAAGGCGATTCTGATCTGGGATGGATTGCCCGCACACAAGAGCCGAAAGATGAAGCAATATCTGGAGATCCAGCGTAGTTGGTTGCAAGTGGAGACGCTGCCGGGTTATTCCCCTGACCTGAATCCGGTAGAGGACTTATGGAGCAACATCAAAGGTCAGGAATTGGCCAACCGCTGTGTTGCCGGACTTGGCGAGGCCGAAGACGGCGTGTGCAGCGGCATGGCTCGAGTGCGCCAATCCATGCTGCCGTTCTCTTTCCTGCACCACGCGGGTCTCTTTTTTTGATCCGTCGTGTCACCCTATTATGCGAGACTCAGTAAGGTCAAGCAGACGCGCATGCTGGGGATGGTGCTTCCCGATATCACCAACCCCTTCTTTCCCGGCATCATTCGAGGCGCGGAAGATACCGCATTCGACCGAGACTACTTTCTGGTTACCGCCAACACCGACGAGCAGATCGGGCGTGAACGCCGCCTGCTCGGGGCCCTGCGCTCTTATCGCGCCGACGGGATTCTGCTTGCTTCCGCTCCCGGGACAGACACCAGCCACATCCGCCGCACCATCGCTTCGGGCGTTTCTGTCGTCTTCCTCGATCGCCCTGTCGCGGGCGTGAATGCCGATGCCGTCCTGCTCGACAACGTGAGGGGCGCGCGCGAGTGCGTACGCCATCTTCGCCAGCTCGGGCACTCCCGCATTGCCATCATCACAGGCCCCTTGCAGCTGCAGAATGCCCGCGAACGCCTGCAAGGGTACGAAGAGGCGCTGCGCGAGTCAGACGTGCCGATCGATCAAGCGCTGATACTCCAAGGCGACTACCGGCTGGAGTCCGGACACCGGCTCGCCAAAGATCTTCTGAGGGGCAGGACCGGCGCCACAGCCATGTTCGTGTGTAATGGCGTCATGACGGTGGGCGCTTTGAACGCTTTCGAAGAGCTCGGCGTGCAGTGTCCGCGGGACATATCGCTGGCCACCTTCGACGATCTCACCCTCGATCACTCATCGCATTCGCACCTGACCGCCGTGGTTCAGCCAAGCTACGAAATGGGTGCCCGCGCCGCCACGCTCCTCATGGACCGCATCGAAGGCCGCCTCACGGGCGAGCCCATCGTTCTGCGGGTTGTGCCAACGTTGGTCATAAGGGAGTCGACCGCTCGACGGCAGGTAATCGAGATGGAACAGCCATTCATCCCCAAAAAACGCGCTCGATCCTGATCGCTCTCTCAATCGGCGACGGCAAGTTGCTGGGTTCGCCCGCTCCGTGCTTCCTCCGCTATGGCTCGCAACTCCGGTAATACGTCGCCAAGCGCTACCGCCGCCGCATTGCGCGCGCCCAACGCAAAATAAACCTTACGATAGAGATGGTAGAGGCGTTCGTAGCGAGCCACCGCGCCGGATTGGGGCTCGAACTTTCTGAAAGGCAGGCACAGCTTCTGCTGCGCAGCTTCGATGGACGGAAACACGCCTGCTGCGACAAACGCGAATATGGCTGATCCCCGGCCTGTCGGCGTTCCTTCGGGGACCAGCACCGTCTTTCCAAATACATCGGCGTAAATCTGGTTAAGAACGCGGCTGTTTTGCGGAACACCGCCACCGTTAATGACACGTTCGACAGGGACTCCATGCGCAGCCATGCGTTCGAGGATGATGCGGGTGTGAAAGGCAGTCCCTTCGATAGCCGCAAAGAGTTCGTCCTGCGCCGTATGCATTAGGTTCCATCCCAGCGTAACGCCGCCTAATTCCGGATTGACGAGCACCGTACGGTCGCCGTTGTCCCAGCTAAGACGCAAGATGCCTGTCTGGCCTGCCTCGTAGGTTTCAAGGCCCTCAGCGAGCTGCTTTACGCTGACACCTGCACGGCGCGCGACAGCGTCGAAGATATCACCGACCGCAGAAAGTCCGGCCTCGATGCCCGTGAAAGCGGGATGGACGCTGCCCGGAACCACTCCGCACACGCCGGGAACCAGTTCGAGGCTGCGAGCCATGGCGATGATGCAAGTGGAGGTTCCGATGACATTCACCACGTCGCCTTCGCGGCATCCGGCGCCAATCGCGTCCCAGTGCGCGTCGAGTGCGCCGACAGGAATAGGTATGCCTGCTTTCAGCCCGAGTTTGGACGCCCAGTGTACATCGAGGGTTCCGTAGATCCGATCCGAGGTGAAGAACTCGCCGGCAATCTTCTCGCGCACGCCGCTGAGCAGCGGATCGACAGCAGTGAAGAATTCCTCGGAGGGAAAACCACCCCACTTTGGATTCCACATCCATTTGTGTCCCATAGCGCAGACGCTGCGCTTGAGCCCTGCCGGCGATGTCACGCCAGTCAATGTGGCCGCCACCATGTCGCAGTTCTCCAGGGCCGTGGCGAACCTGGTGCGCTTTGCGGCTGGGGCGTGGCGTAGCCAATGCAGCACTTTCGACCATCCCCATTCGTGCGAGTAGGTTCCACCGCACCAGTCGATGGCTTCGATGTTCATCGCATGCGCAGTCGCGGTGATCTGCTGCGCTTCCTGGTGAGCGCGATGATCGCACCACAGGTAGTACTCGTCCAGCGGCTGCAGTTTCTCGTCGACCACGACAACGCTAGATCCGGTTGTGTCCAGCGCGATGGCCAGGACATCATCCCCATTGACACCAGTCTCGCTCAGAACCTTGCACGTGGCCTTCACCAGCGCGTTCATCTGGTCGTCATGCGCCTGCGTGGCATGGTCGGGATCTTCGCGCGTGCGATGCAGCGGATACTCGCTCGAAGCTGTGCCCAGGCGGCCGCGCTCAGAGTCGAACAAAGTGATTCTGACACTCAGTGTTCCAAAATCTACTCCAGCAATGATCGCCATTTTGTTCCTTACGGTGCCTGGTCCGCCGGATGCGGTTTCACTGCGTACGGTCCGTGATAGAAAGTCCACGGCTCGTCACGCGTGATACCGAAGATGAACGACTGACCGGGTATGAAGCGTTCACGCACTTCGAAATTCTCGAACGCAATGCCGCCCAGCACCGGAGCTTTCGACGCCCAGTACACACGGCGTGCATTCACGCGCACGCGCAGGTTCGGTTCGACGTCGCGTCCGGGGACACGCCAGTATTGCGTGAGCTTGGGAAGCGTGTAGACCCAATGCGCAGTATCGTTGCCGGGCGTTTTGCCGGGATCGGTTTCGCTCGATGTACAGAAGACAATCGCGTCGCCTTCTCCGGAACGAAGCATCTCTCCCAGCGGATAATCAACATTTTCGACGAAAGCATCCCCCGCATAAAAGCCAAAGAGCTTCCGGCTGTCAATCGCGCTATCATTCAGCCACAGCAGGCGGAGCCGTTCGTAGTTGCCCATGGTGGCTGTGAGGGTCAGTTCGTCAATCGGTGGGCTATCGCTTTCAGCGTAGGTGCGGAGGCGCAACTCACTTGGATGATCGCTGTCAATGGACGCGATGACGTAAACATGCGCGCCATTGGCGGTGAATCGCTCCACATCGACGCGCACCGTGAGACGCTCGACAACTGCTTTGCCGGCATGCAGCGTTTCGAGCATGCCAGCGGGTGTTCCGTCTTGTTCGGTCGTTTTCTTGTCGACACCCATGCGCTTTCCGCGCTGGCCTGGATCGAGTTCACTCATCTCAAGTTCGCTGAACGCCATGCGGTCAAAGCGCGCGCCGGCGCCCTGTACGACTGGCTCCACAGCGACGAAATTCAGCAGTTCGGGACTGGTTGCATTTGGAGCTGTGTACAGGCCGATACGGATGAGTCCACGTGGTCCCCTGATTCCACCCGGCGAGAACAGCCCAAACACGATGCCGTCGCGGCGTCCCCAGATCAGCGGATCGCCCGGCTTCGTCGGACGCACCCATGCGGATTTCTGTGCGAAGCTGCACGTGGCAGACGCGATAAGCATACTCGTGACAACGATGCGAAGCAGGACACGCAGTTTGCGCGCCGCTCCGTTCAAACAAACTTGATTCTCTGCAAACTCGATCAACAAGTTCTCCCGCCCATTCATAAGTACCCTCACAATTCCTCATGGCGTGTGGTCAGCAGCACGTTGGCACCGCGGCCATCCTGCGCTGCGATTTTGGTGCATACTCGCGGCCGAAGTGTCGCACCCACGTAGGAATACAACGCGACAAAAAGATACCCGCCTAGCGGAACGACGTAGGCGATGGCAACGCTTTGCGAAGCCACGGAGATCCAACCCATTAGCGGAGTCATCACAGCTCCGCCGATCATTCCCATCACGATCAGCGATCCGCCTACTTTTGTGTTCACGCCCAATCCGCGTAATCCCGTCGCGAAAATCGTGGGGAACATCAGCGACATAAAGAAGCTGGTAAGAAACACGGCCCAAATGCCCAGCCAGCCGCGCTGGAAAACACCGACGATCAGAAGCGCCATATTTATAAGGCTGTAAGCGCCCATCAGCTTACGCGGATCGAGGAAGCGCATCAGGTACGCCGCGCTGAATCGGCCCGCAGCGAAAGCTCCCAGCGTACCGGTAAGGAAATAGCCGGCCATCTTTTCCGGCTGGTGGCCGTACTCCTGCACGTACTGGATGAAGTAGCTCCAAGTGGAAACCTGCGTCCCTACATACATGAACTGCGCCAGGATGGCGAACAGGAAGTGCGGATAATTCAGCAGATCGCGGATGCGCCCCTTCTCGTTGGAATCCCCTTCGGTCTCGCCCTGGATAGGCGGAAATTTTGTGCGCAGGATCAGCAAAGCCCATACCAGTGCAATCACGCCCAGCAGCATGTATGGCCTGACACAGCGCATCGTTTCGGTACGCAGATAGGCGTCATACAAGTGTGCAGTCTTCATCTCGGCAATCTGCACCGGCTTCAGTTCGATCCCTGAAAAGATAAAGACCGTGCCGATAAGAACGCCTGCAATGGAGCCTAGCGGATTGAACGCCTGCGAGAAATTCAGTCTGAGTTCAGAACTGGCCGGCGATCCGAGTTGCGCGATGAACGGATTGGACGCGGTCTCGAGACACGAAGCACCCGCCGCGATCACAAACAGCGAGAACAGGAAGAACGCGTAGCTCTGCGCGTTGGCGGCCGGCCAAAACAGAAACGATCCGATGGCAAAGGTTGTCAGGCCCACGACGAATCCGGCCTTGTAACCCCAGCGGCGCATCAGCAGGGCTGCCGGCATGGCGAACAGGAAATAGCCCATGTAGAACGCTGACTGCACCAGTCCCGCCTGCAGACGCGAAATCGCAAACGACTTCATGAACTGGCGAATGAGAACGTCATTGAGATTGTTGACGATTCCCCAAAGCGCGAACAGCGCCGTTACCAAGAAGAAAGGCACAAGAAAACCCGCGGGAATCATGCGGGCGCCAGTAGGCCGCTCGCTAGGTCTTGAAATAGGCAAGTTTGAAACCAGCATCACTATTCCTGTGTTCGCCGTGCAATGGTTGAGTCAAGTCGCAGTCTTCCTGGTCCGCAATTGCGCACCGCCGGATTGCGGAACACGAGCTGCTTCAGAGTTGCCTCAATAGAAGTCGAGGCCGTACCACACTTGCGCATACGGCCTCGCTGCTCGTTTCGCTACACGCCACAGAGGTGGACCTGGATTCCAAGTGACGCAAACATAGACGCTTTTGCCGCAAGCACCTTATCTGCCTGTTCCGAAGTCGGAGCATAGGCCACGCTCACGTGGTTCGCGCGGTGGCGCGCCATGAACTGGTCGCGGCTGACTCCATGCAGGACGACGTGCATCATGGGCCACTGCGAAGTGGTAAGGCTCCAGCGACGCTTGGTCTCTGCTTCGGGCAACTCGACTGCGGTCGCCCTGCCGATATCAGCATGCAGTTGATCGTTTTCGACGAAGACGCGGCTCCAGATCACTTCGCCAGGCTTACAAACGCCGGTGAGCGTGCCGCCACCCAGACGGAAATACATCGGTGGCTGACGTTCGCTGCGAGCCTTAGCATAGCCGCCCGCAATGTGCGAAGCAGGGACGGCGCCGGAAATCTGGTAGACCCAAACGAAGTCGTCGACCCCGTTGCCTTTGTAATGCTCTCCCCAGCGAACATCGTGCAGCGTAGTCGCCGGATCAAGACGCATTGCGGTCAACACGCGATTCGTCACAATTGCGTCCACGGCTGCGCACTCATCCACTTCGTTGAAATGCGGCAACGGCGCGCCTGCATAGAGCTCTTTTCCATCGCCACCTTTCACCGGGGGCCGGTCGGCATTGTTCAGCAGACCTTCAACCAAGTCGGATGCCGGCACGCTGTCCTTCAATCCCTGCTGGTACTGGATGCCGATGGCGTCGCAGCCGAACCCGTGCGCGATGCGCAGTGCGGCAATATACATCTTGCATTGGTCGAGAATCTGCTCGTCAGTCAGCTCAGTTGCGCTGTCCTTGCCCGTGACAAACGTCATTCCTTTGTTGTCCAGCCATGTGCGCACTGCCTGTGCTTCCTCGCGCGGCACCTGCTGCATGGCCGCGACCAGCGCCGACTGGCTCAGCCGCTCCTTGTAGATACCGGAACGATTGAGCAAGTGATCTTCAACGATGGCGTTGTACATGCCCATGCAGCCTTCATCAAAAACGCCCAGGATGGCGCGCCGGAACTTCAGTTCCTTGGCCAGCGCCTCGCCCAGTTCCCTTTCCGGCCGAGGAAGAGCGGCGAGGTTCAGATCGCGTACATGGCTGGAGTCATGCGTAATCTTCTTCTCGTTGAGCCATTGACGAATGCCCTTGCGGAAGAAGTCGTCAGTGAAATCCTTGCTCCAGATGGTGCTGAACTCGACGCCGGATTTATGCAAGCTGGCGTTCAGATTCAGCATGCCGACCAAACCCGGCCACTCACCCGACCAGTTGGCGACGGTGAGAATCGGACCACGATGGCGCTGCAGGCCGGAGAGCACGTTGTGACTGTACTGCCACACAGCTTCAGCCACCACCAGCGGCGCTTCGGGATGGATTCCCATGAACACATCCATGCCCATGCGCTGGCTGGAGATGAATCCGTGGTGCCGGTCCGACTCATAAAGGTGACCTCTGCGCACCTTCATTCCCTCGGCTTCAAAGGCGGCGATCACGCCCGCTTCCATCTTCGATTGCGCAGGCCAGCACATTTCGTTCGCTGACTCGCGCAGGTCTCCGCTGGCGATCAAGACAACTTCATTGGCTTGAACCGGAGCGGGTTCTGAAACAACCGGTAAAACATAAGCTGACATTCGATTTTCTCCTCATTTCAAACGGACACAACTTCTTCGATTTCTCCGCACTTTACGGCCCGGGATTTGCAGCTGAGCCCACGGTCTTCATTTTGGCGCGCAGCCTTTCTTCAGAGCCGGCGCCCCAGTACTTGCAGTCCAGTTGCAGAAATACCGACGTATACGGGATCGTCATGTTGGTCTTCAAAATGAGTACGTGAAAGTCCTTTCCCAATCCATTCAGGCGATCGATAAGTTCCTGGTGCAGGATGGAATCGGCAGGGATTCCCGCAAGACGTCTCTTCAACTGCTCGCGGTATTGATCTACCCCTGGCGCCTCGGCTTCCGGAACATACCGGAGCTCCGCGTCGGTATGCACCAGCGGGCGAATGTGCTTCGAATTGTTGATAGCTTCGAGAACGTAATCGAGAACCGCAAGCTGTTCGCTTGATGTCTCCACGGTTTCCACGCCCGGCGAACTCTGCAGCGGATAGGCCGAATCGACAATCACGATCCAGTTGCGATGCCCCATCAGAGGTAGTTCGTCATTGACTTTCTGTTGCCATCCAGTTTGAGCCTGAACAGCAAGTGAAGCGGAAATCATGGCCAATAACCCCCAAAAACAATTAATCTTCATAGTGCTCCCCATCCCTTCCCTTGCGTGCAGAGATGTCTGGTCTTCTTGACTCCATTCATAACGGGCTTGCCTCCTTCTGGTCTGTTTCGCCCGGCAAAGCGTCCTGGTCGCGACGTGTATCCAGCGCCCTCTGCGCTTCTTCACTTCCTTTGGCCGCATCCGAAATCCTCAATCCTCTTGTATGCGGCAATGGCCTGGTGCATCTTTGCGCTGTCGCCGACGGCCTTATATGCTCTGGCCAACAGGAAATAGGCGCTTGCGTCCTTGGTCTCCACGGCCAGATAGCGCGTGAGCGCCTCGATCGCCGGCGGGTACTGCTTCTGCGCAATGTCGATCTTTGCCTTGAGCTTGTACGCTGCTATCGGCGGCCTGTCGAGGACAAGCGCTTTCTCGAGCAAGGCGGTGGCTCGAGCGTTGTCGTCTACCAGCAAATGCACGCGCGCGTCCTGGACATACGCGTCGGCGGAGTAGGGCGACAGTGAGATTTCTGCGTCGCACTCTTTGATGGCCTCCTGGATGCGAGCCGTCCGTGAAAGCGCGTTGCATAAGTCGCCGTGAATTCCAGGTAGGTCAGCTTTGCGCTCCAGCACAATCCTGTATTCGGCCGCCGCATCGTCAAAGTGCTCTGAGGCCGCGTACGAATCCGCCAGCACCTGGTGCGCACGATACGAATCCGGGTCGATCTGGAAAACCTGTTCGAACGATTCCCTGGCCTTGGTCTCGTAGCTATGAACCAGCAGGTAGAGCCGATCTTCCTCGGAATGGTTCGCATTCTGTCCGGCTTTCACGTCCGAAATTGTGCCGCCGAGAGCAACGATCTTTTCTCGCAACCCTCGAATATCCGGTCGCCGCTCCAGCGCACCGGCGTAGAGTTTCAAGGCCCGGCCATTGTTGCCCTGAGCTTCGTACTGCTCGCCCGCCAGTTGCCAGGTTCGCCCGCTATCGGGAGCCGCCTGCAACAAACGGGTCGTGGTCGTCTTTCCAAGTTCCAAGTAGCAGCGCCCCAATGCAAACCATGCGTCCTGATCGTCTGGCTTTTCCCTGGCCGCCATCTCCAACTGCACAGCGGCTTTTTCGAATCGCGATTGCGCCGTGTATTCATACCCTAGCCACGTGTGCGCCAGTGGGTCTGCGCCGTTAATGGCAACGGCTTTTTCCAGTTCCACAACCGCCGCATCGGGCCGACCGAGTTGCGCCATGGCCAGTCCGAGGAAAAGGCGGGGCGTGTAGAGGGAAGGCTTAAGCGATTCGGCGCGAAGCAACACATCCACCGCCTGCTTCAGATCGTGATGGAAATAGAGCGCAACGCCCAGATTGCTCTCCAGTTCGGCATTGTTCGGCACCGCCTGCACCAGCACTTTGTATTCGCGGATAGCGGTTTCAAAGTCCTGCCTGCTTTCCGCCTCCCGCGCTCGCTGTTGATCCATCGCGAGTTGTTCGTCCGCATCCTGTGCCATCATCGCGCCCGGAATCATCCACCAGAGAAGCGAGCCGACCAGCAGCAAGCGACGAAATGTGCGGGCGCGAGACATCAAAAACAGGGCCTTTCTTTTCAAATGCGGCAATGTGTTAAACGTTTCACTCCGTAAAGTAGATACTCCTTCGCTGACCTTGTCAATGGGAATCTGTAATTGCCTCGGAATCTGCTCGCCATATATCCCCCAAAGCCTCGTCAACCATACGCGGATCGTCCTCAGTATTTTGAGTTTTCCCAATTCATGTGGCAGAATTGGCTGTCCTGAAAAACCCAGGAACGAACCCACCAAGTCGCGCTCTTTTGCAAGGGACTACCCGATGAATCTCGCTTTTGCCAACCATTCGAAATACAACAGAGTTCCCATAAAAACGTTTTACTCTTCACGGGAAGGAACGCCCCTCATGCCGCATAACTCAACTGCTTCTTATCGTCTCGGCGCAATCCGAGCCGGCTGGATACTTCTGCTGTTTCTCGTTACACCGTTCTGCCGCAGTTCTTTCGCACAGGACCTTGCTTCGCTTCCATTGGAGAAACACTACACGCAAGAGCGTGTCTCCTCCGCCGATCCCACCGGCGCAAACGATGATGGAAACTGGAAGCACCCCATCAAGGCGGGCGAGCAAAGAACCATCGCCGAACTCACCGGCCCCGGAATCATCACCCATCTCTGGTTCACGATTGCATCCGACGAAACCTATCACTTGAAGAAGATCGTACTGCGCATGTATTGGGATGGTGACCAGCAGCCCGCGGTCGAGTCGCCCATCGGTGACTTCTTCGGCCTGGGCCTCGGTGAGTACGTCAACTACGAGTCGGGGCCGCTTTCAGTCGGATCGCAACGCGCTCTCAACTGCTTTTTTCCGATGCCATTCTACAAGTCCGCCCGCATCACCATTAGCAATGAAGGCGAAAAAGATATCTCGGCCTTCTACTACAATATCGATTGGCAGAAGCACAAAGAACTTCCACCCGGCATGTTCCACTTCTTTGCGGAGTATCACCAGGCGCAACCCAACAAGGGATGGACCGACGACTGGAAATCCAATGGCGAAGCCAAGGTCAATGACACGCGCAACACTGACGGCCAGGGGAACTATGTCATGTTTGAGGCCGAAGGTCCCGGGCACTATGTGGGCGTGACGCAGAGCATCATCCAGAACCAAGGCGACTGGTGGGGTGAAGGCGACGACATGATGTTCATCGACGACCAGAAAACGCCGAAGATCCTTGGCACCGGATCGGAAGACTACTATCTCGGCGCGTGGTGTTACGGCAATTGTGGCATCAATCCCTTCGGTTCAAACCACCCTACCTTCGCCTACAGACTCTACGGAAACCCGGTGAATGGTGGCGACGATCGCGGCGCCAAATGGAGCGTCTATCGTTTTCATCTCGACTCGCCCGTTCCGTTTGAAAAGTACTTCAAAATGACCATCGAACACGGCCACGCTAATCATCGATCCGATAAC
>JBMFHN010000077.1:0-11380 GCA_049976805.1 Occallatibacter sp. | reverse complement strand
ACCTCCCAAGCTGAGGTCGAGAATGCGGCCCTCCAGCCGGGAGGAAATCCGGATCAGATCGATGACGGCCGAAACATCCACGGCTTCGCGCGCCTGGGCCCGACGCTCGCGCTGGGCGGGTTGAGAGGGCGCATCGGCGGAGGAAGCATCCCAGGCCGGCGGCACGGACGGCGGCAGACCCCGGGCTCCAATCCGATCAGAGGACGGCAAGGGCGACGGATTCTGAACGGATCCGGAAACCGGCGATTGAGCAGCCGGGAAACCGGATGTGGCCCGAGTGGCGGGAACCGGAGACGGGGTTGGAAGCGGCGCCTCGTGTTCCACGCGCAAAGAGGGGGCATTCTCGTCCACCGGGAGCGCCGCTGCGGCCTGACCTTCGGCGGCCTTTTTTTCGGCTTCCCGGGCGGCCACCTCCGCACTCACCTCGGCAAGCGCCTCGACCAACTCTTCCCGGCGGCGCGGGGGCACATCCGCAAACCGGATGCCGACCAGTTGCCTGCCGTCGGTCCACTGGGTTACGCCGCTGAAACGGAAAGCGAGGCCGCGCACGCGGAAAGCCACCTCGACGCGGACCCTGCCTGTGGCCGGGAACCGCTCCTGAGCCTGCAAACGACATCCGCTCAGGCTGAGATCGACAATTCGGCAGGCCAGGGTGGCGCCGTGCTGCACCAGCAGCAACTGGGCGTTTTCATCAAGACCGTAGCGGGGGTCGGCTCGGCGGTCCTCGTGTCCGCCGGACTCTTCGTTATGCCTTGGCGCCTCCTGGTTCATTGCCGTCATCACCCGCGTCCCGGAAAGAATCAGTGGCCCGCAGCCACTTCCCAAGGCCGCGCGGGAGCCGGAGCGGTTTTTTCGCGGCCCTTGACGCGGTCGTACTGATAGAGGTCGCTGGTGGTGCCCAGCGATTCGTTATAAAGGCTGAGGCTGCCGGCGCACTGCCTCAACTCCTCGCTGAACCGATGAATCGCGTGCAACTGGGCAGCGGTGGCGGGAATCTCGAATTGCGCGGTCTTGACGAATTTCTGGTAGCCGCGGTCGAGCAGGCGGGCCACCCGGCCACCGACCAGCACTCCGGGCGATACGGCAAAGACCGCCGGCGCGTTTCCGGCCCCGCTGCCCGAAGACTGCGCCACCAGGACCGCCGCGGCTCCGTTCTTGCTGACCAGCACGCCACCAGCGGCTTCGTCTGAAGGCGTCACGCTGAATCCTTTCGCGCGCAGGCTCTCCAGCGTCTGTTCGAAACTGGGTTCACTGACTTTTCGGCTCACAATCGCCCTTCCGTCCGCGAGGCTGGAATGAGACTCGGCATGTGGTTTTCGGAATCCGGCCCCGCATACTCAATCTCGCATATCGGGAGCACCGGCCGCAATCTCGCGGCTGGGCGCTCCTGCGGGAGCCTGCGCCTGCTGCTGCCGCAGAAGAACAGAACCAGAACGGTGTGCTGACCCCATGTTCCAGCCGGGCCTCCATCCGCGAACGTATTTCCGCAGGCATCCGTGGCAGCCGCCTCAGCGGTTTCCGTGCAAGTCGCCATTCAGGGTCACCGTAAACATGGGAATCAACTGCGCCGGGTAATCCGAGCGCATGGCCGTGAACGTAACCCCGGCGCCCCAGGTGATGGGAAACCTGCCGGCGGCCGGCCAGGATGCTTCCACTTCCGGGCTGATCCATAGAGAGGAAAACGATGGCGCGGTGGCATGGCCCCAGATGAGGTTCCTGTCGGACTGCCGCTGTCCGTTGACTTCGATCAGGTAGCCCAGACCGTGCCTGGGATCGAGAACATGCTCCAGGGCTCCGGCGGCCGACACCAGATTCCCGTCCACCATGTAAGCGCTCACACCCGGCGCAAGATTGGTGAGTCCATTGTTGTACTGATAAGGACCGGTCACATTCGCCGGGTCCTCGATGATCTCGCTGGTCTCCAGATACAGCTCAAAAGGCTTGAACTGTTTGCGGACGAGAATGTTGAACTGTTCGTTCCAGGTGTTGTTGGTGGTCTGCGCACCGCCGGCCAGATTCGGCTTCGCGCTCTGCAGGTGGCCGGTGGGAATATTCAAATCGAACGAGACTCCCAGAGAGGGCATGGAAAGAAAGTGATAGCGGTCCTTTTCCTTGCAGATCTGGAATTTGCCCTGAACCATTGTGTCGCCATATTCGAGTGCATTGGTGGCATTCCCGCCCTGCCCGACGAACTCGAACGGCGCGTAGAGGTCCAACTCCGTCCGGTGGCCGATGCCATAGGCAAGCTTCCAGGGAAACGTCGTACTGTTTCCGGAGCTGGAACGGTAATTCAGGTAGAAGGGCTCGATATAGAACGATCCCCGGGGCTCGACATCCGCTGTCCCCGTAAAAAAAGGTCCGCTTGTGGCGCCAACCCATGCCTTGCCGTAATCGGGGGTTGACCGGAGACTTGCCTGCGGATTCGCTCCCTGCTGGCAGCACGCTCCTAAAACGGCCACAAAAAGAGCCCAGGCGCAGCAGATACAGGTGCGGAACAGAAGTTTCATGTGTTTCCTGTGTAATTTGAAGCGGGTCTGGCTTCTAATGCCAAAATCGATACTATATCCACAGTATGAAAATACGGTTGGAATCGCAACCTGCGGTGAACGCACCGTGTCCTTGCGCAAACGCGGGCTGATCGAGACGCACATCCGGGCAGCCATCGCCGGCGGCGGGCCCGCCGGCTGATCGGGAAGAAGTGTTCGCCCCGAACGAAACAGACGCCGTGAAACGGAATCATGCGGGATTTTTATTGTATTATGGACTCAATGAGTCCATAATGACCGCGCGGACCGGGGCGGCTTCAGACAAGCGGATCCGGTCCTCGCGCCGTGCGAAGGATGCGCAAAATCAGGCTGTTTGACCCTCCGCCGCGACAGGTTTGCGAACCCTGTCCGCGGCAGGGCGGACGCCGAGAGTCGTCGCCCCGTGGCGAGGTCCAGCCGGGAGCGAGCCGGCAATTTTTCAGGATGAGGAGAAAAGAGTGCGAAACGAAATTCCCCAGCTGACCGTGACGGAACTGAAACAGCGCATGGACAATGGCGAGGATCTTTACCTGCTGGACGTGCGCGAACCCTGGGAACACCAGATCGCCAATCTGGGCGGGAAGCTGATTCCCATGAATGAAGTGCCGCATCGCCTCTCGGAGATCGAGCGCGACCGCGAGATTATCGTTCATTGCCGGGTGGGCAGGCGCAGCCAGCGCGTGGCCGAGTTTCTGCGGCGGGCCGGTTACGACAACGTCGCCAATCTGTCTGGCGGCATCCACGCCTGGGCGGACCAGGTTGATTCCTCGCTACCGAAATACTGAACGAGCGCCCCGGGAGCGGATGCGCCCGAGCGCGGCCGGCCGGGGAGCGGCGGCCGTCGCTTCCCGGTAGTCTAAAATACAGTTTCATGGCAGGCAGCGCGCAAATCGAACTTTGGCATGTGGAGAAGGTGGCCACGCAGGTGGCCGTGCAGCAGTCCCCGAACGGAATTCACTATGCGATGTGGGGTGAAACGCACATCTCCGAGCCGGACCTGGATCGGCTGGTGGGAGCCGTGCCGGCCGCACTGTCAGCGGCACTCGATCACCGCGCCTACTATTTCGTGCCTTTGGCCATCGCTGACACCGACGAGATTCTGATTGCTCCGGCTTATACGGTCGATCTGGGCGACCGCGCCGTCTGCCATCGCAATGCTGTCTTCGGTTCGACCGAGGCGGTCTTTCTTTCCACGCGGCTCGTCGAGGACCGCTTCGGACTGGCTTTCGAGTTCTTCATCAACGTGGCCCACAACTTTGTGGAAGCGACTGGAGTTCCGGAAAGCTTTTCGTCGCTGGTCTGGTCGCAGGCCGAGACGCAGGTGCGCGGCGAAACCAGCCAGGACGCATGGGAGACGCGCCGGCGGGCGCAGGACAACCGATCTCTGGAGTTGCGGGCAGGGGCAAAGAGCATCGACGAACGAGCCCGCAACGCCTATTTTGAGTCGGCCTTCGCCGACACGATCGCCATTTACATGCTGTCGCTGGTGCTGGACTTCGACTACCACGATCTGCGCGAGCGCGATTATCCCCTCCTGGCGGCTCCCGCTCTGGCCGAGCGGCTGCGTCACGTGGCCGGACTCTTTCCCCCCAATCCCGGCTACGAATTCCAGGTGCTTTACCGGCGCAAGGGCTGAGCCGGGCGGCTTCGCCCGAGCGCTTCCGCGCGGAACCTTTTTTTTCAGACGCCGAAGAGACCGCTGCCCCGGTTCCTCGCCACCCGTCAGCGGCGGCGAGGCCCGGAATCGGCAGGATCAGGGAATCAGCACGGCGCGGCCACGTACCTTCCCCTCATTCAGGTCATGCAGCGCCTGATCGGCGTCGGCCAGTTTGTATTCCCGGGTTGTCAGTTCGACCCGGCCACGGTTGGCCAGCTCCATCAGCTCCACCAGGTCGGGATAGGTTCCGACCAGATTGCCGATGATGCTCTTTTCGGTAACGATCATCTCCATGGTGGTCGTCTTGAGTTCGCCTCCATAGCCGATGATGTAGTACGCGCCGGCGTTGCGGGTCATTGCCAGGCCACGATCAACAGCATTGCCCTCGGCCACGAAATCAAGCACCGCCTCGGCCCCCTTGCCGTGGGTCAGCTCGAGCACCTTGGGGACGCACTCCTCGTCGGCAAGCACCGTATAGTCGGCGCCGATCTTTCCGGCCAGCGCGAGGGCGGCGGGATTGCTGTCCACCACGATGATGGCGGCGCCACACAGGGCACGCATCACCTGGATGGCGATATGCCCCAGGCCGCCAGCGCCGATGATGACGGCGAAGTGATCTGGGAGCAGTGTGCGCGAAGCCTTCTTGACAGCGTGATAGGCGGTAAGCCCGGCATCTGCATGAGGAGCCACGTCCTTGGGTGCGAGCGTGGCTGGCAGCTTGACCAGGCAGCGCTCCGTGGTCCTGAGCAACTCGGCATAGCCGCCGTTGACATTGATGCCGGGAAAGGAGCCGCCGTCGATGTGCATGTCGTCGCCGCGGCGGGCGGCCAGATCATATCCTTCCGTCACCAGAGGGTGGCAGATGACCGGATCGCCGCGCTTGACGAAGTGCACTTCCTTGCCGACCTCTTCCACCCAGCCGGCGTTTTCATGCCCCAGCACATGAGGGAGATTGCAAGGGTTATAGCGCTGCCAGAGACCCTGGATCAGATGCAGGTCCGTGCGGCAAACTCCGGCTCCGCCAATGCGAACGATGACATCGGTTTCCTTTTCGATCTTTACGTTGGGAACCTCTTCGAGAGACAGATATTTCGGGCTTGTCAATTCGGGGTCGTATTTGTGTAGAACCGCTGCTTTCACGTTTCCACCTCCTTCTCACTGCGCAAGCAAGCGGCGCGCCAATCCGGAAGTCGTTCCAAGTCCTTGAAAAACAAGAATCCGAGAAAACCCGGGGAGTTGCGCGTGTTCCTCCGCGGAACAACGCCCTGTCGCAGAGTGTTCCGCCACGGAACAGGAGGCGACGCACGGGCAAGGCTGGACTCGCCCGTTTTTCTTGACAAGGATGCCGGGCAGGAGTCATGGTTTTCGTGTTCGGGTTCCCGGGCCCGGCTTATCTTCGTTCGCCTCAATTCCGGATCTTTCGCGGTCCCAGGTACCCGAGGAGAAGGCGCTGTGGATCTCATGAAGCCTGCGGAAAATCGTGGAAAGGGGTCTGTTGTCTTGTATGACAACGGCCGGTGCGGCACGGATTCCTACCGGCAAGATCACCTGGCCCGCGCCCGGGCGCTGCTGGGCTCCTCACGCGCGATGGAGATTCCGCCGGAATTGCTGCGGGCGGAGATTCTCGATTCCTGGCGGCGCTGTATCGACTGGGGGCTGGACCCCGGCCAGCCGCCGCGGCAGATGCGGCTCAGCGGACAGGAGTTGCGGAATCTCATTGAACGGGATGCCTTTCTCATGCGCGCGGCCCAGTCGGAGATGAGAAGACTCCAGCGGCAGGTTCCCAACGACACATTTGTGCTGGCGTTTTCCAACCGCGATGAAATCCTGATGGATGTTGTTCCCATGCGCCCTTCCATCAACGGGGTTTCCGAGGTCACGCCCGGAGTTTGTTGGAAGGAAAGCCTCCGCGGGACGAACGCTCTGGGAACGGCCGCTTTCACCCGGCGCCCGGTCTGCGTCAACGCTCTTGAACATTTCTTTCCGGATTACGGCGGAATCACCTGCACAACGGCCCCGGTCACGGATCCGGATGGTGAAGTGGTCGGGCTGCTGGACGTGGTCTGCGACTGGCGCTCGCGCTGGCGGCATACTCTGTCGCTGACCTCCATGTCGGCCCGACACATCGAAGCCGCGCTTTTTCGCGAGCGCTTCCGCTCCTGCCTGATTCTGCAGTTCCACAGCCGCGAAGAGTTCGCGCATACACTCGATGCCGGATTGATCGCATTCGACGAGCAGGGCCGCGTTCTGGGCTGCAACCGGCAGGCGAGATTCTTCCTGGACGGATTGCCGATCGAAACAGGACATTCCTTCGACGAGGTCTTCCGCATTCCCTTTCACGAATTTCTCTTCCGCTCCCGGAAGAACGGCGAATGGATGCAGCTGGTCGACATCATGGGCAGTTCATACTCGGCCTGCGTGCACAGTCCGGGCTCGCGCCCGCCGAGATTCCTGTCTTTTACGCCACCAGCCGCCCGTGGCGCGGCCGAGACTCCGGCGGCTGGATTTGTCTGCCGGGATCCGGCGGTCTTGCGCGCCGTTGCACTGGTGGAACAAGGGGTGAAGATGTCCGTCCCGATACTGATTCGCGGCGAAACCGGAACGGGCAAGGAGATGCTGGCGCAGTACGCACACCGGGCAAGCGGGAGAAAGGGACGCTTTGTCGCCGTCAACTGCGCGGCGGTGCCCGAGGATCTGATTCAGTCGGAACTCTTCGGTTACAGCGAGGGCGCATTCACCGGGGCGCGCAGCGGAGGCTCCCGGGGACTGGTGATGGAAGCCGACGGCGGCACGCTCTTTCTGGATGAGATTGGCGATCTGCCGCTCAGCCTGCAACCGGCGCTGCTGCGCTTTCTCGACAACTGGACGATCCGGCCCATTGGCTCCGGAAGGGAACAACAAGTCGATGTGCAGCTGGTCGCCGCCACCAACAGCGACCTGGAACAAGCCGTTGCCGAGAAAAAGTTCCGCCTCGACCTGCTGCACCGCATCGACGCGGTTGACGTCTTCCTGCCGCCGCTTTCACAACGCTCGGACTTCGATGAGATTGTCCTCGATCTTCTCGGCCGCCTCTCGCCGCGCGCCACAATCGACGAGGGCGCCTTGCGGATGCTGAAGGAACACGCGTGGAAGGGGAACATCCGCGAACTGCGCAATTTTCTGACCCGCGTCCTGATCGGCTGCGCCGGTGCGGTTCTTTGCGCCGAAGCCGTGGAATCGGTGCTGCGCGCAGGGCTGCGCGATGGCCCGGCACCGGAACCTGATCCGGCGGATTGCTCCCGCCTTGCCGATCTGCACCGGCAGGCCGTGCTCGACGCATACCGCAAGAACGATGGCAACATCTCAAGGACGGCGCAGGCGTTGCGCGTTTCGCGCAACACGGTGTACCGCGAGCTGAAGCGAGTCGGAATCAAAGCCGGATAGCGGATTGCGGCAAAGCTTCAAATCTCGTTGCATGCTCCATCGGTTTTACGCAACAAGGGCAGGACCAGCGCTGTTTCTGATCGAGACTCGGCCTTTCATCTCTCAGGATTCTTCACAGCCTGCACGGAGTGAGGCAGAGGCGGAGCTTGACAACCGGCTCGACTGCCGCTGCCATGAAGGACGGATGGCCCTGGCGCCGAAACGCGGCAATCTCATCACGCCTCTGCAATCAAACCGACAAGGACAGGGCAAAACCCTGTCATCGGAATGCACACCTTTGAACCCGGCCGGAGAGTGAGAATCAAATTCATCCTCGTCGTGTCATGCGGTGGAGAAAATACAAGAACCGGCGAAGCCGATGTTTCACCTTTCACGGCCCACGACGACCAGCGGAACCATTTTTCGCTTGAAGCCGAAAACCCATCCAAACAAGATATGCCGGCGCGGCCGCGCTGGAGAGGATTGATGCCGTCTACCATCCGGCATGGGCAGACAGCACAGGGATCCCCTTCGGCCGATGCCCGTCGCAGCACCGTGGCATGAAATGACCTTGTCCAGCCGTTTAATTTGCCAAATGTGCTTCCATCACTTCCAGAAATCGCGCCAGCCAGGCCGGGTGGGCCGGCCAGGCCGGAGCGGTCACCAGCTTGCCGTCGGCCACAACGCCGGTGATTTCCACCTCGACAAAGGTTCCTCCGCCCAGCCTCACTTCCGGCGCGCAAGCCGGGTAGGCATTGACCCGACGCCCTTTCAACACACCCGCGGCGGCCAGCAGTTGCGCGCCGTGGCAGATGCTGGCAATGGGCTTGCCGGCATCCGCGAAGTGGCGAACGATCTCAAGCACCCGGGGATTCAGCCTCAGGTATTCGGGTGCGCGCCCGCCGGGAATCACCAGCCCGTCGTAGCTGGCTGGGTCAATCTCGTCAAAGGTTGCGTTCAGCGTAAAGTTGTGCCCCCGCTTTTCGGTATAGGTCTGATCGCCTTCGAAGTCGTGGATCGCGGTTCGCACCTGCTCGCCCTTCTTCTTGCCGGGACAGACGGCGTCGACCGTGTGACCCACCATCTGCAGGGCCTGAAAAGGAACCATAACCTCGTAATCCTCCACGAAATCACCCGCCAGAAGCAACAGTTTTGCGGATTTCATCGGAAATTCCTCCATCGGAAAGTTTGCCACATCTCCGCCGGGCAATGGCTTAAAATTCCGCCATGGCCACCGCGTCCCCGCTTGATGCCCTGAATTCCCGCATCATTGTCTGCCATCGCTGTCCCCGGTTGCGCGCACACGCGGCCGAGATGGCCCGCCTGCGCCGTCGCGCCTACCTCAACTGCGTCTACTGGGGCCGCCCGGTGCCCTCGTTTGGCGACCCGCTGGCACGCGTGCTCGCGCTTGGCCTGGCACCCGGAGCCCACGGTTCCAACCGAACCGGCCGGCCTTTCACCGGCGACGGCTCGGGCGACTTCCTCTACTCCGTGCTGCATGAAACCGGCTTTGCCTCGCAATCGAGAGCGACCAGCCGAAACGATGGCATGAGATTGACCGATCTGTGGATCAGCGCCGTGGTTCGCTGCGCCCCGCCGGCCAACCGGCCCACGCGTCATGAACTGCACAACTGCGCATCCTGGCTCGATGAGGAGATTCCTCTGCTCGCTCATCTTCGCGTGGTGGTTTGCCTGGGCAAGATCGCCTTCGACGGCCTGATGGACTACGCCGTGCGCAACGGACAGCTTCCGTCACGATCGGGATTCAGTTTTGCGCACGGCGCGGAGTTTGCACTGCCTGAAGGATTCAGCGTCCTCGCCAGCTACCACCCTTCGCCGCAGAACACCAGCACAGGCCGGCTGACGCGCTCCATGTTCCTCGAAATCTTCCAGCGGGCGCAGAGACTGGCTGAAGCGGCTCCCGAACCGCATTCCGGCAGGCCGTCCATCTCGCCGGCCAGATGAAAACCGGCGGAATTTCCACCGAATCATGATGCAGGGCGTCGCTCCAATCCGCAATTGCGATCCGGCTGTCTCCCGCTGTAGAGCCGCTGTGCAGCCGCCTGCCCTGCCCCTGCTCGGCACTGCGCACCTGTTCATCCTCGGCGGGGTTCTGCTGCTGGCCGCTCTGCTGGCCTGGATGCAGCGGAAACTTCCCCCGGGATCCAAGGGAATACGCGTCATCCTGGCCGCTGTGTTGCTGGCAGACACGGCCCTCTGGTACGGCTATCTGGCCGGCAGCGGACAACTCGTCTTTCCGCGCAATCTTCCCCTGGAACTATGCGATGTCACGCTGCTCCTGATGCTGGCTGCCCTGCTTACCCTCCGCCCGGCGATCTTCGACCTGGCCTACTATGGGGCTCTGGCGGGAACCTCGATGGCCCTTTTGACACCGGACTTATGGGAATCCTTTCCCTCCTGGCCTACCGTTCAGTTTTTCGTCGCTCATGGCCTGGTTGTGACTGCCGCTCTTTATCTCGTCTGGTCCGGGCAGGCGCGACCGCGGCCGGGGTCTGTAGCCAGGGCGATGCTGGCTGCAAATCTCTACGCGGCCATGGTCGGAGCCTTTGACTGGATCTTCAAGACGAATTACATGTATCTTCGCTCCAAGCCGGGAAAGCCTTCCCTGCTCGACTTTTTCGGTCCCTGGCCTTGGTATCTGGTCACTGCGGAGGGCGCGGCTCTCGGCCTGTTTCTATTCCTGTATCTTCCCTTCCGGTATAAACGCAGAAAAGAAATCCGGTAGAGCCGCCACCCGGTCTTCCATCCGTGATGAATCGTGATGGATCCGGTCTGCAGAACGGGATTTGCGCGCCCTGGCTCCTGTTATTTGCCGGAACTCAACCCCGGCGGACCGCTCAACGCCGGTCTCAGACAACGAGTCGCGGCCCTCTGTGTCAACATCAACGAGACAAGTTCCCCTTAACAATTACTGTAGGGCGGGGAAGGAAATCTCACCTTGAAAAGCATGAGCAGGTCCAGTTCTTCTTCGGCTGCGTTGGCAGCTTCGGAGCGTAGCGGAGAAGCTGCCAACACAGCCGGCACCCTGGCGCCGAGCCTCCGCCCGCCGGTTCCGGATTCCGAAGTCGTCGCCCGGCCACGCCGGCGGAGCTTCACCGCCGAGTATAAGGCAATGTAAATGAATAAGGTTTACAACTACTAAGCTTTGATGATATGACATTGGGCATGGACACCGATGCCCAACTGGCCCAGTTCTTTTCTGGAATGTGGCCTCATCTGGACGAACACGCCCGCCGCCTGGTGGCCGCCAGCAAAGCAGTGGAACTCGGTTAGAGTTCGCGCATAATTAACTTGAACAAATAGAGAACATAGCGTAGGCTTTTCCCATGGGAACAGCGTTGGCCGCTGTGCGGAAAAAGTACCGGGCGCTCCGTGACCTTCTGGACGAACGCGGACGTCGTATATGGGCAGCTGCGGAAGCAAGCTCTCTGCCCCGCGGCGGGGTATCGTTGGTGTCCCGAGCAACCGGCCTGTCGCGGACCACGATCCACGCTGGCATCCGCGAATTGCAGCAGCGCAAAGGGAAATCCCTGGCGGCGGGACGAAGCCGCCGAGCGGGAGGAGGCCGTAAGCCGCTCACCTTTCATCATCCCGATCTGCTGAAGGCATTGGAGCAACTGGTGGATCCGGTGGCGCGGGGTGACCCGGAGTCGTTCTTGCGCTGGACGGCGAAGAGTACCCGCAAACTGGCTGCGGAACTCAAGCGGCAGGGGTATGGCATCGGCGACCGCAAGGTGGCCGAACTTCTCCATCAGATGGGATATAGTCTGCAAGC
>JBMFHN010000076.1:0-11488 GCA_049976805.1 Occallatibacter sp. | reverse complement strand
GCATCGGAGGATTGTAGGCATGAAAAACAATGAGATCGGCGCCAGACTCGGCGGCCTCGGCCAGGGCAAAGGCAAAGGCCTTCTCGTTGACGGGAAACTCGGAGGCGAAGAGGATGGTGGAGGGTTTGCTCCACCCGGGTTTGATGGCGGCAGCCATGGGAACCTCCCGAGTTGAATCGTGCGTGGTTGGGATAATGAACTAGCGCTGAATCAAACACATCAGGGCGATGAAATCGCTCACTTCGGGCCGCTTCATGCTGCGGCCGCGATGGTTCCGCCAGGATGAACGCTCAAGAGAGTGCCAAGAACAGAGCGGGGATTGAAGCCTCGATCTTTTTCTCAGTCGCCCTCTTCTCAATACGTGATGGATTGCTCGTTCTAATCTTTCGACGAAACGGGCCGGAAAAAGCAATCGTTTTAACTTGAATTTTACTCCCAAAGCGGTTCGCGCTTCATGAATTCGCGCAACAGAGATGATTTTTCATGGATCGCGCGCATCGCAGCCACGGAAAATGCCGGTCATCCCGCCCCGCGAAGCAGAGTTCCGCCTGACCTTCGCCCGCCCCGCGGGGAACGGCGCAACGCACCCGGGCTATCATGCATCTATGTTCTCCTGTCCTCGCGCGCACTCTCTTTTGCTGGCCGCCCTCTTTCTCTTCGGCGCTCCGGGGGCGCGGCCGGAGACCTTGAATCCTCTTCCGCCGGCCCAGCTTTCCACGGCGCAGATTGTCAACCAGATGCTGCAGCGCAACCAGGAGCGGGCCGAAGCCCTGGCCCAATATCAATCCCTGCGTCATTATCAGGTCGAGTACCGCGGGTTTTCGCTTCGATTGATTGCCAGGATGGATGTGGAAGTCAACTACGACGCGAGATCGGGAAAGAGCTTTCGCATCGTATCGGAGAGCGGCTCCAAGGCTCTTTGCCGGAGGGTGCTGAGGCAGGCGGTGGAGAGCGAAGAGGCCGCGCAGCAGGAGAAACGGCCCACCGGCCTGGTGCCGGCCAACTACCGCTTTCAGTTGGCTGGAAGTGAAACCCTGGATGGACGGCCGGCCTATATTCTGAATGTGGAGCCGATCGTCAAAAACAAGTTTCTGATTCGCGGCAAAATCTGGGTGGACGCGGCGGATTTTGCCGTGGTGAAGATTGATGCGGAACCGGCCAAGAACCCCTCTTTCTGGATCTCGCGGGTGCGCATCCGGCAAAGCTATGCCAAGACAGGCGATTTTTGGTTGCCCCGGCAGAATTGCAGCCAGTCCAAGGTGCGGATCGGCGGAATGGCGGTTTTCATCATCGACTACGGAACCTACCAGATCACGCCGAAGACCATTTCCACCGCAAAAGCGCCCGGCGTGAGCGATCCGCGGAAGCACTGAGGCTGGCTGTGTTACCGTTGCAGGTACGGCGTTCCTCCAACGGACGGTGTGATCCCGGATCAGGCGGAAAGTGAGCCGGGCGGTCTTCCCAGGCTGGAAGACAGTTGAAGCCCCCCAACGGCGCCGCTGCCCATCCGCCGCACGGGTTGCGCGGGCGGGAACCGGGGCTGCGGACGTAGACAGAGAATGCACGAAAAGCCGGAACTGACGTCTTCCACCCATGCCCCGAGCCCGGCTTTTGCGCCTGGAGCGGCAAATGCTTCTCCGCCGGCGCGCCCGCGGGCATCCGGACCGGTGCCGCCACGGCTGCCGCGCTGGCTGGAGCGTTCCGAGCTGTTTTTGCGCGTCCTGCTGCGCATGTATATTGGACTGGCGGTTTGCTACATACCGTGGTCTGGAACATTCTGGGACCAGAATCCCTTGTTTGCCCGATTTCCCCTGCTGGGCGCCTTTGCCGCTTCTGGAGCGGTGCGTGGCATGGTATCGGGCCTGGGATTGCTGAATCTGTGGATTGCGTTTCAAGACGCGCTCCACCATTGGGATGAATAAACCATGAGCAAAGAGAAACAGTGGCCGGAAAACAGCGGCCATGAGCCGGAGACGAGCCCGTCTTCCGCGTTGCCTTCTGGCGACGGTGTTCCACCACCGCTTCAGCCGGCTCCGCTCGCCTATGAAAACTCCCGCTTCCTCAACAGCGCCGACGGGCGGCTCATCCGGATCGTCGCCGAGTACATGGAGCCGTTGGCACGTTTCCGGCGGGAGCAGATTCAGGATACGGTGGTATTTTTCGGTTCGGCGCGCTTCCGCGGGCGCGAGGAAGCGGGCCACGCTCTGGAGTTGCTGGAAAATACCGGCTCCGCGCAACTGGCGCCGCTGCACGAGCAGCCGGCCGCGGCGCCGGAGATCGCCTCGGGCAAGGCGACACGACTGCAGATCCAGCGGGCCGTGGCGGCCGTCGAGATGGCCCGCT
The DNA here is from genome assembly GCA_049976805.1 of Occallatibacter sp. Taxonomy (GTDB): domain Bacteria; phylum Acidobacteriota; class Terriglobia; order Terriglobales; family Acidobacteriaceae; genus Telmatobacter. The sequence goes on along the minus strand of JBMFHN010000076.1, from coordinate 9,145 downwards.
ACTACGAGGATGCGCGCAGGCTGGCTTTCCTTTTGACCCAGTGGTCCAGACAGATTCCCGGCGAGGGAGCACGCTTTGTGGTCACCTCCGGCGGCGGCCCGGGCATCATGGAGGCGGCCAACCGCGGCGCCTACGAGGCCGGCGGCAAAACCATGGGGCTGAACATCCGGCTTCCCTTCGAGCAGACTCCCAACCGCTATATCACGCCCGCGCTCAACTTCGAGTTCCACTACTTTTTCATGCGCAAGCTCTGGTTCGCCTATCTGGCCAAGGCGCTGGTGGTCTTTCCCGGCGGATTCGGCACGCTGGACGAGATGTTCGAGATCCTCACCCTGGCGCAAACCCACAAGATGGCCAAGAAAATCACCGTGGTCATTTATGGGCCGGAGTACTGGAAGAAGGTTTTCAACCTGGACGTGCTGGTGGACACGGGCGCCATCTCTCCCAAGGACATCGAACTCTTCCAGTTTGCCAGCACCCCGGAGCAGGCCTTCGAACTGCTGCGCTGCGGTCTGACGGAGAATTATCTCTCCGCCGGGACGGCGGCCGGTCCGCACACCGGGGGCCAGCCGGATCATGCAGGCGGTGTGCTGATGGGCGGCTGGACGATCGAGGATTTTCTGGGTTCGCAGATGGGCAAGCGGACAAATGACAAATGAAATGTGCTGCAGGATCGACTTCGGGTTTTTCCTGATTGCAGCGGTAGGATGGCGCTCTTTTGGGCTTCTTTGCCAATTCAAGCCGTATTCGCGCCGCGTTAACCCTCCGTTGATGTCCACGGTGCAGACTGGACTCGGAAATTCCAGGTAGTCTGCGGAATTGAGGAGTGGAAATGACCTGTTCGACGATCTCGTACCTGTGGCGCAACCCCAGGGTGGCAGAAGGCTTCCGGTCCGGAATTTCTTTGCACGGCCACACCAGCCAGTCGCATGAGACCCTGGACTTTCTGGCCAACTTCGGCAACCAGTATCCGTGGATTCGCCCGCTGCTTGCACGGATCGAGCAGCGCTCCGAGCGCTTGTATGGGATGCACATCGATTACGCGGCCAGCTACTGGACCCCTCCCATGACTCCCAAGCTGGCCTTCGACCTTGAAAGCGGGCAGGTCGAAAAGCTGAATCTGGCGCCGATGGTCTCTCTCACCGACCACGACAACATCACCGCTCCCATGCTGCTGCGCACGGTTCCCAGCGCGCGGCAGATTCCGGTTTCCGTGGAGTGGAGCGCGCCTTATGGCGAACAGTCCTTTCACCTGGGCGTGCACAACCTGCCCAGCGCCAAGGCTACGGAGTGGATGGAAGCGCTGAGCGACTACACGGCCCATCCCGGCGACCGGAAGCTGACCGAAATTCTCCGCGAACTCCACGCCCAGCCGAATGTGCTGATCGTCTTCAACCACCCCCTCTGGGACCTCTACCTGGTCGGCCAGCAACGGCACAACTTCCTGGTCAACGAGTTCCTGCAGAAGAACGGCGGCTTCCTGCATGCGCTGGAGTTGAACGGGCTGCGCAACTGGGACGAGAACCGGGCCGTGCGGCAACTGGCCGGGCAGTGGAACATGCCCCTGATCTCCGGCGGCGATCGCCACGGCGTGGAACCGGGCGCCAACATCAATCTGACCAACGCCACCTGTTTCACCGAATTCGTTCACGAGATCCGGCGCGAAAGAAAGAGCGTTGTTCTGTTCATGCCCCAGTACGCCGAGCCCTGGAAACTCCGCATGCTGCGATCGACCATCGACGCCATCCGGTCCTACCCGGAATTTCCGCAGGGATCGCGCACCTGGGACGAGCGCGTCTACCATCCGGACGCCAACGGTGTTGTGCGGCCGCTTTCGGAGTTGTGGCCGAACGGGGCGCCGCGGGTGATCCGCGCGGCGATCGGGCTCGTGCAGTTGATGGGCATGGGACCCGTCTCAGGCGGGTTGCGCATGGCCTGGAGCGAGTCGCATCAGTTGCGTCTCGCCCTCGGCGAACACGACGGCTGAAACCCGGGGCAGCGCAGGCAGCGGAAACGATCCCTCCGGCGCCGAATTCCGAGCCCCAACCCCGCGCCGCGCGCGGCTGATTTTCCCTGCGTCAGCGCGCGGAAGCGGCAGACCGCGCGCCTTCCGCGCGCCGACGGCCGGCTGGAATTCAGCGTTCAAGGAAGTTCATGCAGCCTGCGAGACGATGCCGCAGCAGCCCGCTCCGGCGGCTTGAACCAAACAGCTTCGCACCAGCCGTGTTCGCGCCGCAGCCGCGGATCGGCGCTGACCGGATCGCCCCTTGCACTACGCTCGAGGAAAAGGTGATTTTCACTCCCGGACTTCACTCCGGACGGCGCGGCACCTGGGTGGCCGGCGTTGCGAAACTCGTCGCGAGGATCCGATCTGATGAGAAATTCTTCTCTGCCCGCACTGGCCATCGCCGCGGTATTGCTGCTGACAGTCGCACCTTCGGCGTGCGCACAGACTGCGGCCAACCCCGCGGCACAGTCCGCCAGCATCGAAGCCAACCGCCAGGCCCTCCAGACTCTCAGCGACGGGTACTGGCAGGCGCTGCTCGAACATGCGCCGGAGTTTGCCTCGACACTGGGCGACAAGCGCTATAACGACTGCATCACCGACTACTCCGTTCAGGCCGAGAACGAGTGGCTGGAGCAGGAACAGAACGATCTGATGCAGTTGGCTGCGATCGACCCAACCGGATTCACCGAGCGGCGGCCGGCGGCCGGCGCGGAGCCTGACATCGAAGCCTGAAGATACAGATTTGCCAATTATTGATTGAGCGCTAACCGTCCTTTCTTCCAGCCTGTTCAGAATCCATCTTGTCACTCATCCTTTTCAGGCAGCCCGGGGAATGTCCCCGGCATTTCCCGGGTGATTTTTGCCCGGCGGGCAGGACCCATGCCGCACGGGCAACAGGAGTGCCGGCCCGCCAAGCCGTTCGCATTCCTCAAACCGCACGCCGGCTTCTCGGCCGGTTGCGTCGACGGATGAAAGGTTATCGCATGATTCGAGGCCATCTCCCTTTTTGTCTTGTTGTCTGTTTCCTGTGCGGCGTGACAATCGCTTCCGCTCAGGGGCCATTGGCGGAAGATGCGGCAAACACCAACCCTCCGCCCAAAATCAGTCACACTGAAAGCATTGTGGTGACCGCCTCCGGCCAGTTTCGCGATGAGCAAACCCTGCGGGCGACCACGCTGCTCGAAGAGGCGCCGGGCACCAGTCCCATCCAGAGCCTGGCGCAGTTGCCCAGCGTGAACTATCAGGATGCCGACCCTTACGGCTCCTACGAGTGGGCGGTGCGCATCTCCGTGCGCGGCTTCAACCAGAATCAGCTTGGCTTCACGCTGGACGACATCCCGCTGGGCGACATGTCGTACGGAAACTGGAACGGGCTGGACATCAGCCGCGCCATCACGGATGAGAACCTCGGCCGTGTCGTGCTCTCGCAGGGCACCGGATCGCTCGCAACCGCCTCGAACAGCAACCTGGGGGGAACCATCCAGTTCTACTCCGCCGACCCTTCCGACCAGCGCAGCCTGATCGTCAATCAGACCGTCGGCAGCTGGAGCAATTACCGCACCTTCGCGCGGCTGGAAAGCGGCCTGATGGGCCATACGAAGTTCTACCTGAGCGGCGTCTACAATCTTGCCGACAAGTGGAGAGGCCATGGCACCATCAGCCAGAACTATTGGCAAATCAACGGCAAGATGGTCCACTATATCGGCGGGACCGGCGAACTCTCGCTGTATGTCGACGTTTCGGACCGCCGAGAAGTGGATTACCAGGACGATAACAAGGTCTGGGTGCAGAAGCTGGGTTACAACTGGGACAACTGGGGCAACTGGGCCAACGCCATCCAGGCCGCTTACGCCTGCGACGGCGAGGGCGCCTATCCATCGCCGGTCAATACCCTGACCCCGGACGAAGATCCCTGCGATGCCGGCTACTACGGCGGTTCCGGCCTGCGCAAGGACACCATCGGCGGCATCACCTGGAAGCAGGCGATCACCGATCACCTCAGCTTCAAGCTCATCGGCTACGGGCATCACGACGACGGGCGGGGACTGTGGTTTACGCCCTATGTTCCCACCTATTCGGGCGTCTATTCGGCCGCTCCCACGTTCGTATCGCCGATTTCGCTGCGCACCTCGGAGTATCAGATCAACCGCGCCGGCTTCCTCGCTTCGCTGGCCTACGAGAACGCACGCAACAAGCTGGAAGGCGGTGTGTGGTTTGAAGGCAACCGCTGGAATCTGGCGCGGCGCTACTATGCGACCAGCGTCGCCAGTCCGTTGCATTCCCTGGTCGACTTTCCCTCCGATCCCATGCTCACGCAGTGGGAGTACATCTTCAGGACCACCGTTTACCAGATCCACCTGCAGGATCAGTACAGGGTGAATGACAGGCTGACGCTTTCGGCGGGCTTCAAGACGGTGGAAACCTCGACCGACGGAGAGCTGTCGCCCACCTTTCTGTCGAATCCGCCGGTCTTCGCCTATGCTCCGCTGCAAAGCGGGCTGGGCTATTCCGCGGGCAAATACGCGCAGGGATCGCTGACCTCGGGCAAGCCGTTTCTGCCTCAGTTCGGCGCCGACTACAAGCTCGACAAAACCAGCGAGCTTTTCGGCGACGCGGCCTACAACGTCCGCGCTTACACGCCCGGCGGCTACGGCTATGGCGCCTCGCCCTGGAACGCGACACAGGCCGGATACGACTACGCGACCCAAAACCTCAAGCCGGAGACCTCCTGGACCGAGGAGGCCGGTTACCGCTACAACTCGCATCTGGCCGCGGCGCAGGTAAGCCTTTTCCGCGTCAACTATCAAAACCGGCTGCTGGCCTTCTCGCAGGGAGTCGGCATCATCGGCGCCGTCTCCATCCTGGGCAACGCGGGCAGTGTGACCACCAACGGAGTGGACGGAGCGGTCACCATCAACCTGGGACCGAAGTTTTCGCTGTACAACGGCGGCACATGGGACAAGTCCGTGTACGACGACAACGTGCCCTATTACAACACGTCGTGCGCCAACAATACCTGCATCTACAACACCAAGGGCAAGATCAACGTGGATTCGCCCAAGGGAATGTACAAGACCTCGCTCAACTGGCACCAGTCGGGAGCTTTCGTGAATATCGGCTCCGACTATATGTCCACGCGCTACTTCACCTACTCGAACGACGGCAGCGTTGCCGGCCGCTTCCTGGCCGAGATCGGCGCCGGTTACCAGCGCGACCAGATGGGTGAGTTCAAGGACCTCCGGGCGCAGCTCAACATCACCAACCTGCTGAACTCGGAGTATTGGGCCACCATCGGCACCAACGGGTTCATCTACAGCGATCCCCTGTCGATTGCCAACAACACCCTGCAGGTGGGCGCGCCGCGCACCATCAGCGGCACGGTCTCGGTCCGCTTCTAGCCCAACCTGCTCCCGCAGAATACGAAAGGCGCGGAAACCTCCGCGCCTGCTGCGGCGTCGAGCCGCTGCCCGCACGCGCCGCAGACAAAGCGCGCGCGGGCGGCGACGCGATCAACGCCATGCCAGCGCCCGCGGCGATGAACTTCCACAAGCCCCGGGAGCTTTCTGGCTCTGTTTTCTGCGCGGCCGGCCGGGCGTCGGGGAGCAATTTCCGCTCATCCTGCCCCCCTTGGCCCGCGGATGCGCTGCGAGACAAGCTGAAAAATCACCTTTTCAGGATCGACCTGCTTAGAGCAGCCTGGCATCGAGCAGGATTTCTGTATTGTTGGCAAAGAGCTTGGAGATCGGGCAGCCAGCCTTGGCCTCGGCCGCAGCCTGATCAAAAACTTCCTTGGAGGCGCCGGGAACCTTGGCCGTGGTGGTCAGCGCGATGCGGGTCACGGCAAAGCCGGCATCGGTCTTGGCCAGCGTCACCGCCGCCTGGGTTTCGATCTTCTCCGGGGTCAGACCCGCACCCCCCAACTGCGCGCCCAGGGCCATCGAAAAACAGCCGGCATGCGCCGCCGCGATCAGTTCTTCCGGGGTGGTGCCGCTGCTGGCTCCTTCAAACCGCGTGGCAAATGAAAAGTTTGCGTCGTTCAACACGCCTGTTGCCGTCGAGATCGTGCCCTTGCCTTCTTTCAGTGAACCTGTCCAAACCGCGCTTGCTTTACTTGCCATGATTCCTCCTTGGAGTTGGTTGGGGACCAAAAAAATGGATGCCCCCTACAGTGCGGCGAGGGGAAGCGCGCCGCTGGGGGCAAAAATGCTCTCTTTGAATAGGATGCGCCAAAAGGGTGTGGGGATGCGAGAGAAAAACCCGGGGAACGGGTGCCCGTCTTTTTCAGAAAGCATCGCGGTCCGCCTGGGGGGCGATGGCATCGAGCGGCGGATCTCCAAGCAAATGCAGCCGGGAGAGCGCCTTGCGGGCCAGTCCGGTGAGCGCCATCCCTGCCGCTTCGCGCAGCGGTATCCAGCGCCGGCGGCCACCGGGAACCGTCATTGCGGCAATGTCATCCTCAAAAACTGTGCGAATGCGCACATAGTAATTCACCTGCATGATGGAGTGGCGCAGGGTGAGGCGCAATTCCTTCTCAGGAACGGCGGGATCTGTCAGCCGGGGCAGTTCCCAGAGGCCGGGCATCACGGTCTGCTCCTTTGGCCGCTGCTCCAGGAGCACCTCGCGGGCGGCCTTGCCGGCCTGTTGTCCGGTGCGCACTGCCAGCGCATAGGCCACCTCGCGGCAGATCATCCGTGGCCGGGGCGCGGTCTGGTGCTCACCCTGGGTTTTGCAGTCTGCGGCCACCGGACAGAACTGGCAGCGCGGATTACGCGGCAGGCAAAGGGTCGCGCCCAGTTCCATCAGCGCCTGGTTGAAATCACCCGGCCGCTCGGTGCAAACCAGCGCTGCGGCCAGTGCTGCAATCTTGCGCCGGATCCTTGCGCCGCCGCCCGAGCGGCTGCCAGCCTCGAAGCCTTCCATGCGGCAGAGCACCCGCTCCACGTTGCCGTCCACTACGGCCACTGGCTCGCCATGGGCGATGCTGGCCACAGCCGCAGCCGTGTAATCCCCGACGCCGGGCAGAAGGCGCAATTCGGCGGCCGTCGCCGGCAGGTTGCCCTGGCGGCAATCGGCCACAAACCGCGCCGCCTTCCAGAGCATCCGTGCCCGCCGGTAGTAGCCCAGTCCGCTCCAGGCGGCCAGCACCTCGTCTTCCGTGGCCAGCGCCAACGAGATCAGAGTGGGGAAGCGCGCCATGAAGGCCTGGTAGCGCTCCACCACCACGGCCACCCGGGTCTGCTGCAACATGATTTCGGAAACCCAGACGGCGTAGGGATCACGGCTGTGACGCCAGGGCAGATCGCGCCGGGTCTGCTCGTACCACCCGAGCAGACCCTTCCGCACGCGGACCGTCTTTTCCGCATCCCAGCCGGGCATCTCCATGCGCCCAGATTAACAGGCAGTGGATCGGTTCTCTCCTCCGCCGGGCCTTCCCGCGCGTATTGCGTCCTTCCGCGAGCACGAGCGAAGAAGATGAAAGATCCGGGACGGCGGACGATCTGCGAAGATTTTCCGCCGGAATCCGGTTCTTTTCCCGTTCACATTCCACCGCGTTTTTTGAAAGCGCACGCACCGCACCGTCTCTGCTTCGCGGGAGGGGAAAGCCAGACGGTGGCCGGTGTACACTTCTTCTTCGTGCGGAAGTCTTCACTTCCCGTCATGAAACAGGAAAAACACCATGCGCAGAATTGTCTTGGCTCTTTTGCTCCCTCTGACCTTTGCCCCGGCGCCGTTTTGCGCCACGCTCGCCCAGTCAGCCCCGGCTGCGGCGCCGGCGAAACGCCCCATGACCTTCGAGGACATGATGCAGATGAAGCGTCTGGGCGAAACAGCCGTCTCGGCCGACGGCAGGTGGCTGGCCTACTCCGTCACCACGGTGCATCTGGCCCAAAACAGCAAGACAGCGGAGTTGTGGTTGCAGCGGCTCGACGCGGATGGAACCGAAGCCGGCAAGGCTCAAAAACTCGGCGTGGCCCAGCCCGGCGACAGCGGCCCCCAGTTTGCTCCCGGCGACCGGCACATTCTTTTCCTGAGCAGCCGTTCCGGCTCCCGGCAGGTCTGGCTGGCGGATTTCGATCCCGCCACCGGCGCCGCCAGCAATCCGCGTCAGCTGACCTCGATTGCAACCGGAGCCGACAACGCCCTCTGGTCCCCGGACGGCAATTCCATCGTTTTTACCTCGTTTGTCTATCCCGACTGCCCGGCGATCACAACCGCGGATGCGGCCACCGGCAACCGGTGCAACGCCGGGCGCGAGGCAGCGCGGGCCGCCAGCATGGTCAAGGCGCGGATCTTTACTCACCTGCTTTATCGCCACTGGGATCACTTCACCGGCGACAAGCGCAGCCACCTTTTCCTGGTTTCCGTCGCCAACGGAACGCTGCGCGACCTGACGCCCAACGATCCGCACGACATCCCTCCGTTTTCGCTCGAAGGCTCGGGCTGCGGCTGTTCTTTTGCCCCCGATTCGAAAGAGCTGGCCTATACGGAAAAAGATGTGCCCGTGCCGGCCATCAGCACCAACGCCGACATCTTTACCCTGGACCTGACCCGCCCGGCGGCAAAACCCGTCAAGGTCAGCACCTCGCCCGGCGGCGATTTCAACCCCGCTTACTCCCCCGATGGCAAGTGGCTGGCCTGGCGCTCGCAGGCGCGCGCCGGCTATGAGAGTGACAAATTTCGCCTCGTGGTCTACGATCGGCGGACGAAGAAGATCAGGGATGTGCTGCCAAACTTCGACCGCTGGGTCGATGAGTTCGCCTGGGCGCCGGACTCGAAATCTCTCTTCCTGGCTGCCGGAAACGCCGGCCAGGAACCTGTCTTCGAAACCACCCTGGACGGCAGGCTGGCAGAGCTGCCCGGGGCGGGCGACTTCGGGGGACTGCTTCCTCTGCCCGGCAGCCGCGCGGTCATCGCCGACCACATGACCGTGGAGGCGCCCGGCGAAGTCGTTGCCATCGTTCCAGCTTCGGGGCAGACCGGGCCCCGGTCGGAAATTTCCCCTCCGGACGGGCTGGCCCCGATTCTTGCCGGCCAGATCCATCCCCTGACCCACCTGAACGATGCCTTGCTGGCGCAACTGGACCGGCCACCGATGGAGCCCTTCTGGTTTACCGCCCAGGATGGAACCCGGCTGGA
>JBMFHN010000075.1:0-11634 GCA_049976805.1 Occallatibacter sp. | reverse complement strand
GGAACGGACCGTGATTCTTGACTGCGACGTGATCCAGGCCGACGGCGGCACGCGTACGGCGGCCATCACCGGCGCAGCCGTCGCCCTGGCGCTGGCACTGGACGCGCTGGTCGCGGCCGGCGCGCTCAAAATCATGCCGATGCGGCAACTGGTGGCCGCAACCTCGGTGGGTGTCGTCGAGGGCGCCGCGCTGCTCGACCTCTGTTACGAAGAGGATTCGCAGGCCGAGGTGGACATGAACGTGGTGATGACCGCCGATGGCGGCCTGGTCGAGACCCAGGCCACGGCCGAGCGGGGCAGCTTCTCGCGCGGCCAGTTGAACGAGCTGATCGATCTGGCCGAAGCCGGGCTCAAGGAGATCTTCGCCGTGCAGCGGGCCGCCCTGGGGCGGTAGCCGGCTCGTCAGCCAACTGAATGGCCCCCGGCGAGCGGGTATCTTTCCCCGGGCAGTCCCTCATCCTGTGGTTTGTGCCACCGACAGTAGCTGGCTCGGGCCCGAGGAATGGGATCGAGCACCGATGGTGCTAGGATGAAAACAATTTCAGTTCCTGCCGCTCGTAAGGCTGATTGTTTTTGAAAGAGTCGGAGCACGGAGGCGGCCGGACAGATCCCCAAAAGGAGAAATTTCCATGCCTCTCGTTTCCATGCGGCAACTGCTCGACGAGGCAGCCCGGGGCGGTTACGGCGTCGGCGCCTTCAACGTCAACAATATGGAACAGATCCAGGCCATCATGGAAGCGGCGAAACAGACTCACTCGCCGGTCATCATCCAGGCCAGCCGCGGCGCGCGCGCCTTTGCCCAGGACCGCTACCTCTACCATCTCATTCTGGCCGCCGCCGAGCTTTATCCGGAGATTCCCCTGGCCATGCACCTCGATCACGGCAACAGCTTCGAGACCTGCAAGAGCGCCATCGAGCTGGGCTTCACCTCGGTCATGATGGACGGCTCGCTCAAGGAGGACGGCAAGACTCCCTCCACCTTTGAAGAGAACGTCGAGGTCACCCGCCGGGTGGTCGAATTCGCCCATCCCCGCGGCGTCACCGTCGAGGGCGAGATCGGCGTGCTGGGCGGCATTGAAGACGGCCACGGCGCCGGCGGCACCGGCCTCGAACATGTCACCGACCCCGACCAGGCGGTGGAGTTCGCCGCCAAGACCGGCGTGGACGCGCTGGCCGTCGCCATCGGCACCAGCCACGGCGCCTACAAGTTCTCGAAGAAGCCCGACGGCTCGGTGCTGAAGATGGACATCCTGATCGCCATTCACAAGCGCCTGCCCAAGACCCACCTGGTCATGCACGGCAGCTCCTCAGTTCCCAAGGATCTGCAGGACATCGTGAACCAGTACGGCGGCAAGCTGAAGCCCACCTGGGGCGTTCCGGTCGAGGAGATCCAGCTCGGCATCCGCAACGGCGTGCGCAAGGTCAACGTGGACACCGACAACCGCCTGGCCATGACCGGGGCCATCCGCAAGGTCTTGTGGGAGTCGCCGGAGAAGTTTGATCCGCGCGACTACCTGAAGCCGGCGCGCGAGGCCATGCAGAAGGTGGTGGCCCTGCGCATGACCCAGTTCGGCCAGGCCGGCCACGCCAGCGACTATCAGGCTCTGCCCATCGCGGAGATCGCCAGGGGCTACCGGGATGGCACGCTGAGCACCCAGCCGCTGATCGCCGGCGAATAACCGACCCAGCTCAGGCCGATGCGAGACAAGGGCCGCTCCGAGACAAGGGCCGCTTCGCGCGATGGCGAGGCGGCCTTTTTGTCCGGGAAGAAAAATTCCTGTGCCTTGAGAGAAGAAGATCATGTCTGCACACCATTTCGACGGGTTGAGGATCCGGTGCAGGATCGGCCCGCAGGCCGACCTGTTTCATTTGGGCCAGACGCTGGCGGGTTTGTATGCGCAACCGCGCGCCCGGGTCAGGCTCCGCTGCGCGGCCTGGATCACGAACCCGGTCTGCGCGGCGCTCGAGATCGAAGGACTGAAGGTGGCCATCGAGCTGAGCGACCATGCCGATTTCTGGGACGGCCCGCTGCTGGACTGGTGCGATGTCTACGCCAAGCGAAGCCTGACGGACGCCATTGCTCCGGAGCACAAATGCAAGATCGTCCCTTTCGGACTGAACTGGGCCTGCCACTCGCGGCGAAGCGCTTTCTGGGCTGTGGCTACGATGGGCGCGGCGGCCTTGGCGGCGCGCAGGAAAGAGATCTATCGTTATCTGGTCACGCCTCTGTGGAAGGATTTCGAGTACTCGCCCGAGGAACCCACGGACGATACGATCCTTTTTCAGACGCGGGTGTGGGAACCGCAGGAAGCCCCCGGCGATGAAGGCATCAATGAGCAGCGCATCGCTCTGTTGCGCGCGCTTCGGAGCCAGTTCGGCCACCGCGTGGTCGGCGGAGTGGTCCCCACCGCTTTTGCGCGGAAGATCTGCCCTCCGGAGCTGATCACCGATCAGCCGAGCCGGCAGCCTCAGTTCATCCGCTGGGCAAAACGGCCCCTGATCGGCATCTATACGCGCGGGCTCTTCGGCTCCGCCGCATTCAAGATGGCCGAATATCTGGCGGCGTCGAAGTGCATTGCGGGAGAAAAGATCGACGGCACGGTGGGCGTTCCCCCTCCTGTCCTGCCATGTTCCTCGATCGACGAGCACCTGGCCGTCTGCGACCGGCTGTTGAGCAGCCCCTCGCTGGCGCGCTCCCAGCGCCGTCAATCCTGGGAGTACTATCGCGCCCGGGTTGCGCCGCCGGCACATCTGGCCGATCTCCTGCGGCGCTGCGGAGTCAACGTAGCAACGCCGCAGGAGCCGGCGGTCTGAACGGAGGCCGGAGCGGCTCTCCAGGGGCGAAATTCCCGGCATCGGCACCGGGGAATTGTGGAGGGAAAAACCGCGAGATCCACGGATTCCCACGCTACCGGCGGAAAATCCGTTTCAGATGGTCGGCGCGGTGGAACTTTCCGGAAGCGAGGCGGCGCCCGCCAGCCCATTCATCTCCTGGTCCTTGTACTGGAGCTGATAGAGCTTCCAATAGAGGCCGCGCCGGGCCAGCAGTTGCTGGTGGGTACCCTGCTCGCGCAACTGCGCCTTGTGCATCACCAGAATGGTATCGGCGCGCTGCACGGTCGAAAGACGGTGGGCGATCAGGACGCTGGTGCGGCCCTCGACCATGCGCTCGAGCGCGTGGCGGATACGCAGTTCCGTGTCGGTGTCCACGCTCGAAGTGGCCTCGTCGAGGATGAGGATGCGCGGATTCGAGGCCAGGGCGCGGGCAAAGTTGATGAGCTGCTTCTGGCCGGTGGAGAGCGATGAACCGCGTTCCCGGACCGGCTCGTCGAAGCCTTTGGACAGACTCTCGATGAAATCGAGTGCGTTGACGTCGCGGGCGGCCTGGCGCAGTTCCTCGTCGGAGATCCGCGGGTCGCCGAAGCGGATATTTTCGGCCAGGGTGCCGCTGAAGAGAAACGGATCCTGAAGGACCACGGCGAAGTGCTCGCGCAGGGCCCGCAGATCGTGCTGGCGCAGGTCGACGCCATCGATCAGGATCTGGCCGGCGGTCACGTCGTAGAAGCGCATCATCAGACTGGTCAGCGTGGTTTTGCCCGCCCCCGTGTGGCCCACAATGGCCGCCGTCTGACCGGGTTCAACGGTAAAGGAAACATCCTTGAGCACCCACTCGATGCCGGTGATCGCGGCCAGCCCGGCAAAGGATTTCTCCTCCGCGGCGGAAGTTCCGGGGCGGGAATCCGATCCGGGATTCAGGCCGGCGGAGAAATCCGATTCCGCGCGCCCGGCATCCCCGGCGGCCGGACGGAGCCAATCCGCCCTGGTGGGCTGCAGAGCAGCCGGCGGGGCGGCCATCGCGGCCACCTGGGCCTGCTGTTCTTCGGTGAGTTTCTGATAGGTGAACCAGACGTGGCGGAACTCGATGCGATTGCTCCCATCGCCCGCGAGCGGCCGGGCCGGGCTGACGATCTCCGGTTCCGTATCGAGCAGCTTGAAGATGCGCTCGCTGGCGGCCATGGCCGACTGCAGGATGTTGAACTTGTCGCTCAAGTCCTGGATAGGCCGCCAGAAGCGCTGCGAATACTGGATGAACATGGCCAGCACACCCAGCGAGACCGTGCCGGCGAGCACGCCGAAACCGCCCCGCCAGATGACCAGCGCGATGGCGATCGAGCTGAGCAGTTCGACGGCGGGGTAATAGAGAGCGTAGGCGAAGATGGTGTCCTTGAAGGCCACCATGTGCTGGCGGTTGACCCGCTCGAAGTCGGCGAAGGCGCGCTGCTCGCGGTTGAACAGCTGCACCACGCTCATGCCCGAGATGTGTTCCTGGGTAAAGCTGTTGATGCGCCCGATGGCGGCGCGGACGCGGCGGTAGCTCTCGCGGACGTGGTCGCGGAAAAGGCGCGTGGCGACAAGAATCAGCGGCAGGATGGCGAAGGCCAGCAGGGCCAGCCACCAGTTGATGGCCAGCATCACGGCAGCCATGATGGTCAGGTTGAAAAAGTCATCCACGATGGCCAGTACGCCGCCCGTGAACATGTCGTTGATGGCGTCCACATCGGAGGTGATGCGGGTGACGAGGCGGCCAACGGGGTTGGCGTCGAAGAAGCCGACATGCAGACTCTGCATGTGGCGGAAGATGGCCTTCCTGAGATCGAACATCAGTTTCTGTCCGGTCCACTGCATCAGGTAGGTCTGGACGAACTCGAAGAAATAGGCGAGGATCAGGGCTCCCAGCCAGAACAGAGCCAGGCGCGTAATGCCCTGCACCGGGTCTGTGGGAAGCAGACGGACGAACCAGCCGGTGAAGCTGACAGGGTGGCCGAGCAGATGGGCGGAGATCTCCGATCCACCCCGCGCGGCGCCCGAACCTTCCGGAAAATAGCGGTCGATGGCCACCATGACGAAGTAGGGTCCGGCAATATCGCTCAGCGATTTCAGGCTGACGGCCAGGGTGGAGAGGGTGGCCTGAACCCAGTAGGGGCGCAGGTAGACGACGAGCCGGCGCATGAGCCGGGAGTCGTAGACCTTGCCGACCGGATCGTCATCGGTCTTCGTGTGTTTCTTTTGTTTCTCGTCGGACATTGGCAGGCTGGGGGTGTGGCCTTCTCTTTTATTGTACCGGCGGATGGAAGAGTCCACGCGGCGGCGGTGCGGCAGGGCAAACCCGCCGGCGGACCGGGACGAGGGTGCCGCGCCCCAGCTTGAGCCGGCGCTCGTCCTCTCACCATTTACACTGGTAAACGGAGTATCCTGTGTCTTTTGAAAAAGCTTTAACGAAGATTTTCGGCACGTCGAACGAGCGGCTCATCAAACGCCTGCAGCCGGTGGTGGCGGCCATCAGCGCTCTGGAAGAGGACATTCAGAAGCTTTCCGATGAGCAACTGAGGGCCAAAACCGCCGAGTTCCGGGCGCGGATCGCCGAGCGTCTGGATGGAATTTCCAGCGCCGAAGAACGCAGATCGGTCGAGCAGAAGGCGCTGGACGAACTGCTGCCCGAGGCCTTCGCGGTGGTACGCGAGGCAGGCCGGCGCAGCGTTCAGATGCGCCACTTCGATGTGCAGTTGATCGGCGGCATGGTTCTGCACCAGGGCAAGATCGCCGAGATGAAGACCGGCGAGGGCAAGACGCTGGTAGCCACGCTGGCCTGCTACCTGAACGCGCTGGCCGGCCACGGCGTGCACGTGGTCACGGTGAACGATTATCTGGCCAAGCGCGACGCCGAGTGGATGGGCAAGATCTACGAGTTTCTGGGCCTGACGGTGGGCGTCATCGTTCACGATCTGGACGACAACGAGCGCCGCGCGGCCTACGCGGCCGACATCACCTACGGCACCAACAACGAGTTCGGCTTCGACTATCTGCGCGACAACATGAAATTCGACATCAAGGATTGCGTGCAGCGCGGTCACTCCTTCTGCATCGTCGACGAAGTGGACTCGATTCTGATCGACGAGGCGCGGACGCCGCTGATTATCTCCGGCCCGACCGAGCAGACCACGGACCTCTACGCGCGGGTGCGCAAGATCATCCCCGCTCTCGAGCAGGGCGAAGAGATCGAGGAGGGCGAGACCAAGCGCCTGACCGGCGATTACATCGTGGACGAGAAACAGCGCACGATCGGCGTGACCGACGAGGGCTGGGTGACCATCGAGAAGGCGCTGGGCATCGACAACATCGCCGACGCGGAGAGCTGGGAGCTGAAGCACTACGTGGAAACGGCGATCAAGGCCCACGCGCTCTACAAGCGCGACGTGGACTACGTGGTGAAGGACGGCGAGGTGATCATCGTGGACACCTTCACCGGACGGCTGATGCCCGGCCGCCGCTGGAGCGACGGGTTGCACCAGTCGATCGAGGCCAAGGAAGGCGTCAGCATCCGCAAGGAAGACCAGACCCTGGCCACCATCACCTTCCAGAATTATTTTCGCCTGTACCAGAAGCTGAGCGGCATGACCGGCACGGCCGAAACCGAAGCGGCCGAGTTCGAGAAGATTTACAAGCTGGAAATCGTTGTCATTCCCACCAACAAGCCGCTGCGGCGCATAGAAAATCCCGACGTGGTCTACCGCACCGAAAAGGAAAAATACAATGCGGTGGCCGAAAACATCGCCCGGTTGCACGAGAAGCAGCAGCCGGTGCTGGTGGGAACCACATCGATTGAAAAGAGCGAGCGGCTTTCGGGCATCCTGGCCCGCAGGGGCGTGCGCCACGTGGTGCTGAACGCCAAGTTCCACGAGCGCGAGGCAGAGATCGTGGCGCAGGCCGGGCGGCTGGGAATGGTAACCATCGCCACCAACATGGCGGGCCGCGGCACCGATATTCTGCTCGGCGGCAACGCCGAGTTCATGGCCCGCCAGGAACTGGTGAAAAAGAACAAGGCGCGGGCCATCAGCGTGGCCGAAGGAGCCATCAATCCAATGGCCCCGGCTGGCTTTCTGCGCTTTTATTACCAGGGGCAGGAATTCGAGATCGCCGAGTCGGAGTGGGAAGAGGTCTACCGGGTTCACGCTGCCACCGCCGAGCGGGAGCACAACCAGGTGATCGAGTCCGGCGGACTGTTCATCCTGGGTACCGAGCGGCACGAGTCGCGGCGCATCGACAATCAGTTGCGGGGGCGCGCCGGACGTCAGGGCGATCCGGGCGAATCGCGATTCTACCTCTCGCTCGAAGACGACCTGATGCGCATCTTTGCCAAGCAGTGGGTTTCAACGCTGCTCGAACGGCTGGGCATGGAAGAAGGAGTGCCCATCGAGTCGAAGATGATCTCCAAGCGCATCGAGGGCGCGCAGAAGGCCGTCGAGGCGCAGAACTTCGAGTCCAGAAAACACCTGCTCGAATACGACGACGTGATGAACAAGCAGCGCGAAGCGGTCTATGGCTTGCGGCGCCAGCTGCTGGAGGGCGTGGAGCAGCGCGAGTTGATCCTGGAGGATTACGTCAGCGAGGTTCTGGGCGCGGCGCTCGACGAATTCGCCAGTGAAAAAGTGCATCCGGACCAGTGGAATCTGAAGGGTCTGGAAGGCAGGCTTGCGGACAACTTCGGCCTCAACCTTGCCGCGTCCGGCATCCGGCCGCTCGAATTGACCCGGCACGAACTGGGCGAGTCGATCTTCGAAAAGCTTGTGCAGCAGTACGAGGAAAAGGAAAAGATTCTCGGCTCGGCAACCATGCGCTATCACGAGCGGATGGTGATGTTGAGCGTCATCGACGGGCTGTGGAAAGACCACCTGCTGTCGATGGACCACTTGAAGGAAGGCATCGGGCTGCGTGGCTACGCGCAACTGGACCCGCTGGTTGAATACAAGCGTGAATCCTATGAGATGTTTGAGGCCATGATGCTGAAATTCCACGAGGACACGGTCCGCTACCTGTTCCGGATGCAGATCCTCGGTCCTGACGGCCAGCCGGTGGATGCGGCTCCGCGGCGGAGCCGGACGGTTCCCGCGGCCCCGCCTGTGGCCAGCGCCGCGCATCCTGTCGATGGCAACGGAAGCGAATGGTCCGAGCCGGGAGACGGCGCTTCGATGGCGGTGCGGCGGGCGTCGACAACCATCGACGCGATCGAGAGGGAGTTCCAGAACAAGAAGCAGCGGGAACTGGTGACAGCCAGCCGGGCCGGTTCCGGAGACGCCAGCCAGCCCATGCAGCGCCGGGCGGGAGAAAAGGTGGGGCGCAACGATCCCTGCCCCTGCGGTTCGGGCAAGAAGTACAAAAAATGCCACGGGGCGGGAAAGTAAGGACTTTCCCGATCCGCAAAGCCTTGGCGCAGGCTCTTGCGGCCTTCGCGGGATCGCCGCGGGGAACGGTTTGCACGGCTTTTATTCCTCCCGCAACGCCTCCGTTCCGCGCTCTGGCCGGGCGGAAGGCCAGAAGTGGAAGAATCCCGCTTTCTTTGCCGGGTTGGCGGGCAGGCCACAGGCGGTTCTGGCCATCTGGCGGATCGCCCTGGAAATGGGCGAATCCTGGAGCGCAACCGGAGTGGCCGTGTTGCGGGTGCGCCGGGCGCTGGCGTAGTCGTCGGGGATCTTCCACAGCGCGGGCCGCGTCAGGGCCTTCGCGATCTGCTGTTCGTCGAAAAGCAGCGCATGGGGCGTATAGCGGTTGAGCACAATCTGCAGTCTGCTCCCGCGGGTCGAGAACATCTGACTGATCAGGCGGTTGGAGTTGCGCAACTCGGAGACGCCAACCTGGGTGATCAGGTAGAGGTGGACCGATTCCTCGAACAATGCCGTTGCGTTCAGGTCCGTTCTCGATCCGATGTCCACGACTACATATTCAAAACACTGCCGGGCAACAGCCAGCAGTTTGTCAATCGCTTCGCGGGAGGGCCGGATCGGCGAAAATTCGCCGGGAGCGGCCAGCACCGAAAGACCCGAACTGTGCCGGGCCAGCAGCGAGCGCAGAAAATTCGCATCCAGCCGGCTGGCATCCTGCAGGGCGTCGGCCGTCGAGTATTGCGTGCTCATTCCGAGGTTGATCGCCACGTCACCGAGGGGAAGCCCGAAGTCGATCAACAGCGTCTGCTGTCCGGACTCCTGTGCCAGGGCCACGGCAAAGTTGGCGGCGATCGTGGTCACCCCGCATCCGCCCTTGGCGCCCAGGAAAACGCAGAGTTTGCGGGTGCTCCTCCGCGCGGAATGAGACGGCGCGCGACGGGCCGAGGCCCGCGCAAGAGCGCCAGCCAGATCGTCTTCTAGCATGGGCAGAGTAAGAAATTCGCGGGCGCCGGCGCGCATGAAGCGAATCGCCAGATCGAGATCGGTGTGCGCCGAATAGACCATCACCGTGACGGAGTTTGCCGCGCTGAGATTTTCCACCAGATCGAAGGCGCGTTCCGGCGCCGTATCCACGCCCATCAGAACAACATCAAAGTGCTGTCCCGTGCCGAGAAATGGATCATCGAGATCGGCGGGGAGGGAAGAGAACTCCCGGATCGAGGTATTCTGAAATCCTGCCAGAACGCCGGCGACCTCCTGGCGGCGTACGCTGTTCCGCTCAATGAGCGCAATGGACAGCGCGGCGGTGCCGGAGGCGTCGGTGGGCGGGGTCAAAGCCGGCATGGCATCCGATGCTCCCTGTTGGCCTTCTGTGCCTTCGGAATTTTTCCGGAGCCGGAACAGGAAGGCTCATGTCTACAAAAAGATACCCGGCTCCGGCGCGCAGTGTTGTCGCGCCGCAGCGGTCCTCATCGAAACCCCCGGCGATCCCTTGCGCGGGCATTTCCAATGGATCCAGCATACGATCCATGAAGTTTATCGGCCTCCGGACACTCCGCGTGAATCGGCGCTGGAACTTCCCTTTGCGCTACGCCAGGGGCGCTCCCGGATTCACTGTCGAAATGATTGATAAATAAGCAGATGGATGAATTTCTCCGTTCTTTTCCGGGGCCGGCGCGAACGGGGAAGAACCGCTCAATTGTGAAGACGGAAGAGAACGGTCTCAGGACGATGCCCCGCCCTGGGAAACGGCGGCAAAAGTCAGATCCTGCGCCTCCGAGCCATGCTGCGCGCGCCAGAGGTCGAAGAGGCGCCCGTAGCTGAGCGTCATATATTGTTCCGGCGCGACTTCCAGGCGTTGGGCCGTGCGGTCGATCCATTCCTCCGAGCCTTCCAGTTCCGCATAATCGCCGATGGGCGTTTCATCCACCACGCAGTGGCCCTCGCCGTCGCGCCACTCGGTGCGCCATTTTTCGTAGCGGAAGGCCGGCGTCAGGCCCAGCGCCCGGAAGATTTCCTCGATCGCCGCGCCATTGGACACCTCGGTTTCGGTCTCGATACGGCGTTTGTGGCGGTCCTCAACCGGCCCCGCGCCGGGCAGACGCTTGTGAGTCACCGTCCAGCGGCCGGCATAGCCGCGCAGGCGCAGGATTTCCGTGCGGGCGCGCATTTGCCGGTCGGGCGTGTCATAGAGAACGTTGCTTTCAAAGGCGCGCGGGGTCTCGATGGTAAAACCCGCGGCTTCCAGTCGCCGGCTGAAGCCGGTCAGATCGTCTAGGCGAAATTTAATCTCGGTTTCTATGGGCATGATCGAAAGGCTGCCTTCAAGTCTCCGGCTGCCCGCCTCTGCTGGCCCCCCGGAGCGCCGTTTTCGCGGAACCCGGCTGCTGGCTCGGGGAGAAGCCGGCATCGCTCAGCCACAAGCTCTGACGGAGAGTATACGGCAGATGGCGGAGGGCGCGGCGAAGGGAGACAATGAAAGAGTGAAGACGCAGCGATGGATGGTGGATTCAGCGCATCTGGAGACCGCCGAGGCCCAGGAGGCGCTGGAATGCGGAGCGCGGATTCTGCGCTCCGGCGGGCTGGTGGCGCTGCCCACAGAAACGGTATATGGGCTGGGCGCAGATGCATTGAACGCCCATGCGGTGGAAAGGATTTTCGCGGCCAAGCAGAGACCGGCGTGGGATCCGATCATCGTGCATGTCGCGGGCGCGCGCGGCGCCGAGGCGATGCTCGCCACGCTGGTGCATCAGGTTCCTGATCGGGCGCGCCGGCTCATCGAGGCCTTCTGGCCGGGGCCGCTGACGCTCCTGCTGCCGCGATCGGCTGCGGTGCCCGACGTGGTGACGGCCGGTCGCCCGCTGGTAGGCCTGCGGATGCCTTCGCATCCGGTGGCGCTGGAGTTGATCCGGCGCGCCGGGGTTCCCATCGCCGCACCCAGCGCCAATACCTTCGGCCACACCAGCCCGACGACAGCCGCACACGTGCTGGACGATCTGGACGGGCGGATCGACGCGGTCGTGGATGCGGGACCCACCGAGCACGGGGTCGAGTCCACCGTGCTGGATCCCTGCCAGAGCCCCATGGTGATTTACCGTCCGGGCGCGGTTACGAGTGTTCAGATTCGAGAGATAGCCGGGGCGGTTGAATTGTTTGCAGGCGCCGCCTCGGCGGAGACCGCACCGCGCCCATCGCTTCCCGCGCCAGGGGTGGGACTGCGGCACTATGCACCCCGGGCGCGGCTGTTGCTGACCGCGGACGAAGACGGCGAAGCCCCGCGGGCGGAAGACGCATTGTCCCGTCTGGAGACGCGACTGGCGCAGTTGGCGCGGCCGCTTGCCGCGGAGCGGGTGGGAGTGATGTTGCCGGCCGGAGTCGCGGCGCCCGCCGGAACCGCGGCCGTCTACGCCTGGGG
>JBMFHN010000074.1:0-11648 GCA_049976805.1 Occallatibacter sp. | reverse complement strand
AGTCCATCAACGGATCGGGCGGCCTGATCGACGCGAGCGCCATGTACGGCAACCCGCCATCGGCCAACAGCACAGGCGCGGGATCGGGCGGCGGCGGCGGCGTGGTGATTCTGTCATCGCAGACGGCGGTGAGCACGTGGCCCGCAATCTCGGTGGCAGGCGGACCGGGAGGGTTGGTGACGGTTCCCGAAGCGGTGGGCACGGGCGGCTCCTGCACATCGGAACCCAAGGCCACGCTCGCGGTGACCTCCGGGGCGCTCTCCGGCTGCACGGTAGTGCAGGCCGGGGCCGGATGCGGAACGGGAGCCAACGTGACGCTCAACGTCGTCGGCGGAGGCGGAACGGGCGGGACGGTGACGCCAACATGGTCCGGCGGCGCTCTCTCCAGTTGCACGGCATCGGGTGGCAGCGGATACACCGCGACGACGTACACAACGGCAGGAACGGGCGGCGACGGCGGCAGCGGATGGAGCGCGGAGTTTGCGGGATGGTAATGGACCGCGCGCCAAGCCAGGTGTTTGAACGATGCAGGCATTCGATTTGATCGATTCCATCTTTTCGCGTCCTGCACGGGGCGCGGAAGCGAAGCTCAGGAGAATCACGCGGCGCCAGCTCGTGAAGCTGCGCGAACTGATCGACGAAGATCCGGAGCGCACCGCTGTGCGGCGTGGCGATCCAGGGTCTCTGGTCTGGAGTCCGACGAAGGGAAAGCACAAGTACGTCTTGACCGAGGATCCGGAGGGCGGCGAAAAACACACCCTGGCCAGACTTGGGAAGGTGAGCGGCGCCGGGACGGGGAACTTGTTCTAGTGCGCTGCCGTTTTGCGCTCGATCAACTCGGCGATCGCGATCTGAATGAGGGCCGAGCGCTGGACGCCGATCCCGTCGCCTTCGAGCTGTGGATCGAACGGAGGATGATTCGAAAAGCGGGGCAGTCGTCGAATGCACGGTTTATTTCACCGCGCACGGAGAGGGATCTACGCCAGTATGCGCGCTCCGCGAGCAAGTTTTTCGGGCGGCTGACCCTGGGCGAGATTCACGCCGGCCATCTCCGCGAGTATCAACGTGCACGCGCTGTGTGCGATCAGGAGTGCGGAAGCTGGGAGCAGCCGGCTGGGGCAAACCTGATCCGGAAGGAAGTGGGCACGGTCATTCGCGTGATGCGCGCGACGGGGGCATGGACCGCGCACCATGAAGACGCCTTCGAGCCGTTGCTCACGGTGACCAGCGACGTGCAGCGGGCGATGAGTCCGGATGAGCAACACAGGTGGCTGCGCGTGGCGGCGTCGCGCGAGGCGTGGCGTATCGTGTATGACTGGTCCGTGGTTGCGCTCCAGACCACGGCGGCTAGCAATGAAATGCGCGCGCTGCGCTTTGGGGATATTTTCCTTGAGGAGGGGATCATCCAGATCCGCAGCGAGGGAGCGAAGAACCGTTTCCGCATTCGGACTATCCCGCTGCAAACGCCCGAGGTGGTCTGGGCGATGCGTTCGCTGATGGAACGCGCCAGGACGCTGGGTACGAACGGCCCGCATTGTTACCTCTTTCCGTTCCACGTCACCGCGGATCGCTACGATGCGCTCCGGCCGATGACGGTATGGGGATTGCGCAAGCATTGGGAAGAGGTCCGCGCGGCAGCGGCCCTTGAATGGCTGCGCATCTACGATCTGCGCCACACGGCCATTACACGGATGGCCGTGTGGCGGGTGTCCCGATCCAGGTGATCATGAGCTTTGCCGGGCACATCAGCCCGCGGATGCCACAGCATTACACCGCCATCAGTATGCAGGCCAAGCGACGCTGGGCGGCCGCGGCCTGGTTGGATGCGGAAATGCCCTATGCGTCAGGGATGGGATGGGGCCTCGCAGCCGGATCTTCCGCGCCGCCGCCACCAGGACCGCGGCCAGTTCGTCTGGGCGATCTGGGATCGATGGCTGTTGGCTCAAAATAGGCCGGCCGGAAATTATTTTTGCAAACGCGCTTGACACGTCGGCGCCGACGTGTATCTTGAATACCAGTGCTCCGGTATTTGGATTGAGAGATCGCATTGGTGGTTGGATCGGCCAACGCCCTGTGTGTTGTGAGCAACGCCCTTTTAAGGCGTGGGTCCTGGGTTCGAATCCCAGCGAGCTCACCATTGCTCCCGGCCGCGCAGCATCTGCAAGGATTTCCATCCATTCCACGATCTTTACGGATGACCCAGGTTCAGTCCGGGTTTCGTCTTGTGGGGTCCGTCAGGCAGCCGGCTCCGGGGTCAACAAAGGAAGGGTGAAACAGAACGTGGCCCCCTTGCCGAGTTCGCTTTCCACCCAGACGCGGCCTCCGTGCGCCTGGACGATGTGTTTGACGATGGCCAGCCCCAGTCCGGTTCCACCCGATTCCCGCGAGCGGGCCTTGTCCACCCGGTAAAACCGCTCGAAGATGCGGTCCAGATGCTCCGAGGCAATACCGGGGCCGAAATCCCGCACGCTGAACTCGATCTCGGGCGCCGTCTTCGATTCGATCCGCCGCACTGCCACCGAAATCCGCTTGCCGGTCTTCCCATATTTGAGGGCGTTGTCGATCAGGTTGCCCAAGACCTGGTTGATGGCGTCGGGATCAGCCATCACCATTGCATCCGGTGCGCTGGAGGATTCCAGCACAACGCCGGAGTCCTCCGCCATGCCCCGCAATGGCGCGATGGCTTCCTCCAGCAGCGCGCCCGCGCTGAGCGGCCGGCGCGATGGCTTGGAGTCGGGGCTCTCCAGGCTGGCCAGCGCCAGCAGGTCTTCTGTAAGCCGGTTCATGCGGGTCGCGTTCTTGAGGATGATGCCGAGGAATTCGCGTGCGGTTTCCTCGCATGGGCGCGGTTCCTCAATCAGGGTTTCAACGTAACCCTGAATGGAGGTGAGCGGGGTGCGCAACTCGTGGCTGACGTTGGCGACGAAGTCCCGGCGGGATTTTTCCGCAGCCTCAATGCGAGTGACATCGTGGAGCACGGCCAGCGCCCCGCCGGCCGGCAGCGGTGCGGCCGTGATCTCGAAGATGCGGCCGGGGACCAGCGAGTTCGACCGGCCCAGGCTAACCTCTTTCCGGTCCAGCGCCACGCGGACACAGGCCAGCAATTCCGGGTCGCGTACGGCATGCACCAGCGGCCGGCCCGCGCGCACCTGAGTGCCGGCAAAGCGCTGCATCTGGGAGTTGGACCAGCGCACCGTTTCCTCGGGAGTGACGGTTACCACCGCCTCCTGCATGGCGTCGAGCATGGCGGCCAGTTCCTGGCGGCGGCCTTCGATCTCCGCGTATTTCTCCTCGATCCGCTCGGCGGCATGGTTGAGCGCGGCTTCCATCACGGAGATTTCATCCTGGCCCCGGCCGGCGTCAAGCCGGGCGCTCATCTCGCCTCGGGCGAGGCGGCTGGCGAAGCCGACCATGCGGTCAAGACGCGCGCTGATCCGGCGAGCGGCCCAGGCAGCCGCCATTAAGGCCATGGCCAGCGCAATCAAACCGGACCACAGCGCCTGCTGCTCGAGCAGAGGCAGGATTTCCCCTCGCGCGCGGCCCGCCATATGGGCAAAGATCAAGCTGCCGAAGGCCGCCCCCGTCACCGCGGCGTAGAAGACCAGCAGCAGCACCAAAAGTCCGAGCAGCTTCGGGAAGATTTTGCGGGTCACGATCGACCTACTCGCTCTTGGGAATCTCGAAACGATATCCGGCGCCGCGCACCGTCTTCAGGTAGCGAGGATTCTCCGCGTCGATCTCGATCTTCTCACGAATCCGGCGCACGTAGACATCGACCGATCTGGGAGTGACGAAGCGGGCGTCGCCCCAGACGGCGTCCAGAAGGTGATCGCGGCTGAAGACCCGGCCGGGATGGCGCGCCAGATAGTCCAGCAAACGGAATTCGGTGGCCGTGGTGGTGGTCAGCTCGCCGCGCACCGTCAACTGCATGGAGTTGGCGTCGATGACAATCTCTTCAAAGCGGGTGACCGTGGGCGCGGCGGGCCGTTCGAAACGGCGCAGGACGGCCTTGACGCGGGCCACCAATTCGCGCGTGGCAAATGGCTTGGTAATGTAGTCATCGGCTCCCATCTCCAAGCCCAGCACGCGGTCGTTTTCCCCGGCGCGCGCGGTCAGGAAGATGATCGGCACGGTGGCCAGCGCCGGGTGGCCGCGCAGCCTCCGGCAGACGTCCAGACCGTCGCCGCCAGGAACCATGATGTCCAGCAGGAAGAGCGCCGGAGCCTGGCGCTCGGCGTCGGGAATCAGATTGGTGGGGGTATGAAACACACGGGCCGCGAATCCCGCGGCCTCCAGATGATGCTGCACCAGCCGTGCAATGTCGGCGTCGTCTTCCAGAACAAAAATAATTTGGCTCAACCGATCAGCCTCCGCCGGCGGCCGTTCAATCTCAAATGCAGAGGCCGCGCGAAATCATTAACAGAGTACTGCAATCGGACAAAGAGATTGCAAACACAGCGTAAATTTGTGACCAAGGCGCCCAGTCCGGCAGAACGCTAGCGCGCTCCGTTGATCAGACTGATGAGAAGAATCGTCAGAACGGCCGAGCTGACCAGCACGTACAGAAGATTGCGCTGCCGGGCAAAACCGACCAGGCAGAAAACAACGCGGGCGATCGGGGTGAGGATGAGCACGAGCAGGCCAAGCTGGATCACGCTCGGTGGAGACAATCGCAGTGTGCCGCGCAGAATGCCCTGAAAATTGCACAGCGATTTCTCCTCGACATGAAAATGCGAGTAATCCGGAATTGCCGACCACGGATGGCGCAGCAAAAGCAGCCCGCCCGCCAGCACCACCAAAGCTGCGAACGTCACGCCGAAGCGCAGCATGGCGGCAACGGAAAGATCAACTTCCTGATCGGTAGGCCGGTGCATCAGATCCTCCCTGTCATACCGTTGAAGATCATCTCGCAGCCCAGAGCTGCGATCACCAGGGCAAAGATCACTTTGAGCGTTCCCACGCGGGAACGGATCAGCAGGTGAGTACCGATAAGCGATCCGGCCAGGACTCCCAGCATGACCGGCATGGCAATGCCCGGATCGATGTAACCATGCCCGAGATAAATGCCCGCGCTGGCCGCCGCCGTCACGCCAATCATGAAGTTGCTTGTCGTGGTCGAAACCTTGAAGGGCAGCCTCATGGCCTGATCCATGGCCAAAACCTTGACAGCCCCGGAACCAATGCCCAGAAGGCCGGAAAGCGTTCCGGCTCCAAACATCACGCCAAAACCAAGGGGAACCCGCGTCGCGCTATACGATATGGGGCCATTCGGACCGGCATAACTCCCCACCAGTTCAAGCTTGGCCGCCAGCGGATCGGGAGCCGCGCCCGGCTCCGGATCAGACCTCTTCGAGAAAGAAGCGATTGCAGAATAGAGCAGGACCAGACCGAAGACGATTGCGATTCCGTGCGTGGAAACCCGGGCCGTCAGGAACGCCCCAAAGACTGCGCCTAGCGTGGTCGCAACTTCCAGAAACATACCGATGCGGATATTGGAAAGTCCTTCACGCACGTAGGCAACTGCGGCGCCCGACGAGGTGGCGATGACTGAAACCAGGGATGCTCCCATGGCATAGCGAATATCGACACCAAAGAGCAGCGTCAGCACCGGGATGACCACCACGCCTCCGCCAAGGCCCGTCAGGGCGCCCAGCAATCCGGCCAGAATTGATAAGAAAAATATCTGGGAGGTAAACGCAAGAACAGTCATGCAAGCAGCTTTTTCCTTTGCGCCAATCGAGGTCCCGAGGTATAAATCGGCTTTAGCTTTCAATCGTCGCTATTTGCGTTTCTGCGGCCAACGAGGACAGGTTCAGTGTATCACGCCGCAGAGTTGCCAATCTGTGCCGCAGCGGCCATCGCTAGCCTTGATTTATGCTGTGATGCATGGGCGCCCGCACTCTTTCGCGCGTCCCGATGGAGGGTTGGATGACCTGGCTGATTCTGTTGATCGGGCTGGCAGTGGGAATGATTTCCGGCGTGGTGGGCATCGGCGGCGGCATTTTTTTTGTTCCCGCTCTGGTCTACCTCCTCGGCATGGACCAGATGAAAGCGCAGGGCACCTCGCTGGGCGCGCTGCTGGCGCCGGTAGGTCTGCTGGCCTTCCTCGAGTACTATCGCGACGGCCAGGCGGATCTGCGCGTGGCGCTGCTGCTGGCCGCGGGCTTTTTTGTAGGCGGATACTTCGGGGCTGTGGGCGCGGTGCACCTTCCCGAGCTTTGGCTGCGGCGCATCTTTGCCATCACCATGATTGCCATCGGCGGGAAAATGTGGTTCGGCAGATAGCCGGCGCGCCGAAATCGAAATTCCGCCATCATGGTCTGATCGACGAGCCGGGCTTTCAGAACACGATCGGATGGATGACTGACAGCCGTCAGATGTGGCGGTCGAGGAACGAGTGCAGTCTTTTCTCGTAACCCATCGGGAGCTCAAACGTCCTATCATCACCGGAAATCAGGATGACTTTCCGCACGCTATCCAGCAGCACCGAGCAGCGCCGGCAGTGCAAAAGATGCCGCTCGATTTCGCCGCGGAGTTCATGGTCCACATCACCCTCGATATACGCGGAGAGGTTCTGGGCTAGCTTTTTGCATGAGACCATGGATTCATTCCTTTCATGAGCCGGATGTGATCGATGAATCGGGGCTTGAAAACCGGAGCCAGTTGTTCCTGAACACGCATCCGGGCTCGATGTACGCGGGTCTTGACGGCTCCTACCGATACGCCCAGAGCTTCAGCGACGTCGGCATAGCTCACGTGCTGGTTATCAATGAGCAAAAGCACCTCTCGATAGGCTTCGGGCAGCTTGTCTACCGCACTCCGCACTGCCTCTCGAAGCTGGTCGCGGTCCAGTGCTTCGTCTGGCAGATCGTGCCAGTCCGCGAACTGCCGGGGCACCGAGTCGCCCTCGCGGCTTTCATCTGCCTCGTCAATCGACTCGTAGAGTTGCCGGCGAAGCTTGCGGTGATGCATCCGCGCTTCATTGACGACAATCTGCAGCAGCCAGGCGCGAAATCTTTCTCCGTCTTCAAGCTGCGCCAGATGCAGAAAGGCCTTCAGCGCAGCCTCCTGAACCGCATCTTCCGCATCCCCCGGATTGCGCAGTACAGCCATGGCGGCAGCGAACATAACGCGCGCATGCGGGCGAATCAACTCATGAAAGAGTTCCTTCTCTCCCGCAAGGATTTTCGCGATCAGAGCCGATGCATTTTCCACTTCTTTCTTCCACTGCTCTTGCATAACCGGTGCTAGGATACCACCCTTCCACACGATTCGGATGATTGGAAAACTTGCCGCCTATTTGACCGCTTTGCGGGTGCCGATTTGCTTCGCGAAACACAGGGTCATGCTTTCCGCAAGCGGGCTATCAAAAAGGCCTATCCATGCTGCGATGAGCCAGCCGAGCACCGTGCCAAAAGCCGCATGGGCAACCGTGACTGTCAGGGGGAATCCTTTTGAAAACTGCAGGCCCAGAAAGCCGACTCCCAACGCCGAGACGACGGGGCTGAGCATGAACCCGAAGCCGAGAAGAACCCCGTAAAGCGCTCCCATCCAGCGGCGGCGGGTTCCGAAAACCAGCACATAGATCAGGCCAAAGCTGGCGCCGTTCCAAAAATGATAAGCCCATCCTGCCAGATCGGACTGCAAGGTCGGCCCGGCGGCAAACTGGTTGAGCAACAAAACGCCCATCAGCCGGGGAAGATTTCCCGGCATATACCCGAACCAGAATCCGGGCAATCGGATGGCCTCGAGAGCCAAGGTCGCAATGGCACCTGCTGCGATGCCCGCCAGACTGATTTTCGCCAGATCGGCGTCATAGCGGCGGAGAAGGCCGATGGCAGCAAGGAGCAGCGCCGCCGATGGCAGAAGAGCCACCTTCGCCAGCACGTCCATTGAACTCCGGCCGGACTCAGCGACCGGAAAGATAAGCGGTGACACCGACGCAAGCAGGAGAAGAAATGAGAGGATCAGCAAGCGTTTCACAAGAGAACTCCCGGAGGGAGGTATTCGTTTCCTCCCCCCTCAGTTTTGACGAAGCACTTATCGAGCGACCATGTGGGTCAGCATGTCTAGTTTCTGATCGAGCATGGCGGCTATCTGATCGATGCCTCCGTTGTCAAACTGCTTCAACAGCACTGACGGTTTGTCGTAACTCACAAATGTCTTGCCGTCAGTTCCTTGGTAGATATACACGCGCAGGGGGAGATACAGACCAGCCGCCGGGTTCTTTTCAAACACCTGCTTGCCGACATTGGGATTACCGATGAGAAAAAGGGTTCCCTTCATATCGAGACCGGTCATTTTGAGCATGTTTCCCTGATCTACCGTGCTCATTACCATCATGCCCCCCTTGCTGACAGCCATCTTGAAGGCATCAACTGTTTGCTGATAGGATCTGGTGCTCAATACATTCACACGGGAATCCTGCGCGAAGACCGAGGTAACGGAAATTGCGGCGAACAGTGCGACCAGCAAGGTGGCACGGCGTAGATTGGCAAATTTTTTCATGGTGTTCCTCCTGTCAGAAGGTGCATGCAATGTCCGCAACTGAGATCGTCGAATGCACTCATTGCGTAATGATTCCCAGATTCGCCGAAGGTTACACAGTGCGATTCACCGATACGCTTCCGGGCAAGGCCATGGATTGCGGGACGGATAGCGGGATGGACGGATGCAGAGCAGAGCACACTCGCGGCCTGAGCCTCAGAACCATCGGATGTGTTCGGTGCAACCGTTCGGCGGACCCCATGGTTGACCGGTTGCCCAGGCCGGGATAGGCTGCTTCGTCATTCTGGCGGCGTAGGCCGCAGGGGCGGGTTCGGCCAGCAACTGGATGGAGCGACTGGCCATGCCGGGCGGCACATCGGCCAGATACTTGCGGAACGGCACGCCGCGCCAGCGGCAGCTTTCGATGATCGAGAAGATGGCGTCGATCTTCGGACCAGCTTCCTGGCCGCCGATGTGCATCCAGTTTTTCCTTCCCGGGCAATCGGCCGCATGAAATTTTCCGCCCAGTTGGTCGATGACTCAATCACCGGATACTGAAGCTAGCGCGTCAACTTCCGCCGCCGGGTGAGCGTGCAGGAGACCGTCTTGCCGGCGGCGTACTTGGGCAGCGCACCCGCCTGTATCTTTTCTCGCAGCATGTGTAACTCGACGACCTGCGCCGGGGCGCGCTCCTGGCGCGGCGCACGACGCGCCAGCACAAAAGCGCTCGCTGCCGCCTCATTGCGCGGCACACCCCTGAACCGGTCGCGCGCCTGAGCGAAGTCCGAACACAGCCGGTGGGTCAACGCCGAAGAAAGTGCGCCCGTCGGTTCCCGGCGCAGGGATTTCACGATCTCCTTGCTTCACTCTCTCAGGCTGGTCGCAAGCCGTTCATAGAAATCCAGTGATCCAGGATTGACAAGTGCATCCCGGTTAGTTACCGGCCTTCCATTTAATATGTTGGCTACCGAACTCTCCACCTTTTTCATGTTAAACGTATACGGAATTTCCGGAACATTGATAATCAATTCGGGAACATGACGCGGTGAAGCCTGTTTTCGCAGTGCAGTCTTGATCCTGTTTTTCAGCTCGTCGGTCAGCTCGCAACTTTCCGCCAGTCTCACAAACAGAATAATTCGCTGGTCGCCTTTCCAATCCTGACCAACCGCCATGCTATCTGCCACGCCTTCGATATTCTCGACGATATTGTAAATTTCGGCCGGTCCTATCCGCACGCCGGACGGTTTCAGAGTAAAGTCCGAACGCCCCAGAAAAGTTATCCCGTCTGAATCGCCATGAAAGACAACCCAGTCACCGTGCCGCCAGACCTTGGGATAGACATCGAAATATGAGCTCTTGTACCTGGCGAAAGCGGGATCGTTCCAAAAGTAAAGAGGCATCGAAGGAACCGGGGCTTCACAGACCAACTCCCCTTCCTTGTCGGTCACGTGATTGCCCGATTCATCATAAGCGCGAATCTTCATGCCCAGTCCCGGCCCTTGGAGTTCACCGGCGTACACGGGCTGGATAGGAGTCCCGATTGCAAAGCATCCGTTGATGTCTGTTCCACCCGAGATTGAATTGAAGTGCATATCCTGCTTTATTTCCGCGTAAACATATTCGAATCCATCGGCGGAAAGAGGAGAACCTGTTTGAGACATGGCTCTCAAGGAAGAAAGATCGAAGGTCTTTCCGGGACGGGCGCCGCTGCTTTTGAGAAAATTCAGATAGCTGGCGCTGCAGCCGAATATGCTGATTTTCTCGTCCTGCGCCAGCCGCCACATCGCACTCCAATCGGGATAGTTGGGGTTGCCCTCGTAAAGGACGATCGTTGCGCCCGCGGCCAGCGAGCCTATCAGCCAGTTCCACATCATCCAGCTTGGAGAAGTTATATAGAATATCCTGTCCTCGCGTTTGAGATCCGTGTGGATCATCAGTTCTTTCAGCTGATTCAAGAGAACACCCGGTCCCTGGACCATGCACTTGGGTTTTCCGGTGGTCCCCGAAGAAAACATGATGTAGACGGGATGATTGAATGGAACCTGCTCGAACTCGATTTGTGAAACATCTTCCGACATGAAATCCGGCAGCAGCGTCGCATGGGGAAGATCACCAATCTCGGGCCGCTGCTCCATGGACGGAACCACGATGATTCTTTCCAGTGAATGAACCCCGGCTGCGATTTTCTCGACATTGGGGAGAAGGTTGATCGGCTTGCCCTTGTAGAAATGCCCGTCGACCGTAAACAGCACCTTGGGATCGATCTGGCCTAAACGGTCGACAACCGCGCCTGGGCCCAGCTCTGCGCCGCAGGATGACCACACCGCTCCGATGCTGGTCGCCGCGAGCATCGCAATTGCCGTTTCCATGAAGTTGGGCATATAGGCGGCAACCCTGTCGCCCTTTACCACCCCCATTGTTCGCAGCGATTTCGCCAGTCGCGCAACGGAATTGTAAAGTTCGGCATAGGTCATGGAGACGGCCTTTCCCTCCTCTCCCCGGAAGATGAAGGCCAGTCTTTGGTCACGATACCGCAGCAGGTTTTCCGCGAAGTTGATTCTTGCCCCGGGAAACCACTCCGTCCCCGGAAACCGGTCGAGATCCTCGACCACCTTGTCGTATTTTCGAGAGGCCTTGATTTCGACAAAGTCCCAAACATCCGCCCAAAACTCCGGGATCCTGTCTACAGACCACTTATGGAGGTCGGCATAGGACGCCAGATCGAGGCCGTGGGTCCTGTTCACAAACTCCATAAAGCGGGAGACGTTGGCCTTTTCTTTCCATTCCGCCGATGGAACCCAGAGCGGTTTCCTCGGTGCGGTTTCGAACACAATTTGTTCCTTCATGGCGTCCTCCTCTGTTGAAATGCCCGCAAGAGGGAGACTCGCAGCTCAATCAGCAACTCTGCTTTGAGTCCGCTCCCGCAAATGCCAGCCCCCTGGCAGACCGGTTCGCGCAGATGAATCATCCTCGTCGTAGCCGCGGTGGCAGCTATTTGTATGATTGAGCTTCGAGCACATTCGTGTTCGGTTATACCACAGCAACCAGGAATCGTTTCTTCGGCTTTGCGGAATGTTTCAATCGATTCAATTCGCCAGCCGCTGGTGCGCCGCCAGCCTCCAGTACGCGCAGGCGGTGTGATTCTGGCTGCGGCGGGTCCC
>JBMFHN010000073.1:0-12145 GCA_049976805.1 Occallatibacter sp. | reverse complement strand
CGGATTCAATGCCTCCGTCCGCCTGGGGGGCAAAACAAACACGCAGATTGGGACTCAGAGTGCACAGGGCAAGAGATTTTCTGTCGGGCGTGACGGAATACTGATACGCCGGCTGGGCTTGCGTGGCGGGGAGCGCAAGATCGAGAAGATCCTCGCCGCCGGCAATCCTCCTTCTCCGGCAACGATCCTCCTCGGCAAATCCGACGCGGCGCTGGAAGGCGATCAACCTGCGCAGATCGACGACGGCGAGATGCCATTGCAGCCCCTCGAATTCGCCGCTGTCGGCAACCGGCTTGCACCGCCGGGCAAGCGCGCCGCTGGAAATTCCGCAGGTTTCCTCCGAGATCGGCGATGCCACGGCGTAGGGCTTGCGCGCCTCCACTTCGCGCCGAGCCGCGCGCGCCGCATCCTCAAGCTCGGCGCTGGTCAGCGAACCACGGTCCGGCCGAAGGTCGTAGCCCCAGGCAGCCAGTTCCCGGATTTCAAGATTCTGCCGGCTCATATCAACGCCTCAACGCCAAAGGACGGCGCCGCAGCCGCCACCACCGCTCCGTAGGACCCGGTTCTGCTCCAGGCTTCCTCGTTGGAAAACCCAAGGTAGCGCACGAGCGTGTGAAGCATCACGCCGCGATGCGTGACGATGGCAATCGCGCCGGCGAACGGCGTCCGCAGAAGAGACTCGATGGCCGTCTCAACCCGGGCCGTGAAAGCCGCATACGCCTCTCCGCGGGGTGCGCTGCACAACGGAAATTCCCGCAGCCAGCGATCCGCCTCCTCGGGAAAGAGTGCTTCAATCTGCCGCCAGCCGAGTCCCTCCCACAATCCGAAGTTCATCTCCCGCAGATCCGGCCGCAGCTCCACCGGAACGCCGATGCGCCGGGTCAGAAATCCGGCTGTCTGCGCGGCACGGCGCAGATCGCTCGAGCAGATGCGCCGAACACCGAGCAACGCGGCCTGCTCGGCGGCGCGGGCAGCCTGAAACTCTCCGGCCGGGTTCAACTCCGGATCGCTGTGGCCGCAGAACCGTCCTGCCATCTCCGTCTCACCGTGCCGAATGAGAACCAGCGTGCTCATGGCTTCCAAACTCCACAGAGATAAACGGCCACTAAAGCAAGCTGGATGGTTGCGCCGAAACAATCTCCCGTGATGCCGCCAATGCGCTTCTTGTAGTAGAGTCCGGAGAGCAGCGTGACCGCCGCAGCGGCAACCACCGGCTTCCACATTGACCAGCGCAACAGAGAACCCACAATCACCAGAGCGAACAGCGTCCCGATCAGCAGAGACGGGACGGAGATCCGCCGGGCAAGGCGCGCGCCCTGGCCTGCCTGCTCGCCTGCGCCGGGCAGCGCCCTTCCCAAAGGCAGAACCGTCCAGCGGCAGAGGACCTCGGCCGAAATCGCGTAGGAGACAAAATCCGCCGCCGGCAGATGGGCCAGCAGCAGCATGCGCCCGACAACGGAAAAGACGATGGCCAGCGCGCCATAGCTGCCGACGCGGCTATCCTTCATGATCGCAAGCGCCTTTTCCTTGTTCCATCCTCCACCCAGTCCATCGGCCACATCCGCCAGGCCGTCCTCATGCAGGCCGCCGGTGATCAGCGTGGAGAAGAGCACGATCAGCAAGGCGATGAAGGCCAGGGAAAGATGTGGCGCGAGGGCAAGATAGATGCCGGCATCGGCAGCGCCCAGCGCCAGACCGACCAGGGGAAAGAACCTGGCGGCCCGCGAAAGCGCGTCTGGCCGATAGGGCAGCCAGTTGAGCGGCAGGCGGGTCAGAAACTGAAAGGCCGCCGCGAAATCCTGAAAGATGCTGTTCATTCGTTTTTCGTGCTCACTCCCGCCGAGGAAAAAGTAGCCATCTCGGCAAAGATATGCAGGGCGGAGGCGATCACCGGCATGGCCAGCACGGCGCCGGTTCCCTCGCCAAGCCGCAGATTCAACCTCAGGATCGGTGTCAGTTCGAGATGATTCAGCAGGTAACTGTGGCCGGGTTCTTCCGAGCAGTGGCCGGCGAAAAGATAACCGCCCACCGCGGGCGCGATGGCGCAAGCCACCGCCGCCGCGGCCGTGGCGATGAACCCATCGCAGACAATGGCGGTCCGGTTCGCAGCGGCCCCCAGAATGAAGCCCGTCATGGCCGCTATCTCCAGACCGCCGACGCAACGCAGAACCTCCAGAGGTTCCGGCGATAACTTTGCCGCGCCGAAATGAAATTTGACCGACTCTTCGACAATCCGCGCCTTGCGGCGGACACCGGCTGCGTCGAGTCCGGTACCGGATCCGGTCACGGCGCTGGCCGGTTCACCGGTCAGCGCCGCGGCAATCGCGCTGGCGGCGGTTGTATTGCCAATCCCCACCTCGCCAAACGCCACCAGATTCTGTCCCCTTTCCCGGGCTGTGTTTGCCTGGCTCATGCCCACTTCCAGGGCGGCTTCCAGTTCCTCGCGGCTCATGGCCGCCTCGCGGCGCATATTGCGGCTGCCACGGCGCACCTTGGCCCGCACGAGCCCCGGCGCATCGTCAAACTCGGCATCCACGCCCACATCCACCACCGTCAGCTCAGCCCCGTTCGCGCGCGCAAGCACGCTGATGGCTGCTCCGCCCTGCAGGCAATTGAGCACCATCTGCGCGGTAACCTCGCGCGGGTACGCGCTTACGCCCTCCTCGCAGACGCCATGATCGGCCGCGAAGCAGTAGGCTCCTGGCCGCAGCGGCAGAGGAATCTTTCCCTCGCACAAAGTGAACATCTGGGCCGCAATCGCCTCCAGGCGTCCCAGGCTCCCCTGCGGTTTGGTCAGGTCGTCGAGGTGGCGCTGGGCCTCGGCGGCGTAGCGCGCATCGCAGGGAACGATGGAGGCAATGGCTTGTGCCAGACAGGCGGAATCTCGCGAAGTCATAGAACCGATTCCTTTCTCTCGCGGCTGCGCTTCACCAGCATGGGACGGTGGCGCGGCGGACAATTGAAGGCGCTTTCAAGAATCTCCGGCCGCAGCACCTCTTCGGGCGTGCCCTGCCGCATTCCTTCGCCGGGACTGAGCAGCCACACCGTGGAAAACACGCTTTCAATCATCGCCAGATCGTGCATCGCGGCCAGGATCGTGATGCCCTGGCGGCGCAACAAACCGATCAGGTCGACCATCTCGAGCTGGCGCCCGATATCCAGTTGCTGCATGGGCTCGTCCAACAGCAGCAACTGCGGCTGCTGCGCCAGTCCCAGGGCAATCTTCACGCGCTGGCGCTCGCCGCCGCTCAGATGATTGAATACACGTGTGCGCAGCGACCAGGTATCGGTCAGTTTCATAGCGCGCTCCATGGCCGCGCGGTCCTCCACGCCCAGCCCGCCGAACATCCGCAGAAACGGCGTGCGTCCCTGCTCCACAAACTGCTCGACGGTGAAGGAAAACGGGACTTCGGCATTCTGAGGCACGAAGGCGATGGAGCGGGCGATCTCGCGCTGCTTCAAAGAACGCAGGGTCTTGCCATTCAGGCGCACGTCGCCGGAATCGGGAACGAGAGTGCCCGCCGCCAGCCGCAGCAGCGTGGTCTTGCCCACTCCGTTGCGCCCTGCCAGGGCAATGCAATCGTTGGGAAAAATCCTGGCATCGAGTTCGTCAAAGAGATTTCCATTTCCAATTCCGTATCCGACATGTGCGAATTCGAGCAATGGCTTCATAACATCACCTCCCGCCTCGACTTGCGCAGTAAGTAGAGAAAGAATGGCCCGCCGATGAAGGCGGTCAGCACGCCCACGGGCAGCTCCGACGGAGCGATGATAGTGCGCGCCGCCGTATCGGCCACCAGGAGAAACAGCGCGCCGGCCAGCGCCACGGCAGGCAGCAGACGCACATGGTCCGGTCCCAGGATCATGCGCAGAATGTGAGGCACGATCAGCCCGATAAAGCTGATCAGTCCGCCCAGCGCCACAGCAGCGGCCGTCAGAACCGATCCGATCACGATGACCGCGATGCGCGTCCGCTGCACGGAAACCCCCAGGTGCGCGGCATACTCCTCGCCGAGCGCCAGGGTGTTCAGACGGCGCGCCACCGGAGCCGCGCCGGCGATTCCCGCCACCAGCATGAACGAAACAATCGCCAGTTGCGGCCATGTCGGCTCGGTGATGGTTCCATGCAGCCAGGAAGAAAGAATGTGCATGCCCTGGCCGAAATCCTGGTCGAGCGTCTCCAGAAAATACGAGGCGTAACTCAACATCGTGCTGACCGCGAAGCCGGCCAGCAGAAGGGCCACCACCGGCGTCTGCCCGTCCACGCTGGCCAGCCAGTAAACCAGCAGAATTGACCCCATGGCGCCGGCAAAGGCCAGCACCGCCGTGGCGCCGAATCCGGCAATCGAAAAGGCGGGCAGCAGGAAGACGCCGAGCGAGGCGCCGAGCAGCGCCCCGCCGGAAGAACCGATCACGTAGGGATCGGCCAGCGGATTGCGAAAGAGTCCCTGAAACAGCAATCCGGCGACGGATAGCCCGCTGCCCACCAGCGCCGCCGCAATGATCCGCGGCAGCCGGATGGAAAACAGGATGACGCGCTGCTCTTTGCTGAGTGGATGGATGCCAAGCACACCCTCCGCCGCAACCCTCCACGGCACGCTCACCGCGCCCATGCCCAGAGCGGTCAGCGCCGCCACGACGAGTGCGGCCAGCAGAAAAGCGAGCAGCCATATCTGCCGCCGGTCGCGTTCTTCTCGCGAAACGGCTGGGGTTCGTTCCCTCATCATTTCCCCGACCACGAGTTTCCTCCCAGCGTGAACTTGAGGCCCATGCGGAACGTGAACGGCAGTGACGGATAACCGAAGGCCTCGCTGTAGTGCTCGCACAGCAGGTTCTGGAAGTTGCCCTCGACGGCGATATTCCGCTGGGCCTGATAGCTTGCCGACAGGCCCAGATTCTGATAGGCGAGGTCCAGATTGCGGTTGGGCAGCAGCATCGTGTTGCCGTAACTGGCATCGGAATCCAGCAAGAAGTCGCTGTCGTCGCGGCGCGAGACGAGCGTTCCGCTCAAAGCCGCGTAGATCCTGGCGTGGCGATAGCCGGCCTGGAAATAGCCCGTGTGCGGCGCGATGCGGAAAGGCCGCGCGCCGATCAGCGGGGAGTACGCGCCAATGGCGATGGTGGGAAAATCCGGATTGTAGCTCGGCCCGATGGCGGAACTGGAAAACGACCTTTGGATGACCGCGTCCGTGTAGGTGTAACCGGCACGAACGAAGAAGAAGCGCAGAATCTGCGAGTCGCCTTCAATTTCGATGCCCTGGGCCCGATAGGCCTCTGAATTCACCTCCGCGCCGTAAGGCCAGTTGGCCAGCGCCTGGGCCAGTGTGATGCTGGGATCCAGAACCGGCAGCGCCTGCGCCGGTACATATTCGACGCCATTGGTAAATTCATTGTGAAAGAGCGACAGGCTCAAGCGGGTGCTTTCTCCGAAGAGATATTGATCAACCCCGCCGTCGAAGGTTCTGGAGTTTTCCGGGCCGATCGGCGCGATGTGGTCCTGCTCGATCATCTGGGTTTCGCCCAGACTCTGCAGAGTTGCATAGAGCGACTCGATCTGGTCGTAGAGCGCCGGTTCCTTGATGCCCTTGCCGAAGCTGGCGCGCAGCTTGGTGCTGCCGGTTACCTTCCAGGCGAGCGAAGCACGCGGCGTGGCGGCGAATCCAAAGAGCCCGTTGTCTTCAAGACCGCTGCCCACCGTATAGAAGATGCGATTGAAAAAGTCGCCCTGAAGCTCCAGGGTGTAGTCGTAATTGCCTCGCTCGATTGAAGTCGCGGGACTCGACGAAGAGGCATACCCCCGTTCGTCTTCATAGCGGAAGGCCACCAGTCCCAGCAGGTGAGGATTGAAGACGTAACTCGACTGGGCGTAAACAAAATCCACGTCGGTCGAAAGTGGATACTTGTACGGATAGGGCGGTCCGTCGTTGTAAATCTGCGCCTGGCCGCTGACCGTGTACCCGTTGGCTCCGCGCAGAGTCACCGGATTGCCAAGATAGCTGTAGCCGTTGGCCTGCAAGATCCCTGCGGCCGCGAACTGAATGTAATCCGAACGCAGCCGAATACCGCCGTACCGCAAGAGGTTGGCCCAGTTGGGCCTGGTCTGGTATTTCCAGGTCACGCCGAAGTAGGCGTCTTCATTGTTCTGCTTGGCGTTGGTCGGAAGTCCGTAGATCTGCAGCGCGCCCGGTGTTCCGCTGGCCGCCTGGTCGTGGTGAACGGTTGCGCGCAGACTGGAGCTGGGAGAAATGGCCCAGCCATAGTTTCCCGTAAACGTGCCGTCATGATATTCACTGTCCGGGAGCGAGTTGCTGGTGTCGAAACGCGCGTAATCGGAGAAGTAGTCGAACTGCTTGTGGCGCCCGCCCACCGAGCCTTCCTGGCTGTAGGTTCCGAAGTTTCCGCCCTCAGCCTGATAGGTGATGAGAGGCAGCGGCGTATCGCCCCGGGTGGTCGTCAGGCTGACGACGCCGGCCAGCGCATCCGCCCCATACAGCACGCTGTTGGGACCGCGCAAAACCTCCACTTGCGAGATTGCCGCGCTGGCTATATTGGCAAACTCGACATTGCCTCCGATATCGTTCATCGGAATGCCATCGATCAGGATCTTATTCGCGTTGCTGGCGCCGCCACGAATATAAAGCGCGGTCGTGCCCCCGGCCTGACCCGTCTGGGTCACCTGCAACCCGGCGGCCATGCGCAGTCCCTGCTGGATGTCGGGCATTCCCCGGTAGTCGGAAGGGGAAAGCACCGTCACGGATGTTCCCAGCTGCGACTGCGGCGTGGGAGCTCCGGTTGAAACCACT
Source organism: Occallatibacter sp. (assembly GCA_049976805.1). GTDB lineage: Bacteria > Acidobacteriota > Terriglobia > Terriglobales > Acidobacteriaceae > Telmatobacter. The sequence continues at coordinate 5,342 of JBMFHN010000073.1, read as the reverse complement.
GAAATCTGCTGGGACAGGGAGGCAATGGGAAGCACGACGTCCAAGGTCGGCACGCGACCCTGGGCCGGCGCGGCAAGGGTCCGCACAACAGCAGCGAAGCCCGGAGCCGAAATCCGCAGCAGCAGGCCGGAGCCCGAATTCGGCGGCAGTGCGAAACGGCCGTTGGCATCGCTCGTTGTCGATGCGACCGGCACGCCGTTTTCCAGCAACTCCACCGTTGCGTTGGGAATCGCCGCCCCCGACGGATCAAAGACAGCACCGTGAACAGCGGACAACTGCGCGGCCGGAGCCGGAACAGACAGGATCAGCAGAAGAGCGGTAACGACAGGAACAAAACTGCATGTCCAACGAAACCTGCGAACGGACCGGATCATCGTTTTCCCCCTCGGAAGTTACATCTGGACCGGTCTCCTGACTTGCGCTTCAACAAAGCTGAACAGCCTTCCCGAGGCTCGGCCTCAGTGGCAGGAGCGCAGGCTCCGTGTTCAGTCCTCCGCGCTTACAGTTACGGGGTAGTGGCGGAATCGCACCGCGCTTCCCGAACATCCAGACGGAATGCGTTCTTGACTTCGAGACGGCCAGCCCGTCTCACGGATGAAGTTCTTTGGCCAGTTCCTCCAGTGCATCGAAGGCTACCGGACAGGGCAGCTCGATGCGATCGTCCACGTAATAAATTCTTTTGTTGCGGATGGCCGGCAGATCGGACCATCCAGGCCGGGTGAGAATTTGCATGGCCGACATGCGGGGATCGCGCACAAGCAGCAGCGCCTCCGGCTGACGCGCCATCACCGCTTCCAGGCTGATTTCACTCCAATCTGGCGCCAGATCGGCGGTCACCGAGCGGCCGCCGGCGATCGCAATCAGCCCGGTGAGAAAGGAGTGCTTGCCAATGGTAATCACCGGATCGAATCCCACCGGCATCAGAATGCTCACGGTCGGCTTGCCGCTGACCCGCCGCCGCACCGCCGCTTCGCGCGCGCGCAGGCGGGCAATCTCTTTCTGGGCGGCCGCCTCGCGGTTGAGAGCCTGGCCGATGCTGTTCAGCGAGCTGTAGATGTCTTCAAACTGATGCGGTTCCACCATGAAGACCGGAATTCCCAGAGCCACAAGCTGGGTGCGCGTCTCCGGAGCATTCATGTTGGCATCGCCCAGAACCAGGTCCGGATGCAGCGCCACGATGGTCTCGATGGAGGGCGTCAATGGCAGGCCGATGCGCTGCTTGGACCGCGCCGCAGCCGGATATTTTGTGTAGTCTGGCACACCGACGATCTCTGCTCCGGCTCCGAGCGCGTACACATCGTCCACCACGCTGGGCATCAGGCAGACAATCCGGTGCGGATGGTCCGGAACCTGCATGCTCCGGCCCAACTGGTCCGTCACCGTCCGCGCGCTGCAGGCGGGCAAGGCCGCCAAAAGAAACAGAACCGCCAGGAGTTGCTTCATGCCAGCGCCTCCGCGGTTCGCGCCGCGCGCGCAGCCCCCACCAGCGAAGCGGCAAATGCCGGATTCGCGCCGAAATGCAGATGCACATAGCTGGCCAAAAGATTTTTCTGACAAAATCCCTCCATTTCTTCCCGCCCGGAGAGCAGATACGCAAGCCGGTAAGCAGGCTGATGAGCCTCGGTCCGGCGCAGACGCGAGCAGTGAAAACTGTGGCCACGCGCCTCGGTTCCCCTGCTGCCCAGCAGGCAGTCGGCGGCGATCGCCATCCGCACGTAGCCGAAGTTGACCAGCCGCGGCGTCATCTCAAACTCCAGCGGCAGCACTCCGGCCAGCGGATGAACGCTTCCGTCGAGCAGCATCAGCGACCGGCTCAGGTAGATCATGCCCCCGCACTCGGCGTAGATCGGCCTGTCCTGCCCGGCGAAGGCTCGAATGGCGGAAAGCATGCCCGCGTTGCGACCGAGCGCATCGGCATAAAGCTCCGGGTATCCGCCGCCCAGATAGAGCGCGTCCAGGGCCGGCGGAAGCTCCACATCGTCAATGGGGCTGAAAGGGACGATTTCCGCTCCTTCGGACCGGAGCAGATCGAGATTGTCTTCGTAGTAGAAAGAAAATGCGCGGTCCCGCGCCACACCGATGCGCACGGGCGGCTGGGCGGCGCAAGAGGCACAAGAGGGTTCGCTCCGCAATGAAGCGCCCGGCCAGTTGAGCCCCAGCAAAGGAGTCAGATCGAGATGTTCCCGCCCGGCCGCGGTGAAGGCGGCTCGCCAGTTCTCCACCGAGGCCGTCTCTTCGGCCGTCCGTAATCCCAGATGCCGCTCGGGAATGGCGATGGCCGGAATCAGCGGAAGGTAGCCGAGCAGCGGCGTCGCAGTGGTCAGGCACAGCGCGGCCGCCAGCAGCCGATAATGGCCGTCGCCCGCCACGCGGTTCAGCACGATTCCGGCAAAGCGCAGCGCCGGGTCAAAACTCTCGAAGCCCTTGACAACCGCGGCGATGCTGCGCGCGCTCCGGGCGGCGTCGACCACCAGCACCACGGGTAAATCCAGCAGCTTGGCCATCTCCGCCGGGCTTCCCTCTTCCGTTTCGCCGCTGGCGCCGTCGTAGAGCCCCATCGCGCCTTCGACGACCGCCGCATCTGCGCCCCGGATGGCGCGCGCAAAGAGAGCGCGGTTCGCCTCGCCGCCCAACATCCATCCGTCCAGATTGCGCGATGCCCTTCCGCAGAGCGCGCTGTGGTGGCCGGTATCCAGAAAATCCGGTCCGCACTTGAACGGCTGCACGGTATAGCCCCGCTGCCGCAAGGCCGCCATCAGCGCCAGGGCAACCGTGGTCTTGCCGGCTCCGCTCTCGGTTCCCGTCACCATGAACGCGATCACAGCACCGCTCCAAGACTGCCCTTGAGCGCCAATGGCAACCCGGCCACCATCAACACCACGTTGTCGGCAAGGGCCGCGACACGCTGGTTCAGCTCGCCCAGCGCGTCGCGAAACTTCCGTCCCGATGGATACTCGGGCACCACGCCGCTGCCCACTTCGTTCGAAACCACAATCACAGAAACGGAGACCGTGCGCAGCGCTTCGAGAAGACCCTCGATGCGCGGAACCAGGCTCGCCGGATCGGATTCGGCCGCCCAAAGCAGATTCGACACATAAACCGTCAGGCAATCGACCAGCAGCAGGTCGAACTCCGCCGCGCGCCCGGAGATGACACGCGCCAGTTCAAGCGGTTCCTCGATGGTGCACCAATGCGAGGGACGATCCTGGCGGTGGCGGCGAATCTTCTCGCTCATCTCTTCATCAACCGCCTCGGCCGTCGCCACGTAGGCCACGCGCCCGGATAGAGAGGCCAGTTGCTGCGCCCAGCGGCTCTTTCCGCTGCGAACGCCACCGAGCACGAGCGTGACCGTCTTGCGGTCCATCTGCTGCACGCCGTTCCTCTGGTCAAAGAGCGCAGCTACGCCCCTCACCGCGGGATTCATCCATTCAGGCAGCTTCACGTCGCCGGAAACAGGAGCTCCGGCCATGGAATGCTCTCCAGCCCTCCCATCGAAGCTGGATCAAGCCCAGGTTTGCATCTGACCGGTCTCCTGACTTGCGCTTCATCAAAGCTGAACAGCCTTCCCGAGGCTCGGCCTCAGTGGCAGGAGCGCAGGCTCCATGTTCAGTTCTCTGCGCTTACAGTTACGGGGTAGTGGCGGAATCGCACCGCGCTTCCCGAACATCAGATGGAATCAAACTTATACTACCCGCCGAGAGCGATGTCAATACCCCATTTCTGATTCGCTTTCCTGATCGATCCGCGGCAGCGCGATCGCGAAAGGGATGGGGAAAAGACACAGACCGTGGCTCAGAAGCGGAGAAGCAGACCGTAGCGTAGACCATTTGGCCCTGGATGTGGAAAAAACGGCCAAATTCGTAAAAAAATCCAGCTTTCGAGTTCCGCCCGGGAGATTTCGAAAGAAGAGCAATTCCGGACTCCCTTATCCACAAGAACCTCTTCCCCACCGTTGACCCTGTGCTTTGCGGCCCGTAAAGTCTGTAGTCAAGGGCAGTCTTTTCGCCGTGCCAGCACCGGACGGCTGGACGGCTCAGGGCGGCACCGCGCGCGGCCTTCACCGAACACCCGGAGAGAAGATGCTGAAACTGAAGAAAATCCACATCCTCGGCTTCAAGAGCTTCTGCGACCGCACGGAGCTGCTCGTGCCGGGAACAGGCATTGCCGTGGTGGCGGGGCCGAACGGGTGCGGCAAGTCGAACATTCTGGACGCAGTGAGCTGGGTGCTGGGCGAACAGAGCGCCAAGATGCTGCGCGGTTCGAACATGCAGGATGTGATCTTTGCGGGAACCAGGGAACGCAAACCTCTGGGAATGGCCGAGGTCACGATGACCCTGGTCGACCCGGAGACCTATCAGGGTCCGGCACTCGTGGAACCGCCGATCGAGGCGGAGCAGGATGGCTCCGCAGACTGGGATGAAGACGAGGCACGCCACCAGCGGGCCGCCGAGGCTGAAGAGATGATTGCCTGCGAGCAGCCCGGTCAGGCGATCGAGGAAAACACCGGTGAAGGGTCCGACCTGCCACAGGAGAAAGACCGGGAGTTCACCTCGGCACAGGAGGCCGTTCAGGGGTCGGTCGCGCCGCAAACGGTGGTGCTGAAGATTCGCCGCCGCAAGTTCCAGCGCACGCCGCAGAAGGGCGAGATCGTGATCACCCGCCGCCTTTTCCGCACCGGGGAAAGCGAGTACCTGCTGAACGGCAGGCTCTGCCGGTTGCGCGACATCCAGGACATTTTCATGGGCACGGGGTTGGGACCGGAAAGCTACGCCATTATCGGGCAGGAGCGGATCGGGCAATTGCTCAGCTCCAAGCCGCACGAGCGCCGGGCCATCATCGAAGAGGCAGCGGGAATCACGCGCTTCAAGACGAAGAAGCGGCTGGCCGAGTTGCGTCTGGAAAGCGCCAAACAGAATCTGGCGCGGGTGGACGACATCTTCGAGGAAGTCACGCGCCAGATGAACAGCCTGAAGCGGCAGGCCGCAAAGGCCGAACGGTTTGCCTCGGTGCGCGATGAGTTGCACGGCCGCATGCGTGTGGTGCTGGCCAGCCGCATGAAGTCGATGGACGCGGCCCAGGCCGGGCTGGAACGGGAGATTGTTGAGCTGAGCGGAAGGATCAGCGTCGCGGCGGCGGAGATCGAAGCAGCCGAAGCCAGCCAGCATGAACTCACCGAGCGGGGCTACGCCGTGGATCATGAAGGCCAGGAAGCGCAGAACCGCGCCAGCGCGGCGGCCGTTGAACTGGAGCGGGCCACGGCGCGGGAGCGAGCCAACCGCGAACGCGTGAACGATCTGGAGACGCGCCTGGCGGCAGCAGAAACCGAGCTGGAACAGACGCAG
>JBMFHN010000072.1:0-12201 GCA_049976805.1 Occallatibacter sp. | reverse complement strand
CTCCAGCTCCCTGACCATCAGAGCCATCACGGTCACGGGAGACTTCGCGCTGGCTGCGGGTACAACCTGTTCAGCTTCGGACACGGTTGCGGCCAACGGAAGCTGCACGGTCGCCGTCAACTTTACGCCGACGGCCGCGGGAACGCGCACCGGAACCGTGACCATCAGCGACAACGCCAGCGGCGGCCTGCAGGTCATCGCGCTTTCCGGCGCGGCGACGGCCTCAGGGCCAGCCACTGGCACATGGCCGGTGATCACGAGCCTGACTCCGGCGCGGACCAACGCCGGCTCCGGGTCCTTCACTCTCACGGCGAAGGCGGTGTTCGCAGGACATGCGGGCGGCGCCGGCTTACGGCCGGCTGGAGGAGCGGCGCTGAAAAAATGGGATTTCAGGCGCTTCAGTTCCCTAGCCCGCGATCCTGAAGAACACGCACCGCGGCCGGCCCGCCGCGCTTGCCGATGAGGCGGCGGAAAAATTGCGGCTTCTGCGCACCGGGAATGCGAGTATTCTTAGAAGGAGTACTCCACTCTGACCCAAAGACAAGGAAACAAGATGGCGGAGATAGCCGTTGAGGCCACCAATGTACCCGCACAGCTGCCCGGCGTCCGCGTGGCCGTTCTGGGCGCCGGAAAGATGGGCGGCATTTTATTGCAGGCCTTTCTGAAAGAGAACCTTTTCGCTCCCGGGCAGATTCGCGCCACCGTGGCCCACGCCGAGCGGGCCGTGGCGCTGAGCACGCAGTGGGGCGTGGACGTAACGACCAACAACCTGGAGGCGGTCAATCAGTCCGATCTGATTCTTCTGGGCGTCAAGCCCTTCCAGGTTCCGGATCTCATCGAGGAGATCCGTTCCGCGCTCACGCCGGCCAAGACGCTGGTTTCCTTCGCGGCCTCGGTCAAGACCCGGGCCATCGAGGAGGCGGCGGGGATGGAAATCGGCGTGATCCGCGCCATGCCGAACACGCCGTCGGCGCTGGGCGCCGGAGCGACCGGGCTCTGCCGCGGGCGCTACGTCAGCCCCGAGCAGATGGAACTGGCCCAGCGCATCTTCAAAACCGTGGGCCGCACGGTGGTGGTGGACGAAAAGCACATGGACGCGGTGACCGGCCTGTCAGCCTCCGGTCCGGCTTACATCTACATCATCATCGAGGCTCTGGCCGAGGCGGGCGTGAAGGTGGGACTGCCGCGCGAGACGGCCACGCAACTGGCCGCGCAGACGGCCTTCGGGGCAGCCAAGATGGTGCTCGAAACCGGCTACCACCCGGCGCTGCTGAAGGACGCCGTGACCACCCCGGCCGGCTGCACCATCGACGGCATTCTCGAACTCGAAGAAGGCGGGTTGCGGGTCACGCTCATCAAGGCGGTGATGCGCGCCACGGAACGCGCCAAGCAACTGGCCGCGGACTAGGGAGTGCTCCGGCGTGCTGCTGCTGCCAGGATCAAGGCCAGCGGCAACCGGTCGGCCTGCAGCCTCTACCAATCTTCGCATCCATGAGCAGTTGTTTGTCCGCCGGTTCGCTCGCCGGCCTGATGCCTAGCCCATGCAACGTCCCATCTGGCTTCCCTCCTACCTTCCGGAACTCGACGGCCTGCGCGGACTGGCGATTCTATGGGTGGTTCTCTACCACTGCCATCCGCGGCTCGCTGGCACATGGCTCTACTCCACCGCGCTGTGGGGATGGTCCGGGGTCATTCTGTTCTTTATCCTTTCCGGGTTCCTGATCACCTCCATTCTGCTGGAAACGCGCGACAAGCCGCACTACTTCCACAACTTCCATGCCCGCCGGGCGCTGCGCATCTGGCCCGTTTATATCCTGCTGCTGGCGGTGGTCTACCTCAACGCGCCGTGGTTCATCGGACCAAGCATCATCGACGCCGTCAAGACCGCTCCCTGGCTGGCGTATCTGTTCCTGGTGCAGAATCTCTTTCATCTTGCGCTGCCTCCGGCCCTTGCTCCCACCTGGGCGCTGGCCATCGAGGAGCAGTATTACTTTTTCTGGGCGCCAGCGGTGCGCTTCCTGCGCAAGCCCTGGATGCTGTGCTCCGTTCTCCTCACCGCGCTCGTCGTTTCGCCGCTGTTGCGCCACCTCCATCCCGCCTGGCTCACGCCCACCCACACCCTGATTCACCTGGACGGAATCGCCATCGGCAGCCTGATGGCGCTGGGACTCCACACACTTCCGCTCAGCCGCCGCACCTGGCTCGGAATGGGGTTAACCGCACTGGTTGCGGGCAGCGCGGCAGCGGCCACCGTGGCCGGCGGTACGGCGTTTCTGGATTCCGCGCTGGCGGCCGGATTCGGCGGCGGCATCCTGGCTCTTATCGCCTCTACGGGTGCGCGCAATCCTTTCAGCACTGCGCTCCGCCGCGGCCCCCTGGCGTTCTATGGCCGTATCAGCTATGGGCTGTACATGACACACATCTCGGTCTTCATTTACTTCGGCTGGTTCGACCTGCGCATGAATCCCTATGGCACGGCCGGCAACCTGGCCATCGTGGCCTTCCGGCTGGCGGCCGCAACGGCGGTTGCCACCGTGCTCTGGTACGGTTTCGAATCGCAAATTCTCAAGTTGAAGCGGTATTTTTAGAGCCGCGAACGGCCGGTTTAGTATTTGCGCGGGTGAATTCGGGCGCTCCGGACTCGGCCTTTTGGCACGGGAACACATCGCCCTGCGCCCCCGGTGAACACGGCCGAGCGCATGCTTTCATCCCCACGCCCAGCGCCCCGCCATCACGAAAACGGCCAGGAGAAACAACACCACCGAGTGCACGATCGACTCGTGACGGCGCAGATGATAGATGCCGGCCAGCACCATCAGCAGCGCCAGCCCTCCGGCCGCCGGCAGAACCACCGGGTAAGCATGCAGACGGGAGGAAGCCGGAATGGCCGGGGTCAATACGCCCAGCGCCGCAACCACCTCTGCCATGCCCATGAAGAACGCCATCTCGCGCGAAATGCCCGTGGGGCGGCCCTTCGAGCGGGACTCCACGGCGCTCATCACTCTCTTGTAGGCGAACATCTTGCCCAGCCCGGTCGCCAGAAAGATGGCCGCCAAAAGGCTTTGCGCAATCCAAAGCAGACTATTCATGGCCCGACCCGCCCTTTCCGCCCGCCACCCCGGCAGTTCCCCGGCAGGAAAAATATCCAGGGCAGGGGCGAAGCGATTGAACTGCGGAATTGCTCTCCCTGTCAAGATCGCAACTGCGGATTGCCGGCAACGGCGCGTTCCACGGCACGGCCGCGGGCAATCCAGGGCCAACGATAGAAGGGAGCAATGCGCCGGGTTGTGACCTCAATCACCCGGAGCGGCGGCCGGGGCTGCTAGGCTGGTAAAGTACGGGAACGTGTTACAAGGAGGTGTATTTGTGAGCGAAACGACGAGCAAAGGCCCTTTGAGCACGGAACTGCTGGCCAAGATGGACGCCTACTGGCGCGCGGCCAACTATCTCTCCGTCGGCCAGATCTACCTGAAAGACAACCCCCTGCTGGAGCGCCCGCTCTCGCTCGACGACGTGAAGCCGCGTCTGCTGGGCCACTGGGGCACCACGCCCGGACTCAATTTCCTTTATGTGCACTGGAACCGGCTGATCCGTGAGCGCGACCTGAACATGCTTTACATCATCGGCCCGGGGCACGGCGGCCCGGCGCTGGTGGCCAACACCTATCTCGAAGGCTCCTACAGCGAGATCTATCCTCACATCGAGCAGAACCGCGACGGCATCAAGCGGCTCTTCCGGCAGTTCAGCTGGCCCTACGGAGTGCCCAGCCACGTGGCCCCGGAGACGCCCGGCTCGATCCACGAGGGCGGCGAGCTGGGCTACTCGCTGCTGCACGCCTACGGGGCGGCCTTCGACAATCCGAACCTGATCGTGGCCTGCGTGGTGGGCGACGGCGAGGCCGAAACCGGCCCTCTGGCCACCAGTTGGCACTCGAACAAGTTTCTCAACCCGGCCACCGACGGCGCGGTGCTGCCCATCCTCCACCTGAACGGCTACAAGATCGCCAATCCCACGGTGCTTTCGCGGATTCCGCACACGGAACTGGAAAGCCTGATGCGCGGCTACGGTTACGAGCCGTACACGCTCGAAGGCGACGACCCGATGACGATGCACCAGCAGGCGGCGGCGGTTTTCGACGCCATGCTGGACAGGATCGCGGAGATCCAGAAGACGGCCCGCGCGGCGGCATCCAGGGGCGAGCCGGTTCAGCGTCCGGCGTGGCCGATGCTGATTCTGCGCACGCCCAAGGGCTGGACCGGACCGAAATTTGTGGACGGCAAGCCGGTCGAGAACACCTGGCGCGCGCACCAGGTTCCTTTTTCCGAGTTACGCGAGAAGCCGGAGCACCTGCGCCTGCTCGAAGACTGGATGCGCAGCTACAAGCCCGAGGAATTGTTCGACGACAAGGGCGCGCTGCGGGCGGATCTGGCCGAAATCGCTCCCAAGGGACGGCGGCGCATGGGCATGAACCCGCACGCCAACGGCGGCCTGCTGCTGGAACCGCTGAAGATGCCCAGCTTCCATGAGTTTGCCGTCCGTCTCGAAGGCCGCGGCCAGGCCGACGTCGAGTCCACGCGCGTCCTGGGGCATTTTCTTCACGCCGTGATGGAGGCGAACCGGGAACAGAAGAACTTCCGCGTCTTCGGGCCCGACGAGACGGCATCCAACCGCATCGGCGACGTCATCACGGGAACCGGCAAGGCGTGGATGGCGGCAACCCTGCCGGTCGATGAAAATCTCTCCGAGACCGGGCGGGTCATGGAGGTGCTCAGCGAGCACATCTGCCAGGGCTGGCTCGAAGGCTACTTGCTGACCGGACGTCACGGCTTCTTCTCCTGTTACGAGGCCTTCATCCACATCATCGATTCGATGGCCAACCAGCACGCCAAGTGGCTGAAGGTGACGCGCGAGATGCCCTGGCGCAAGCCCATCGCCTCGCTCAACTACCTGCTCTCGTCGCTGGTCTGGCGGCAGGACCACAACGGCTTCTCGCATCAGGATCCGGGCTTTATCGACCATCTGGTGAACAAGAAGGCCGAGGTGGTGCGCGTCTATCTGCCGCCGGACGCCAACACGCTGCTCTCGGTGGCCGATCACTGCCTGCGCAGCCGGAATTACATCAACTTGATCGTGGCCGGCAAGCAACCGGCGCCGCAGTGGCTCACCATGGACGAGGCGATCCGCCACTGTGCCACCGGGATGGGCATTTGGCCGTGGGCCTCGAACGACGAGGGGGAGCCCGATGTCGTGATGGCCTGCGCCGGCGATGTGCCCACCCTGGAGACGCTGGCCGCGGTCATCCTGCTCCGCTCGCTCGCTCCCGACCTGAAGATTCGCGTCGTCAACGTAGTGGACCTGATGGCGCTTCAGCCGCAATCCGAGCACCCGCACGGGCTCGCCGACGAGGACTACAACCAGATCTTCCCGCCCGCGACGCCGGTGGTATTCGCCTTCCACGGCTATCCCTGGCTGATTCACCGGCTCACCTACCGGCGGCACAACCACGACAGCCTTCACGTGCGCGGCTACAAGGAAGAGGGCACCACGACCACCCCGTTCGACATGTGCGTACTCAACAACATCGACCGCTTCCAGTTGGCGCTCGACGCCATCCGGCGCGTGCCGCGGCTGGCGGCGCAGGTTGACAGGGCCGAGCAGTGGTACTCGGAGGCCATCCAGCGACATCGGCTTTACGTGGCCGAAAACGGCGACGACCTGCCCGAGATCCGCGACTGGCGCTGGCCGAAATGAACCGGCAAGCCGGCAGATTCCGCCGCGTTGTGCTGAGCTGCCGGCCTGCTCACTTGCTGACTTGCTAATTCGCTGACTTGCTGACTTGCTGGCTTGCCAATTCGCTCACGAAAGGTTTCTCTGACCCATGGCTTCCTTACCTGTACTGGTTTTGAACAGCGGTTCTTCTTCCATCAAGTTTTCCGTTTACGAGGCCGGCAACGGCCAGCGGATCAAACTCTTCGAGGGCGCGGTCGACGGCATCGGCACCGACCTGGGCAAGTTCTGGATCAAGGACGCCGAAGGCCGGAAGCTGGTCGATCAAAACCCGCCGCTGCCGAACCGCTCGGTGGCCTTCAAGATGGTGGCCGACGCGCTTCACTCCGGACAGTTCCCCGCTCCGGCGGCCATCGGCCATCGCATGGTCTGCGCCGGCGCCCCGCTGCAGGCCAACCTGCGCGTGACCCCAGCCATGATCGACCAGATGGAGAGTTACAAGGACCTGGCGCCGCTGCACACTCCCATCGGCGCCTACATCATGCGCGAGGCGCTCGAATTGTTCCCCGGTGTGCCCAACTTCGCCTGCTCGGATTCCTATTTCCATCGCGACATGCCCGAGGTGGTCACGCGCATGCCCATACCGGCCGAGTATGCGGCGATGGGAGTGCGCCGCTGCGGCTTTCACGGCATCTCCTACGAGTCGATCGTCTACCAGTTGCAACCCCACGTTCCGGAAAGGCTGGTCGTCGCCCACCTGGGCAACGGCGCCTCCATCGCGGCGATCCGCAACGGCCAAGGGGTGGACACCTCGATGGGCCTGACGCCAACCGGTGGGCTGATCAGCGGCACGCGCACCGGCGACCTCGATCCTGGCGTGCTCGTGCTGATGCTGCGCAAGATCGCCGAGAAGGGCAGGAGCGCGGCCGAGGCCGCCGATCAACTGGAGATCGTGGCCAACAAGAGGGCCGGCCTGCTGGGTGTCAGCGAGCTGTCGAACGACATGCGCGACCTGCGCGAGGCGATCCACGCCGGCAACCCCAAGGCGCGGCTGGCGGTGAGCATGTTCACCCTGACCGTCGCCAAGTGGATCGGCAGCTTCGTGGCCGAGTTGGGCGGGCTGGACCTGCTGGTCTTCACCGGGGGCATCGGCGAGAACGACATCGCCGCCCGCGCCGAGATCTGCTCGACCCTGGGCGGTCTGGGCATCGTCCTCGACCCGGAGCGCAACAACGTGCGCGGCGAGGCGGTCATCTCGGCTGCCAACTCTCCGGTCATGGTGCGCGTGATTCCGCCCGCCGAGGACCTGATGATCGTCAACCACGTGGTGCGGCTGCTGGGTCAGCCGACCGCGTCCTGAGCGCGGTCTGTTCCGGGGGCAGAGGAATTTCCGGACCGAAGGATCGCTTCTTTCGCGCTCCCTGGCTCCCGCCGGTCTTTGCGTGGTCTACACTGAACTGTCTGAACCGGAGCCTGCCTGACATGTCTTCCGCCACCGCGTCCGAAACGGATTCGAAGCTTCCCCGGGCTGGCTTGCGCCGCTTTGCCTGGGTGGTGCTCGCCTACTTCGTCGCCGTCATTCTCTGGGGGACACTGGTGCGCGCCACCGGCTCGGGGGCCGGCTGCGGCGGCCACTGGCCGCTGTGCAATGGCACCATCGTCCAGCAATCGGCCAGCGCCAAGACCATGATCGAGTACACCCACCGCATCATGAGCGGAATTTCGCTGCTCGCGATCGTCGGCCTCGCAGTGTGGACCTTTTCCGCAACGGCGCGCGGCCACCTGGCACGCCTGGCGGCCACAATTGCGGTGATATTGACGCTCGTCGAGGCCATTCTGGGCGCCCTGCTGGTCAAGCTGGGACTCACGGCCACGAGCCACTCCCCCTTGCGCCCGGCTTACCTGGCCCTGCACCTGACCAACACGCTTCTTTTGCTGGCCGCCCTCACCCTGACGGCACACCTGCTGGGCCGTCGCACCGGCTATCTGCGCGGCTCGGTGCGCCTGGTGGCTCCTTTCGGTATAGCGGCTTGCATCCTTGTCGTCCTGCTGGTCGGTGTTACCGGATCACTGGCCGCCCTGGGGGATACGCTTTTCCCAGCCTCCTCGCTGAACCAGGCGCTGGCCCAGGATTTTTCCCCCACCAGCGGCTGGCTGGTCCACTGGCGCTGGATGCATCCGGCCGTCGCCTTCACGGCCAGCATCTTTCTCGTCTGGCTGCTGGCGCGCTCGACCGAGATGACGTACCAGCGATCCCGGCCAGGGCCCGGACCGGCAACCGGGTTCTGGAACAATCGCCGGCTCTCCGCTCTGGTGCTGCTGCTGCTGGTTTCCGTCTACGCGCTGGGCATTCTGGACGTGGCGCTGCTGGCTCCGGTTTGGGTGCAGGTGGCGCACCTGCTGGGAGCTGACACGTTGTGGATCACCCTGGTGGTGCTGGCGGCCCGGCTGACGCTGGTGCCGCAGTCCGGCAACCAATAGTCCGGCTGTCGCTGCCCTACAAGGATTCCTGCTCCCAGATACGCACCATCAGGTCGCCGCTCGGGTGATGAAAGGCCACCGTCAGCGAATCCTCGGTTTGCGCCGGACCACAGAAGTCATCGCCCTCAACGGTCGATTCGGGAACGGTCATCGTACAGGGCCGGGGCAGCGAGGACTTGATGGTGCCGGCTATCATGTTGGCGATCTCCCGGGCGGCGTCCAGGGCATCGGCTTCGGCCACCGTCTCGATCGGCTGCATCATCATCGCCGCAGTTGCCTGGTACGCCAGCCCCTCGGCGATGCGAACCTCGATGCGGCCTTTCCACACTCCACCCAGGGCGACGCTGCCCAGCACATGCCCCGCAGCCACACAAAACTCCCCCGGCAGAGGCAGCGGATCCAGAACCATCGACAGCATCTGCTCCCAGAACTGCGCGTTGGCCTTGATCACGCATTCTTCGTCGATCTGAGCTCGCATTCACCGCTCTCCCACGGGAAACAGCCGCCTGCCCATCCAGGTTGCTGCTGATCTTATCGGGCAATGGTAAGAATTCGTTAAAGCGCCGCAAACAGGACAGCCCATCGGATCGCCACCGGAAACGCGCTCATCACAGCAGGCGCGCGCAAAAGCCGCACGGCGGTCATCTCTGACCGGTATTGTAAAAGGAAAATAACCGGAATGAAGGACTTACGCTGTCAGACGCTCCAGTTGATCGGGCTGGAGAATGGTCAGGCTTGATCCTTTGATGGTGATCCACTGCTCGCGGCGGAACTGATTGAGCAGACGGGTGACGGTTTCGCGCGAGGTGCCGGCCATATTGGCGATCTCCTCGTGGGTCAGGGCCATGGTAAAGCGAATCTCCGGCTTCCCGTTGGATGCGGCACGTCCCCAGTCGAGCAACAGGCGGGCCAGCCGGCCTGCCGCCGAACCGGAAAGCGCCAGGCGCTTGGCATCGTGAAATACCGTCAGGTATTCGCCGGAAAGCGCCTGGGCGGCGTGCATGCTGGCGATGCCGTGGCAGGAAAGAAAGTCGATGAACTCCTGCTTGCGAACGGTTTTTACCTGACACGGCTCGATGGCCTCGGCACTCACCTCGTGGGGAACATTGGCCAGCACCGCGCTCAACCCCAGCACGTCGCCGGGGCCGGCAATTTTGAGAATCATGGTCTTGCCATCACGGGAGGTGGAGGAAATCTTCACCTGTCCGTAACAGATAATGAAGACATTGCGCGCCGGATCGCCTTCCGAGAACAGCTTGGCTCCGCGGGCATGGCTCATCATGATGCCGATCCGATCGTAATCGGCGAGCGCCTCGGGGGTGAGATCACAGAACATCCGCAAATGGCGATGCTCGCAATTCACACAATCTTCCGGGGGGTGATGGGGATGAAATGTGGCCATGAATTCGCCGCTGTGCCAAGTGAAGTATATCGCATTTCGCCGAAGACAAGGCAGAGATTTCTTGCTCGTCCTCTCCCGAATGCAGCGCGATCCCGGACCGGGGCGGATCGCGGCAGAAGTTTCCGCGGCGGCTGCCGGCAGACGGTTCGGAATGGCGACGGCGTGGAACGTTCCCTCAAGCGCCTCATTTTTCGGGAAATGCCCGCCAAGGCTCTTGAAGATTTGACTCGCCGCCCGTTCCTGCAATCATGTTGTCATCGCCACGAGAACCAGCAAGAGCCGCCGATGGAAGCGTGTCCAGGGTCCATCGGCAGCCTGCTTCTTGTTCGATCCCGCGGTTTCGACCGGACGGTGACTGACGATGAAGGAAGCGAGGCCATCCCAGCTTTCGCGCCGCTGCCGCCACGCCCGCATCGCGCAGCACAAAAAGTTTTCGCCCTCTCTGCCCAACGAGGTCTGCTCCAGCATCCTGTCCGCCTCCGGCCGGAAGGAGCTCTGCATCCCCGCCCCGCGGCAGTCGAAAAGCCGCCCGCGGCAACCGGCCGGTTGGCCGCGGGCCAGTTTTTGCGGAAATTGAAGAACTCCATCGCCAATGGCGCTCCCCACTCACCGCATCACTGGTTATATCTCTTCCGGTAGTAGTCGATCTGCTGCTGAATCTGTTCCCTGGACAAGCCTTTTTGCCAGATGTTGTCAGGAGACTGCTGCAGGTTTTTCGTGATTCCAGGCGAGAGTTTTTCCGCCTCGGGAAGGAAGCGCGTGTAAAAATCCTTGGCGACTGCGTAAAAGCCGTGCCATTGCGTAAAGTCCGGTCCGCCCATGGCCGATCCCATGCGCGCGGCGCGCCCTTCGTGATGCCACATCTCGAAGTAGTCCCACTTGATCGGGGCGTCGAACGGGGTGGTGGTGATGGCCCTGGTTTCGGTCAGCTTCTTCATGATCGCCGCGGCCGGCTCGCCGTACTTGGTGTTGTAGAGATTCACGGTGGCGTCATATTGCTTGTAGAAGTTGTTCACCAGGCCGCTGGCATGACAATTCAGACACACCTCCTGCATCGCCGCGCGCTTCTGCTGCCAGTTCTGTTGGTGGATGCTGACCGCCGGGCGCAGGGTCCAGCTCAAGCGCGTTCCGGTGTCGTGCGTTGATTCGGGATGCTCCGGCGTGCCGCCCATGTGGCAGGTGACGCAGGTGGGAGCCGCCGAATAGTCCTCCCCTGCAATCCAGCTCTTGCTGTTCAGGTGCATCTGGGCGAGATTGGCCCGGTAGAGAACGCCATGCATGGATTCGTTGTAGATTTCAATCTGCGGATGATCCGGCCCCATGTGGCATCTGCCGCAGGTTTCAGGTTGCCGGGCCTGGGCCGCGCTGAAGCTGTGCCGGGCATGGCAGGCCGAACAGGAGCCCAGGCTGCCATCCGGGTTCACTCGTCCGACGCCGCTGTTGGGCCAGGTCGTCGAATCAAACTTGCCATTTCCCAGATATTTGACAGTGCTTCCATGGCACTGGCTGCAGGCGCTCTGAACCGCCGGAGCGCCTTCGACCACTTCGCCCAGCACGTTATCCAGAGAGCCGATGAACTGAGCGGCCCGGGCGTGCCGGCTGTGCTCGTACTCGGCGGTCTCCCGGGCATGGCAATTTCCGCAATACTTGGGCGTCACGAGGATGGCAATTTTCTGGCCGTAATGGTCCGTCGCCGCCGGATCGCCGGCATTGGCCTTGTGGCAGGAGAAACAGTCGACACCATGCCGATAGTGTTCGCTCTCTTTCCATTGCCTGACAATGGCCGGCGTCGTTGTCTCATGACAGTCGAGACAGGCCTGCCCCTGCGCGGAAACCTGCGAAGTCGCCGCCTTCTGCCCAGCCGCGTGCGGCGCGCCGGCAGAGTGATGGGGCGGTTGCGCCTTCAATGCCGGACAGCCCAGGAAAAGCATTGCAACCAGGCCGGAAATCCATAATCCTGCTTTCACCGTTTTCTCTCCTGCGAAGCCGTCTTCGACGGGAGAGCGGCACCGCGCATCTCCCACTGCGAAGATTCCGCGCCAATCTTCCCGTTTTTACGACAGAAGGGCCAGAACGGAATTGCCCTGATTCTGCTCCGGAGCGGCGCGGTGAAACAATGACAAAAGTCACTGATCGGATCAGGTTCGAGCCGCGGATGCCTGCGCTTCTGGCTCCTGCGGCCGCGCTGACAAGCCGGCTTTCGGCAATTCAATTTCCACTTTTGCGGCCGCGCGCCAGCGCCTCGGCGAAATGCAGCGCCTGGCGGTGCCCCAGTTGCGCGATTTGCTCCCGGCAGCTGAAACCATCGGCCACGATCATCGCCGCCCCGCCCGCGCCGCGCACGGCGGGCAACAGTTCCTGCTCGGCGATGGTTTTCGACACCTCGAACTTGTCCGCTTCGAAGCCGAAGGGGCCAGCCATTCCGCAGCATCCCGCCTCGATTGCCTCGACCGTCGCGCCGGCCTGTTTCAGCAGCGCGATCTCGCTCGCCGGCCCGCCGAAGACCGCCTTGTGGTGGCAGTGGGCGTGCACAAGAATCCGCACTCCGTCGAGTTTGCCCCGGGCGAACTGCGGCGCCTCGGCTGCCAGCC
>JBMFHN010000071.1:0-12216 GCA_049976805.1 Occallatibacter sp. | reverse complement strand
GCGCACTTGTCGAACTCGCCCTGAATGGCCTGCATCTTGGCGTCCAGGTCGTCAAGAAAACTCAGCGCCAGGGCTTCGGGCGTCATGGGCAGCTTGGGCGAGCCAAACTCCAGCTTGCCGTGGTGCGAGAGAATCATGTGCAGAACCAGCGTCTTCAGCTTCGGCGGGAAACCGGGCAGATTGTCCATGGCGCGTTCGGTCAGCGAAGCGCCCATCTGAATGTGGCCGAGCAAGGCGCCCGCAACGGTGTACTCGAAACCAATCTCCCAGGAAAGCTCGCGCGTTTTGCCGATGTCGTGCAGAACGACGCCGGTCAGCAGCAGATCACGATCGAGCAGCGGATAGTGCGCCGCGAGCTGGTCGGCCAGTACAAGCAGGCTGACGACGTGTTCGAGCAGGCCGCCCAGCCAGGCGTGGTGGAGCTGCTTGGCCGCCGGAGCCTCGCGGTAAGCCTCGGCCAGCACGGGGTCATCCAGCAGAGTGGTAAGCAGGCGCTTGAGGTCGGGGTTGCCGACGCTCTCGACAAAACCCAGAAGCCTGCGCCAGAGTTCAGCCGGGTCGCAGGTGGTCGCCGGCAGCAAATCGGACCGGTTCACCTCGCCCGCCGCAGCCTTGCGCAGTTGCTCGATCTTCATTTGCAGGCGGTCGTCGAAGCGCGCAACCGTGCCGCGCGCCTTGACCACATCACCGCGCTCAAAGTCTTTGGCGATGCGCGGGTCGGAGAGATCCCAGATGCGGCCTTCGAGCTGGCCCGTCCGGTCACCCAGAATCACGTTGAGATAGGGCTTGTTGGCCCGGGTGCTGCGTTGCTGCTTGACCAGAACAAGAAAGAAGCCGTCAAAGAGCTTGCCTTCATCGAAGTTGGCCAGATCGGCGATGAAAATGTCTTTCATTCTTCCTTGAAGATTAACGCAAGACGGCGGGGGCAGAGCAAGGACCGGCACCGGTGGACGGTGGCAAGGTTGACGATTTCACCGTCGCGACGCATGGTATGGGCAGGAAATCTTGCGGAGGAACTCCGAGATGGAAAGCATGATTGTACCGCTTGCCGTGGCGTTGATTCTGGTTGCCATCGCGGCGCTGGCGGCCGTGCTCCAGGCGCACCATGCGGTCAGCCGCGCAAGTGGACATTGGGCCATCGTGATCCACGGAGGAGCGGGTGTCATCGAGCGCTCTGCTCTCACAGCGGCGGCCGAAACCGCCTATCGCGCTTCGTTATCCCGGGCCGCGGAGGCCGGAGCGCAGGTGCTCGCGCGGGATGGATCGGCGCTCGACGCGGTCGAGGCCGCGATTCGGATTCTCGAGGACGATCCGCTGTTCAATGCCGGACGTGGCTCGGTCTTCACCTCGGCGGGCACGAACGAGATGGACGCGGCCCTCATGGATGGCTCCACGCGGGCAGCCGGCGCGGTGGCTGGCGCAACACGCACCCGCCATCCCATCAGCCTGGCGCGCGCGGTGATGGACCGGTCGCCCTGCGTGATGTTGGCCGGCCCAGGCGCCGACGCTTTCAGCGCACAAGAAGGTCTGGAGCAGGAAGAACCCGGCTATTTCTTCACCGAGGCGCGCTGGCAGTCCCTGGTCAGGCAGTTGCAGAATCAAGGCCTCCCGATCCCGCCGCGGCCGGCTGGAGCGCCTGCGCCGCCACCGGGTCATGGGGCCCCGAAGGAACAACTGGAGGAGTCGCCCGATACGCACCGCTGCGGCACGGTGGGGGCGGTGGCTCTGGACCGGACCGGCAACATCGCCGCCGGCACCTCGACGGGTGGAGTGCAGGCCAAGATGCCGGGCCGGGTGGGGGACTCTCCCATCATTGGCGCAGGCACCTATGCCTCCAATTCCTCTTGCGCCATCTCGGCAACCGGCGCGGGAGAGTCTTTCATCCGCCTGGGCATGGCACGCGAAGTCTGCGACCTGGTCCGGTTCAAAGGAATGAAATTGCAGCAGGCCGCCGATCAGGTCATCCAGGTGGAATTGAACGCTCTCCGTGGCCAGGGCGGCCTTATCGCCCTCACGCGCGATGGGCAGATGGCCTGGAGTTTCAATACTCCGGGCATGTTCCGCGCTCGGCTGGCCGAAGGAGGCAAACTGCAGGTTGGCATGGACCGCAATGAGCCGTAAATGCCGGGGCGAGCGCACGGAAAATGAACATTTCCTGGAAAGGACAGCCTGCGCAGAGCCGCTGCCTGCGTCCCGGCCTCAAAAGCTCCGCGCACTTTTCCCGGGTGTGGAAGAGATTTCTGCACCGGCAGCCTTCAGCGGATAATCTCGAACTTCTCCCAGCCACAGCGGCAGACAGGACAGTGCTCGCTTTCCTCTTCTGTTTCCGAGGTGTACCCACAAACAGGACAAACGTAAAAATCGCGCGCCTCGCCGATCCAGCTTTCCGCCGCAGCAACCTTCTTTCCGGCCGTCAGCAGGGCAATGGCTGCGCTGAAAAGCCGGGCGTGCGCCTTCTCGGCTTCCATGGCTCCCGTAAAACTGCGCAATGCAGCGGTGTTCCCGCGCCCGGCCGCCTCGCTCTGATAATCCGGCAAGACCGAGGCGATCTCGTGCTGCTCGCTGTTCAGGGCAGCCTTCAGGTTTTCAAGCGTGCCGCTGAGCGCCCCCAGAGAGATCTCGCACTCGGCAAGCCCGCCCGCCCGGTCGATCACATGCGCAAAATGGGTGGCGTGAATCTGACGGGCGCGGGCGACGGAACGGAACAGGCTCGCAATCCCGCGAAATCCGTCCTCTTCGGCCTGCTCGGCAAAAGTCATATACCGGGCGTGCGCATTCGACGCCGCCTCGAAGGCGGCCATCAGATTCTGAACGGTGATTGCGTTTTCTGCGGCGACAACTGACATCGGATATCCTCCCCAGCTCCGTTGAAGAGACTACGTGCGGTCAAAGGAACTGCGCTGTGACGAAGATTACATCCGGTGATGCGAACAGCGAAGAAATTCATCCGGCATCAGACGCCACCGCAGCGGGAAAACTCTTCCTCCGTGGCCCATTTCCCGCCACGGAACCCTCGCCGCAGGTCCGTCGCCGGCGCTTGCCCGGGGATCTGTCTTCTGCACAAAGAAGGGGATTCCGCAAGGCAGAGGCGCAGCCGGAGATCGCGACGCCTAACGCATCCCGCTTCGCGCTTCGGCCTTTTCGGCCAACACCTTGTGGACGTCGTTTTCGAGAGCCTGCGCCTCGGGCAGATAGCCGATCGCCTTCTGAATTTCCGGATCCCAGTCGGCCCGCACCCGCAGTCCGGCCTCTTCTCCAAACTGAATGGTGAAGATCTTTTCCTTGATGTTGATCTTCACCCAGTCCAGCACACCATTCAGGTCGGCATTGGTCCAGGGAATGTTCTCGCTGGTGAGGTATTTCTTGAACTCCGTCAGTACCGCATCGTTCACCTGGAAGTCCTTGGTCACCTGATGGTTCGACAAATAAACCGGGGCAAAGTGGAAGAAGGCGCTTCGATAAAGAAGTTCATCCTGAAAGTCATTGGTTTGAGGAGCTGGGATCTGTTCGTCGGGCGTGATGCCGCCGCCGCCATAGACGGTGCGGCCGGCGTCAGTGAAGCGAACCTCACGGTTGGTATTATTGGCAGGCAGCGCGCCGCCGTGGTTGTAGTAGTAGTCGTAAAGGGAGATGCCGGCATAATCGCGCTGGATGAGCCGCCCCGAGGGCGTGTAGTAGTGGTATGTGGTCAGCGCCAGGCCGGTGTTGTCGCTCAGATTGTAGAGCGTCTGCACCAATCCCTTGCCGAACGTCGTCTGTCCGACGATCAGGGCGCGGTCATGATCCTGCAGCGCCCCGGAAACGATCTCGGCGGCCGAGGCCGTGCCACGATTCACCAGCACCACGATGGGAAAGGTGTGTCCGCCGTTGCCGTGGGTAGCCTTGTACACAACCTCGGGAAAGGCGCGCCCGCGCTGACTGACAATGACCTGTCCCTTGGACAGCAGATGGTCGCAAACCTCAACCGCCTGGCTGAGCAGTCCGCCGGGATTGTTGCGCAGATCCAGAACCAGCCCTTTCAGGTTGCCGAAACCATGAATGGCGTCGATGACTTCCTGACCCGTGGTCTCCTGAAACTGCGTCAGGTGAATATACCCCACACCGGGACGAATCTCATAGGCCAGGTCGACCGATGGATGGGAGATCTCCTCGCGCACCAGATCGAAGACCAGCGGCTTGGGCTGACCGGCGCGGAGGATCGTGGCCTGCACATGCGTTCCCTCGGGCCCTTTGAGAGCCTTGGCCACATCGTCCGCCGAGGCCAGTCCTCCGGGGATCTTGCCGTCGATCGAAACCGGCCGGCCATCGACGGCGGAGATCATATCGCCGGGATGAATGCCGGCCCGGTACGCGGGTGCTCCCTCGGCCGGATAAACCACATAAATCTTGTTGCCCTGCTGCTGGATGGTCATGCCCACGCCGAAGTAGTGGCCGCTCTGGTCCTCGCGCATCCGGGCATAGGCCTTGGGATCATAAAAGGTGGAGTGCGGATCCAGCACCCGCAGCATCCCCGGAATTGCCCCGTCATAAATGGCGGTGCTGGCCTTGGTGCCGGTGAGCGGATCGGCATAGTTCTGCTCCACCAGAGCATAGACACTGGTGAAGCTCCGAAGGCTGGTGCGAAACTGGCTCTCGTCATCGGAGGATTGTGCCCCCACCCTGCGCTGCAGAAGGCTGCCCGCAACGGCACAGACAACAAAAAAGACGATCACGGAAAAAAAGGCGCGGCGAGCGCGGGAAGTCATAGACGGCAAAAACCTCCGGACCGCGGCGCGCAGACGCTTGTGAAAAGCCTGAAGCGGCAGTCTCAGGGGTCAAGTATAGCATCCCCCACGCCAGGCGCAGCCGGAGACCTTCGCTCTCCGGACAGGTGGCTCTCCATGAGAATGCGCGGCCTCGCTTTCTGGTTGGGAAGGGAGCCGCAAGACCAGCTCCGGCGTTCATCAGCCCGGGCAGGTTTCCCGGCTTCGGCAGTTTGCTCCCGGCGGTCTTCAAGAAATCACTTTGTGTTGGACGAAGCGGAAAGAGTTTTTCAAATCAGGCGGGAACACGGCAAGCTGCCGTGCAACGGAAGCACCTCCGCGCGGACAGATTTCATGGCTCGAAGATCCATCGCTCGAAGCCGGTTATGCCTCTTCGTCCGCAGATTCCGGGAAATGCGCCGCACAGACAACCGCATCCGGAATCATTTCCCGGATGCGATTGTTTGTTTTGAGCGGGTTGTCTGTGCGCCGATTCGGTCAAGCCGTGCCGCAGATGTTACTTATCGGTCAGCGCCTCGACTCCGGGCAGTTTCTTGCCTTCGAGAAATTCAAGGCTTGCGCCACCACCGGTCGAGATGTGAGTGATCTGGTCGGCAACACCGGCCTGATGGATGGCCGCGACCGAATCACCGCCGCCGATGATCGACGTGGCCGCCTTGTTGGCCGCCACGGCGCGGGCGATGGCGTTCGTGCCCACGGCAAAACGGGGAAATTCGAAGACGCCGGCCGGCCCGTTCCATACGATCGTGCGCGCCGTCGAAACCACCTCCTCGATGGCCGCAATCGACTTCGGGCCGATGTCCAGCCCCTGCCAGTCGGCAGGGAAATCGACCGAACTGTCCCATGTCTGGGTCTTGGCATCGGCCGCGAAGCTGTCCGCAAGAATATTGTCTGTCGGAAGCAGCAGCTTGACGCCATTCGCCTTGGCCTTGGCCAGCGCATCCTTGGCCATGTCGATCTTGTCTTCTTCCACCAGGCTTTTCCCGGTCGAGACGCCCAGCGCGCGGGCAAAGGTATACGCCATGCCGCCGACGATGACCAGGGTGTCCACCTTGTCCAGCAGGTTGCTGATCACGTCGATCTTGCCCGAGATCTTGGAACCGCCCAGAATCGCCACGAAAGGCTTTTCAGGGTTTTCGAGAGCCTTGCCCAGGTAGGTGATCTCCTTCTCCATCAGCAGGCCGGCAACGGCTGGCTTCAGAAAGTGGGTGATGCCCTCGGTCGAGGCATGGGCGCGATGGGCCGAGCCGAAGGCGTCGTTGACGTAAACCTGGGCCAGCGAGGCCAGAGCTTTGGAAAAAGCCGGGTCGTTGGCTTCTTCTTCGGCATGAAAGCGGAGGTTTTCAAGCAACAGCACCTGGCCGGATTCCAGCTGGCAGGCCAGTTCACCGGCCACCTCGCCGATACAATCCGGGGCAAAAGCCACGTTGACTTTCTCGCCGAGCGCCTTGTCGAGCAGTTCTCGCAGCCGGTCCACGACCGGGCGCAGCGAGTATTTGGGATTGGGCTTGCCCTTGGGCCGGCCCAGGTGCGATGCCAGGATCACCTTCGCCTTGCGCTGCAGCGCATACTGGATAGTGGGAAGCGTGGCCACAATACGGGTATCATCGGTGATCGTCGCACCATCCTCGGTGAGCGGCACGTTGAAATCAACGCGGATGAAGACCCGCTTGTTGGCCAGATCAATGTCGCGAATCGAGAGCTTAGGCATGGAAAATACTCCGGGAGAGAAGGTAAGATTTTCCGCCCGCAGTCCGGCGGCGGAAATTCGTGCGGGCGGAGAGGGGAAAATTCAAGGCAGCTTCATGGTGCGCCCGTGCTCGAAGCCGGCCGGGCGCACCACGAGCCGATCTGTTGTTAGAGTCCCTTCTTGGCCAGGAAGCCGATCAGGTCGACAACACGATTGGAGTAGCCCCACTCGTTGTCGTACCAGCTGAGCACCTTGGCGCTGGAGCCGACCACCTTGGTCAGCGGCGTGTCCACGATGGAAGAAAGCGGGCAGCCTTTGAAGTCGGAGCTGACCAACTGGTTCTCATCATAGCCCAGAATGCCCTTCATTTCGCCCTCGGCGGCCTTCTTGAAGGCTGCATTCAGGGCTTCGACTGAGGTGGGCTTTTCGGCGATAAAGGTCAGATCGACGATGGAGACGTTCGGCGTGGGGACGCGAATGGCGAAGCCGTCCAGCTTGCCGGTGATCTCGGGGATGACCAATTTGAGGGCTTTGGCGGCGCCGGTCGTGGTGGGAATCATGCTCAGGGCGGCGGCGCGGGCGCGGCGCAGGTCCTTGTGCGGGAAGTCCAGGATGACCTGATCGTTGGTGTAGCTGTGGATGGTGGTCATGATGCCGCTGACGATGCCGCAGGTCTCCAGCGCCACCTTGACAACCGGCGCCAGGCAGTTCGTCGTGCAACTGCCCATGGAAATAACATTGTGCTTGGCCGTGTCGTACTTGTCGTGGTTGACGCCCAGCACGATCGTCAAGTCCTCGTTCTTGGCCGGAGCGGAGATGATCACCTTCTTCACAGTCGCGCCCAGGTGCGCTTTGGCTACCGTGGCGTCGGTGAAGCGCCCGGTGGATTCGACCACGATCTGCGCACCGACTTCGGCCCAGGGAAGCTTGGCCGGATCCTTCTCGGCGAAGACCTTGATCTTCTTGCCGTCGACGGAGATGAAGTCCTCGCCCGCCACGATCTCGTTCTTGATGTTGCCCAGGATCGAATCGTACTTGAGCAGATGAGCCAGCGTTGCCGGGCTGGTCAAATCGTTGACGGCGACAAAATCGATCCCTGGATTGCCAAGCGCTGCCCGGAAAACATTGCGGCCGATACGGCCGAAGCCGTTGATCCCAACCTTAACTGCCATAAATCTTTTCTCCTTCGTAGTCAGTGAGGCGATGGTTTGAACGTCTGCGAACTTCTCTCGCCCGGCCGGCCGGTACAAAGCGCCCGGCGGGGCAATTCCCCAGAACTCTTGATCGTAGCATTGTCAGCTCCGGGAGGCGAAATCGCGGAACGCCTCCGGTTTTCTCCGACAATCCCTCATCTGGTAGTATGACTTTCCGAATCCGGAATTGTATGTGACGCTGTGCACATCATTTGCAACCTCCTGGGCAATATGGTATCCCGGTAGCACGGGCAGTTGTTGAATCAAAGGTGTTGAAGGCTGCATGAGAAGACGCTCCAGACGTACCCCGAATACTTCCGAATCCACTGGCAAGATCGGCCAGGAACTTCCATCGAACCAGCCGCAACCTCTGGTTCCCTCCTATCCGGACGAGATTTCCGCCTCCGCGGAGATACCGCCGCAGCCGTCTCACGACGCTCCCCCCCGCACCTCCGGCAGTGTTGAACGGGCGGTTGAGCTGGAGGCGGCCGCCAGCCGCACCGCCTCGCCGGAACGGCGCGGCCGGCGGGAATGGAACGAACAGGCTGGATCCGGGCGCTTTGAAATGGAAACCCAGCCTGAGACACCCTCGCAACCGCCTCCGGAGGATGAGGCCGTCGAGCGCTCGCCGCAGGAGCCGAAAGGCTACGTTGTTCTTGCCATCGGCCTGCCCGGCTCGGGCAAAACCACATGGTTCCGTCGCCGGGGCGTCACGCCCCTGTCGAGCGACCTGTTGCGCAGCATCCTGTTCGACGACGTGGAGGAGCAACGCTACCAGGGGCTGGTCTTTTCCACCCTGCGTTCGCTGCTGCGGGCCCGCCTGATCGCCCGCATGCCCTGGAACTACGTGGACGCCACCAACCTCTCGGTCCATGAGCGCAGCCAGTGGATCAAGATGGCCAAGGGTTTTGGCTACGAGGTGCAGGCGGTCTTTTTCGATGTGCCGCTCGAAGTCTGCCTGGAGCGAAACCGCAAGCGCGACCGCTCGGTGAGCGAGGAAATCATGCGCAAGATGGCCGAAAAGCTCAAGCCGCCGGTCTTTGAAGAAGGCTTTGCCAAGATCACCGTCGTGCGGGTGAAGAGCGCCGGGTAGCGCGCGCCGGCCCGCAGGACAAAAAACGGGCAGAAATGCACTGAGAGTTGAGGTGTATCTTATTTGTTTTGAGAGCAGTTTAGAATAAAGTTGTACAGAGCCGAGGGAACGCCCGTGAGACTCCTTCACTACGTCGAAATAGAGAATTTCAAGCTGTTTGGCGACAAACAGCGGATAGAGCTGGACTGAAGTGGTCCCTACAACTTTACGCTGGCCGGCCATGTCTTCCAGATGTCGGCGCAGTACTCCTTGATGGCGCGGTCGGAGGAGAACTTTCCGATCCGGGCCACGTTCCGAATCGACATCCGCGTCCACTCCTCCGGGCGCATGTAGACCTCGCCGGCCCTGTCCTGGCAGTCGATGTACAACTGGTAATCGGCCAGCAGCATATACTCGTCGCGGTTGAGCAAGGTGTCGAACAGTGGCGCAAACAGGCTTCTGTCCCCGGCGGAAAGCTCGCCGCTCAGCAGCGAATCGAGCACCTCGCGCAGCATTGCATTGCCGTCATAAAATGTGCGCGGATCGTATCCGGAGCGCTTCCTTTCCTCCACTTCGGCCGCCGTGAGGCCGAAGAGAAAGAAGTTCTCCGCGCCAACCTCTTCGCGAATCTCGACGTTCGCGCCGTCCAGCGTGCCGATGGTCAGCGCGCCGTTCATGGCGAATTTCATGTTGCCCGTGCCCGAAGCCTCCTTGCCGGCCAGCGAGATCTGCTCGGAGAGATCGGCTGCCGGATAGACGCGCTGCCCGAGTTTGACGTTGTAGTTGGGCAGAAAGACAACCTTCAGGCGGCCGCGAACCCTGGGATCGGAGTTGACCACCGCGCCCACCGAATGAATCAGCTTGATGATCAACTTGGCCATCCAGTAGCCGGGGGCGGCTTTGCCGCCGAAGACAAAGGTGCGCGGCACAATCTCCGCGTCGGGATTGTGCTGGATCCGCTTGAAGAGCGTGAGAATGTGCAAAATCTGGAGATGCTGGCGCTTGTATTCGTGCATCCGCTTCACCAGCACATCGAACATCGAGTCCGGATCGGCATAGAGGCCCAGCTCGCGGTGGATATACGCCGAGAGCCGTTCCTTGTTCTTCCGTTTGATGGCGCGCCACTCCGCGCAGAAGTCGATCTCGTCGACCGCCGGCTCCAGCCGCCGCAGTTTTTCGGTGTCGCGCAGCCAGCCCGAGCCCAGCCGCGCCGTCAGCAGCTCGGCCAGCAGCGGATTGCTCCGGGCCATCCAGCGGCGAGGGGTTACGCCGTTGGTCTTGTTGGAAAACTTTTCCGGGGAGATGGTGTAAAAATCCTTCAACACGCTTGACTTCAGCAGTTCGGTGTGCAGTTCGGCCACGCCATTGATGGCATGACTGCCCACCGAGGCCAGGTGCGCCATGCGCACGAGCTTCTCCCCGTTGCTCCCGTTGGCGCCGACCAGCGCGAGCCGCCCGATCAGCGCCTCGTCTCCCGGAAAACGGCTGCGCACCTCGATCGCATGACGGCGGTCGATCTCCTCAATGATCTCGATGTGCCGCGGCAGCAGGCGCGCAAACAGATCCCGCGGCCACTGCTCGAGCGCCTCCGGCAGCAAGGTGTGATTCGTGTACGAGAGACTGTTCTGCGTGACGTGCCAGGCCTTGTCCCAGTCCAGATCGTTGTCGTCCACCAGCAGACGCATCAGCTCGGCCACCGCGATCGCCGGATGGGTGTCGTTCATCTGGATGGCAAAGTTGCGGTGCAGCTCGGCGAGCGACCGGTTTTGCGTCTTTTGAATGCGCAGGATGTGCTGCAGGCTGCACGAAACGAAGAAATACTGCTGGGCCAGCCGCAACTCCTTGCCCTGAATGCCCTCGTCGTTCGGATAAAGAATCTTCGTGAGATTTTCCGAGGAAACCTTCTCCGCCACGGCTCCCAGGTAATCTCCGTGGTTGAACGTGCCGAAATCGAAGCTCTCGACGGCCTGCGCAGCCCAAAGCCGCATGGTGTTGGCGGTGTTCGTGCCGTAGCCAAGAATCGGCGTGTCGTGCGGAATGCCGCAGACCAGCTTTTGCGGAATCCATTCCACGCGGAAGCGCCCGTGCGCGTCGGTGTGCGATTCGGTGCGGCCGCCGAGCTTCACATCAAAGCGGTCTTCGGGCCGTTCGAGCGCCCACGGATTGCCATGCCGCAGCCAGTTGTCGGTGGACTCCACCTGCCAGCCGTCGCGAATCTGCTGATCGAAGATTCCGTACTCGTAGCGGATGCCGTAGCCGATGGCCGGAATATCCAGCGTGGCCAGTGAATCCATGAAGCAGGAGGCCAGACGGCCCAAACCGCCATTGCCCAGCCCCGGCTCCTCTTCCTGATCGATCAGCACGCCCAGGTCGAGGCCCAACTGGCGCATCGCCGCCTCGGCCGCATCGTAGATACCCAGGTTGACGAGGTTGTTGGCCAGGTTCGGGCCGGTAAGAAACTCGGCCGAGAGATAGCAAACCACGCGCACGTCCTGCGCCTGGTAGTTTCTCACGGTGGAAATCCATCGCTCCACGATGCGATCGCGCACCGTATGCGCCAGCGCCAGATAGAGATCGTTGAGGGTCGCCCGCTCCAGCGACCGGCCCTGCACAAAGTACAAGTTGTCCAGAAAACACTGGGCCAGCGCCTCGGTGGTCAATGCGGTTTTGATGCGCCTGTGAGAGTCGAACTGCAACGGAGCTTCTTCCGGCCCTTCGTGCATGAATCACCTCGTCTTTAGGTTGGGATTGGGTTGCCGGGATCAATCCGAGCCAGCGCGAGCGCTCCCCGAACATTGCGTGCGCGTTGCCCGAACCGTGTGCGCTCCCCGAACGTTGATCGATCGCAACGGGGATTGCGAAGACCGATTGCGGCCGGAATCCGGGATGCCTCTCCCCCGAAGTCATCGAAAGGCATGGAGGGTTGCCTCGGACCACGCAACCGAATCCGTATAAAGCCGATCGAGCGCATCCGGATCGAGTCCGTGCTGCTGCGCCCACAGGTCGCCGTCCTCCCATCGCGCCTGTTCCTGGAACTCGAGCCAGGTGAGCAGAACCCGCTCCGCATTGGGCTCGCCCAGCAGGGCCTCGCGAAGCGCTCCGGAGAGCGGCAGTGAGGCCACCAGATCCGCCATGGACTGTCCCTGCATCGCCGGCAGAAGGCTCAGCAGACCCAGCAAATACTGCGTAAAGCCGTCCATTCCGCGCCGCTGGCCCGCCTGCTCGCAGAAGCGCGCCCGGATCGTTGCCATGCACAGCAGCTCCGGCGGCTGCCCGCCGTTGAACTCGGCCGCGATGGCCGTGGTCGCCACGCGGCGAAACCGCTCGTCGCCGATGGCCAGCAGCGCCCGCTCGATCGACTTGACCTCGTCGGCCAGCCCCCACAGAGGCGAGTTTGCAAGACGCAGCACCTGGTAGACGAGCGGTCCGTCGCGCTTGACCAGCTCGGCGGTCCGCGCAATGTCCAGCGGGCGCTGCTGCAAGACCTTCAGCATCTCG
>JBMFHN010000070.1:0-12256 GCA_049976805.1 Occallatibacter sp. | reverse complement strand
CAAGGACGGGCCCTCGGCCGGCATCACCATGGCCACGGCCCTGGCCAGCGCCCTGGCTAAAGTCCCGGTCCGGCGCGACATCGCCATGACCGGCGAGATTACCCTGCGTGGCAAGGTTCTGGCCATCGGCGGATTGAAGGAAAAGCTGCTGGCCGCCTTGCGCGCCGGCATTTTTGAAGTCATCCTGCCGCGCGCCAACGAAAAAGACATCGACGAGCTGCCGGAAAATATCAAGACCGCCGTCAAGCTGCACTTCGTCGATCAGATGGATGAGGTACTGGCGCTGGCGCTCGAAGGGCCGCTGCCGGGAGCGCTTGCCGGCTCGGCCGACGTGCTGGCCACAACGGCTCCTGCGGCGGAGATTGCGTCGAATCTGCCCGCGCCGCAGTAATCGCAGCCAATTTCTTTCTTTTCTGCCGGTTGTTTTTTTCTACCGGGCTTGACTGGCCAGGCACAGGGATTCCAGCCCGTTGCGGTTTCTCTGCATTCGAGCCTCGCTCTGCAGCACAATCCAATCGGAAACGCCTCAATCTGCGCGAACAGATGCGGCCGGGGCGTCTTGTACGGGTTCGCAAATTTTTGCAATGCGCAAGATGACTGTCCTCGATGGACCGCAAAGGAGCATGATGGGACCCGCGCGATTCCTCCTTGCAGCGATGATGCCCCGGAATCTGCGCCCGGCTTTTCCCGGGCTTCCTGATCCTGGATCAGACGCCCGTTGCGCTCGACCGGCGGCCCGGGCGCTTGTAGCGCTGCTCCTCCTCGGAGCGGCCGTCTCTGTTCACGCTCAAAGTTGTTCCGGCATGTCGCTGGGCGACGACGCCAGCCTGAACGGGTTTGTTCCGTTCCCTGCGACGAATGCCTGGAACACCAACATCGCCGCGGCGCCCGTCGACCCGAATTCGGCGGTCATCGTCGCCGCGGCTGGCTTTGAGGGGTTGGCCACACACGTCAATTTCGGTTCCTCGCCGAGCGATGGCGGCATTCCCTACGTCGTCGTGGACTCGACCGAAACCCCGTCGGTCCCCATCGACGTGGTCGCTTACGCCGATCAGAGCGATGTGGTGGTGGCGCCATTTCCCATCACCGCGCCCATCGAAGGCAGTCCGGCCGACTGCACGGGCGGGCCGGGAAACTACGTGGGGGACGCACATGTGCTGGTGCTTGATCGCGCCAAATGCTGGCTCTATGAGACCTTCAACACCCGCCGCTGTGACGGGCAGTGGTCCTCCGATAGCGAAACCATCTGGGATATGACGAACTACGAGTCGCGTCCCTGGGGGTGGACCTCAGCCGATGCTGCCGGCTTACCGGTATTCCCAGGCCTGGTGCGATATGACGAAGTTGCCTCCGGGGCCATTCATCACGCCATCCGTTTCACCCTGCGCGACACGAAAGACGACGCCAATGGCGGCTATTTCGTCACTCCCGCCTCGCACGCCTCGGGCAACTACTGGGGCGTGCGGAACGTGATGGGGATGCGCATCCGGCTGAAGGCCAGCTTTGACATCTCCGGCTATTCCAAGACCAATCAGGTCATTCTGACGGCAATGAAGCAGTACGGCATGATCCTGGCCGACAATGGAGGTGATTTCTATCTTCAGGGCACGACCGATTCGCGCTGGAACGACAGCGATCTGGCCAATCTGAACGGAATCGCATCGTCCAACTTCGAGGTGGTGCAGATGACCCCGGCCTATCCGGGTTACGATTCCGCCACGGCGCCCACCGGCCCCGCGCCCACGATCAGCAGCTTCCAAGCCTCGGCCGCGACGGTCGCCGCCGGGGCTCCCGTGACCTTCACTTACGGCGCCAGCGGCGACTCGTACGACTTCATCGATCAGATTGGCCCGGTGAAGGCCGGCAGCGGCAGCGTGACCATCGATCCAGCCTCCACCGAAACCTACACGCTGAACTCTACCAATGCCTACGGCAGAACCACGAGCACGCCGGTTCAGGTCGCTGTCTCCGGCCAGGCGGCTGCTGCCTTGCCAACCTTCAATCCTCCGGCCGGTACCTACACCGCGGCGCAATCGGTCGTCTTGAACGACACCACCCCGGGAGCCACAATCTACTACACCACTGGCGGCGCCACCCCGCCCACCACCAGTTCGACCCCGTACACCGGCGCCATTTCCGTGTCCTCCAGCGAAACCCTCCAGGCAATCGCCGCCGCTGCCGGTTATGCCAACAGTTCCGTCGCCTCGGCCACGTATACCATCAACCTGCCCACACCTGATTTCTCGCTCTCGATCTCCCCCGCCTCAGTTGTGATCCAGCCCGGCGGAAATGGAACCACACGGGTCACGGTCACGCCCCGGAACGGATTTTCTTCGGTGGTTTCGTTCCGTTGTTCGGGGCTTCCCTCGGGAGCTTCGTGCGGCTTTTCCCCGGCCGCTGTTACGCCGTCAGGAGCGGCCGCCGCGACCACGCTGACCGTGACCGCAGCGGCGTCGGCCAGCGCGGCCAGCCAGGATGGCCGGCCCCTTGTTCCGCTTGCAGCGCTGGCCGGCCTCTTGTGCTGCTTCGGCTGGAAGAGCCGTCGCCGTTTGTGGTTTCTTCTCCTGCTGCTGGCCGTGCTCGGCAGCGGCTTGACCCTGGCCGGTTGCGGCAGCGGTTCCGCCGGATCGCCCACGCCACCCACCTCGCTGACGACCGTTACCGTCACCGCGACTTCGGATTCTCTCGCGCACTCGGCGACCTTCACCCTGACGCTGAACTGAGAGCCGGGGAGCGGTGCGGCGAGTTCAGGCCGGCGAGCGCCGCACCGCTCCGTTCCTGTATCCTCAGAACAGGCCCCTGGAAGGCCTTCCCGGGTCTGCACCTGTGTCCCGGATCTCCACTCTTCGCTCTCATGCGCTATACGACCCAATTTCTGCTTTCCGCGCTCACCGCCGGACAGTTTCCTGCCTCCTCCGTCCCGGAAATCGCCTTTCTGGGGCGCTCGAATGTGGGCAAATCCAGCTTGCTGAACACGCTGGTCGGCGAACGGGCAGCCAAGGTCTCGCAAACTCCGGGGCGCACGCGAGCCATCAACTTCTTCGCCCTGCTCGATGACCGTCAGCAGCGAAGACTGGTCTTTGCCGACCTTCCCGGCTACGGTTACGCGAAGATCTCCAAATCCATCTCTGCCGGCTGGCCGGAATTCATCGAGCCGTATCTGGCCGCCCGTTCGGCACTGAAACTCTGCGTCTGTCTCGTGGATTCCAATGTGCCCGCACAGCAAAGTGATTGCCAGATGCTCGATTGGCTGCGCGCCGCCGGCCGTTCTTTCACTGTGGCCGCCACCAAGGTCGACCGGCTCAGCGGCAACCAGCGCACCCGCAGCCTGATGGCCTTGAAACAAGGGCTCGAGGTGGACGAAATACTGCCGGTTTCGGCAAAAACCGGCTATGGGATCAAAGAACTCTGGGCGCGGATTGAAGCATCCGGCGGCCAAAGGGAGTGAAACTCGACCGGGCCCCCGATCTGCCCGCACTCGACGCTGTCGGCAAACCGCGTCAAAAGCCTTTGCGCCGCAGACTGATGACAGCGCAGCAGACGTATTCCCCTCGCCTTTCTTCCCAGATAGCGCGGCGCGCGGCGAAGCCAGCGACGGGCAGCCCGCTCCTCGGGCGGAAGGCAATCGCCGGCGATGCTGTCCATTTTGGGAAGCCAGAGAGCAGACGCCGTGGCCACGCTCCAGGTGAGCAGAACCTCGTCATCGCCCGGTCCGACGGCCTCGATCCGTGGAGTGCCAGGGAAAAACAGAGCAGGAAACTCGCCGGCCGCACCCGGCCCCACCAGGTCCGGGCACACGCCACGCTCCAGCAATTCGCGGGCGATATCAACCTCGCGGATCCCGGGCCCGGCCGCCAGACAGACGGCAACCGTCTCGCGCTTGCGAATCTGGTTCTTCAGAATACGCAGGGCTTCGTCCAGGCTGTTGACCACAAAGTCGGCCATGCCATCCAGTATTGCCGGCTTCTGCGCATCCAGGTCCGTGGAGACGGCCAGCGTGGCTGTGCCAGCGATATTGGCTGCGGCCATCAGGGCATGGGTCTGAGCGTTCAATTCCCCGGCGTAAAGAAGCTTTCCCCCCAACCCCGGATCGGCCTCTCTCTCAAACCCCGGCCGCGCTTGCAGGGCGAGACCCGCGTAGAACCGGTCCGCCTCCATGGCAAATGCGATTCCCGCAGGCAGATTGAAGTTGAAATCACTCACCATGGAATTCACCCGGAAAAGCCGGCCCGGCATTCAGCGTTGTCAGGAAACTTCGCGCCCGTTTGAGGATGCGGCAAACCGCGACTGCCGTCTCTGCCGCCCATCTCCTCGCAGAGCGCCAACGCTCACCAGCTGGAGTACGGCTGGCCGTCCGATCCAATCTCCTGGGAGCCGGAGTGAACATCGACAATGCCGGATTCAGTCTGGTCCAGCGAGTACATTGCATCGTTGCTGTCCGTAACCCAGGTGTCGCTGCTGCGGGTAAACGGATCGATGGGGATGGCCCTCAGATAACCGCTCTGGACCAGGTCATCGAGCGACTGCGGCGCCTGCTCCTTGTCCATGGTATAGGAATCGATGGCTGTGCGCATGATGTGCAGATCTTCCTTGAGCACCGCCTCCCGCGCCTGACGGATGGCGCCAATAAAACTGGGCACGGCCACCATCATGAGGACGCCGATGATGGCCATGACGATCATCAACTCCATCAGCGTAAAGCCCGCGTCCTGTTCTCGCCTTCGGCGCACTGTCACCTCTGTTTTCCAACCGCCGCAACTACCAGTCCGCATACTTGGTCCCGTCCAGGGCCGTATCCGTCGACTTGGAATACACGTCGAAGACATTCTGGCCGCCCCAGGAGGTCGAATCCGGGCTGTCCTGCATCGAGCGCAATCCCCACTCGGCCTGGCCCGTCATGGGATCCACCGGGATCCGGCGCAGAAACTTCAACTTCTTTCCCTGCACGTCCACGCCGTTGACCAGCGTTTCCAGATCGGGAGGATAGCCCTGGCTGTCCATTTTTACCTGGAAGGCGTGCCGGTCGGCGGCATCCTTGTAACGGTCGATGGCATCGCGCATCATCCACAGATCGTACCGCAGCATCTCCTCCTTGCGGCGCTTCACCTCGAAGCGCGTCACGGGAATCGCCGCCGAGGCAAGAATCGAAAGAATCGCCACCGTCACGATCAACTCGACCAGAGTAAGCCCCCGTTCGCTGCGGCAGCCGACCGGGTTGGAGGGGACTTTTCTCATCGCAATGAACCTCATCGACGCGCGGCGGGGTTCTTTCTCGCGCACCCTGGCTTACTTCACCTGAACGGTGATCTGTCCGCCCTGGACCTCCAGCCGCTGCTGGGTGCTGGTGACTGCCTCCGGACGGGTCATGGATACAACGGTCGCCCCGGCGGCCCTGGCCTGGAAACTAAGGACGCAAACCACGCCCGTTCCGCTCACCCCGGCGGCTCCCGGTGGACGCGAAGCCACCACGGTAAGATTGCCCGACCCGTCGTCACGGTGAACCAGGGCAACGGGCTGCCCATCCCGGTCCAGGAAGTTTCCGCTGTCCACGTTGACCAGCGAAAGCTTGGTTGGATCATACTGAATCTGCATGGGAACCGAGGCTATATTCGAGCCTCCGCTCAAGACCACCGGAATCTTGAACGTGGATCCGACCGACACCGGAGCGGATTGCGGCGTGAGCAGCAGACTCACCTTTGCGGACTGCGGCGGGGCGGCCGGCGCGGAATTGGCCTCCGGATTGCTGTTCATCTGCGCGGCCTGGTTCAACTGAGCCAGCGCCGCCGGGGCCGCTTCCATGGCGCCCTGGCCGGGAACCGTTCCCAGTTCCGGATGGACGTAGGACGGTTGGCGCACCATGGACACGGGCTCCGCACCCGGGCCCGGATGCGGAACGGAAGCTGCAACCGGAACATAGCGCAACTGAATCGACTGCCCCGCGCCGGTGTCAACCGCCCGCAGATTCATCGGATTCAGCGTTTCTCCGCGAACAATGTGCGGCACCACCAGAAAGACCAGATCGTCGGTGTTGATGGTGTGATCCTTGGAGCCAAAAAGATAGCGGAGGATGGGAATCGAACTCAGCCCGGGAATGCCGTTCCAGCTCTCGATGCTCTGATTTTCCTGGATGCCGCCGAGAACCGCGGCTTCGCCTTCGCGCAGGCGGATCACCTGGTCCACCACTTTCTGGATGATGATCGGTTCGGTGACTCCGCTGATATTGACCGAACTGCCTTCCGAACTGTCCTC
Organism: Occallatibacter sp.; assembly: GCA_049976805.1. Lineage (GTDB taxonomy): Bacteria > Acidobacteriota > Terriglobia > Terriglobales > Acidobacteriaceae > Telmatobacter. The sequence continues at coordinate 6,007 of JBMFHN010000070.1, read as the reverse complement.
GATCTTGAGCTTCAGCGTGACATCTCCATCATAGTGAATCGTCGGCGTCATCTCGATGTTCACGCCGATGTCGATGTACTGAAACTGCGTGTTGACCAGAGAGCTGACCAACGCAGTCGCGGCGCCCGTCTGGTAGGAACCGGTGGCGATCGGGATCCGCTCGCCGATTTTCATGGTTGCCTTCTGGCTGTCGGTCGCCCGGATGCGCGGATTCTCCAGCGTCTTGGTATGCGAATCGGTCAGCAGCAGGTTGGCCTGGGCCGTACCGATCGTCACGGCGAAATCCGAAGCCTTGAGGTGGCTCAGATCGTAGAGCGTCGGACTGACCGTCGTGGTGGTCGACGTCGTCGTGGACGCAGTAGTCGAATTGGCTTCGGGCGACTGCAGCGTGACGCCCACGCTGGTAGGCCATTCAATTCCCAGCGTTCTCTCCCAGTTCTTGCTGACCTCAAGAACAGAAATGTCCACCACCACCTCGGGACGCGGCTTGTCCAGATCGTCAATCAGTTTCTGCGCCAGCAGGAGTTCGTCCGGCGTCCCCCGGATGACGATGGCGTTCTGGCTGGCCACGGCGTAAGCCCGGACGTTGGTCAACACATTGCGGATAGCGGTCTGGATGTCGGTCAGGTCGTTCTGCTGCCAGGCATTGGACAGATAAAAAGTCTGTACTGCCTCCTCATCCAGTTCCATGCGCTTGGCGCGTGTGTCCTGGGCGACGAAGATGGTGTTGCTGGTGACTGGTCGCCAGAAGGTGTTGGAGATCGTGGCCACGATGCGCAGCGCGTCCATCAGCGATACGTTGGCCAGATCCACCTGAATGCGCTGGGAATGGTAATCCGGGTCGAAGATGACGTTGATTCCCGCAGCCTTGCCAATCGCCTCGTAGATCACCTTCGAGTCCTCGGTCATGTGCATGGTGAGCGGCTCGTTGGAAAGCACCTTCAGGTGGGGAGGCGCACCCATCGAGTCAATCTCCCGCTGCTCGCCCGCCGCCATCGGAACGCTGACCTCGCTGCTGGGCGTCACCTCGCCGCTCTTCGACCGCACTTCGGCAATGGCCTGCTCGGCGGCCTCATTGCTGGGATCGATCGCGGCCGCGCGCAGAAATTCTTCAAGCGCCCCCTGCAGGTTGCCGGCAGCCAGCAGCCTGCGCCCCTTGCTCAGGTGCACCGCCGAGTCGCTTCCGCGCACCCGGTAGAACGCCGTTCGGTAGCGCAGATCCTTCGGATCCTTGTTCATGGCTTTTTGATAGTCACTGAGAGCCGCGTCATACTCTCCGCGCACTTCGGCGGCCTGACCCCGTTTGAAAAACTTGCGGGCCGACTGAGCGTGCAACAGGGCGACCGGCGCAAGAAAGGCGGCCAGCGCGACAAAAATCACAACTCTCTGCACGGTTCGGCAGGCAGCCGAAGCCACAGCGCGGCGGTTCATCGAACTCCCAGGCGTCTTCGCCGGTCCGCACACCCAGCCGGACTCCTGCGGGCTGCCTTGGCTGCCCCAGACGCAACCTTCACGATCGGAATTTTCCATCCAACGATGCCTCATTTTAGCAAAGCCTCGCTGGCGGATGCTCCCAAGCCGCCTGAATGCTACGATGAAGGTGCGAGGATGCCGCCCGATGGCCCGTCAAACCAGTTATACGATGGCTTCGCCGGCAAAGCCCGGGGCCGAAAAGCCCGCCCGGCCCCGCGACCCGGTCGCCTCGGGCCAGCGCGACGCCGCGCAGAATCGCGCCGCCGGCCACAACTATTTTCTCCTCGAAAGATTCGAAGCCGGCATCAGCCTGCGCGGAACCGAAGTCAAGTCGATCCGCGAAGGCCGGGCCAATCTCAAAGACTCCTACGGTCTCATCCAGAATGGCGAAGCCTTTCTGCTCAATCTCCATATAGGCCCTTATTCTCACGGCAACCTGGCCAACCACGACGAAACACGCACCCGCAAACTGCTCCTGCATCGCGAAGAGGTAAGCAAACTACTGTCGAAGACGCAGGTCAAGGGGCACACGCTCATTCCCACCCGGCTTTATTTCCGCAATGGCCGTGTCAAGTGCGAACTGGCCGTGGCCAGGGGCAAGCAGGACTGGGACAAGCGGGAAACCGAGAAGCGCCGCGAAGCCGACCGCGAAGCCCGCGCCGCCGTCAACGCCAGCAAGCACCGCATGGGACGCTGACGGCCCTCCATCTGCATTTTTGCCGATCCTGTTCCCTTCGGTTCATATCCCCCGCCGGTGTGCCCGATCCCCTCCCTGACTGCGGCCTTCTGTTCGGCGCCGTACGGCAGTGAAATAATAAGGGCATGCGGACCCAAATCTCTTTTGCCCCCCTTGCCGGAATCGAGACCGAACTGCTGGCCGTTCTGGCCGCCGACACCCAAACCTCGAAGGCCGCCGACGCCAGGCCCCAGCCCGCTCTGCTCACCACCGAGCCGGCCGTGCTGGCCGCCGCCCGCTCCGTGCTCGCCAGCGGCGAATTCAAGGCCGGCGCCAACGAGACGCTGCTGCTGCACGCCCCGGCAGGACTGGCCGCCCAGCGGCTGCTGCTGGTGGGCCTGGGCAACCAGGCCAGGGCCACCGTCAACTCCGTCCGCAACGCCGCCGGAACTGCCGTCCGGTTTGCCAAGCCGCGCGGCCTTCGTGAACTGGTTCTCGCCTCGCCGGAGCCCGCGCCCGAACCGGGCGGACTCGACATTCCTCCGGCAGTGCTGGCGGCCCGCGCCGCAGTTGAAGGAGCCCTGGCCGGCGACTTCGATTCCGACACCTATCGCAGTGACCGCAAGGATCAGAGCCTTGAATCCTTCACTCTGGCAGCAGCCGGCGGCACTGCGCGGGATCTTCTTGAGACAGCTTTCGCCGAGGGCGTCATTCTGGGCGAAAGCCAGAACTTCACCCGCTCGCTGGTCAACGAGCCGGGCAACAAGCTCACCCCGGCGATTCTCGGCCAGCGCGCCGCCCGGATGGCTGCCGAGGTTGGCCTCCACTGCGAAGTCCACTCCACCGAAAAGCTGCGCGAGCTGAAGATGGGATCCTTCTGGGCTGTTGCGCAGGGTTCGGCCGAGCCGCCCGCTCTGATCGTGCTGCGCTATGAGCCCGAGGGTGTGAACGATGGCCCGATTCTGGGCCTGGTCGGCAAGGGCATCACCTTCGACTCCGGTGGCATCTCGATCAAGCCCTCGGCCAACATGGAAGAGATGAAGACGGACATGTCCGGCGGCGCCACCATGCTCGGCGCTCTGCGCGCCATCGCCCTGCTCAAACCCCGGGTGCGCGTTCTGGCCGTTATCTGCGCCGCCGAAAACATGCCCTCGGGCACGGCCCAGAAGCCGGGCGACGTGCAGACCGCCATGCCCTTCTCCGCGGACAGGCCGGGCAAAACCATCGAGGTCATCAACACCGACGCCGAAGGCCGCATGGTGCTGGCCGACGGACTCACCTACGCCCGCCAGCTCGGCGCCACTCACCTGATCGACGCCGCAACCCTCACCGGCGCCTGCGTTGTCGCCCTCGGCCACGTCAACGCCGGCATCTTCGCCAACGACGACGACACCTGCGCCAAATTCAACGCGGCACTGGCCATCACAGGCGAGAAATTCTGGCGCCTGCCGCTCGGCGACGAGTACGCCGAGCAGATCAGGAGCGACATTGCCGACATCAAGAACACCGGCGGGCGCTGGGGCGGCGCCATCACGGCGGCCGAATTTCTCAAGGTCTTCGTCGAGGACACCCCCTGGATTCACCTCGACATCGCCGGCGTCGCCTGGTCGGAAGAAGCCAAGCCCTACCTTGCCAAAGGCCCCAGCGGAATGGGCGTCCGGTCCATTTTCGAATGGGCGCGGAGATTTGCCGGCTGATCCCGGCTTCTGCAACCCGCCGCTCAATGCGGCCTCAGCGGGCCCGTATCAGCAGAATGCCGCGGGAACTCAGTTTCTGCGGCATTCTGCTGTTCTGGAGGGCAAAAGGAGGGAGTTGCCCCTTCCGGCCACCGGGCCTTCAGCGCTTGCTGCGCAAAAACGGAAGCCTCGGCCACGCGGCGCGGAACCGTTTCTACATCGCCTCCGGGCTCTCGATTCCCAGCCAGCTCAAGGCCAGCACCAGCTCGCGCAGAACGACAGCGGCCGTGGCCAGCAGAAAGGATTTCCGGGCCGGATCCTCCACGCTGAGGATGTGGTGGCGATGATAGAAATTATTGAACTCCTGGGCTAACTGGAAGGCGTGCTTGGCCAGGTAAGCCGGCTCCGAGGTCGCGATGGACTGTTCCAGCACCTGAGTGCGCCTGCCTGCGCATAACAGCAGGGCCCAGATGTCCTCGCTGTCCTCCCCTTGAAGATAATCGTCCAGAGGCATCGCTCCCGGCATGGCCGCCAGCCTCTCAAACTCAGCCAGCACGGCCTCCGGCGTCGTTTCCGCCTTGCGGAAGATATTGCGCGCCCGCACCACGGCGTACTGGATGTATGGCCCGGTTTCGCCCTCGAAGCTGAGCGCGTCCTTGAAGTCGAAGGCGATCACCGAGTTGCGCGTGAACTTCAGCATGAAGTAGCGCAGAGCGCCGATGGCGATCTGCTCTGCGCTCCGCCGCCGCTCCGCCTCGTCGCGTCCCGTCTGGCGCTTGTTCACCTCCTCCATCGTGGCCGCGATCAGCCTGTCAATCAGATCGTCGGCCTTTACGCCGAACCCCTTGCGCCCGCTGACCTCGATGTAAGTCCGCCCCCGGTCCTCCTGCGCAACGTCGTAGCCCAGATCGACGGCGCAGCGCGGCGTCAGCGCCACCATCTCGTAGCTGAAGTGCGTGTAGTGGGCGGCCTGATCGGTATGCCCCATGCCGTGCAATGCCTGAATCACATTGGCTTGCGGATCGGCCTGGCGCGCGTCGATCACGTTGTAAATCGCCTGCGCCCCGCCGAAGTGCGGGTGATCCTTCTCCCCGTTTTCGCACGAGATCCAGCAGGTGCGGTCCGCATAGGCAAAGAACGGCCTGTAGCCGAAATCCCTGCCCAGCAGGCCGAACTTCCACAGGTGATAGGCGATATCCTTGCCAACATAGGTCACCGTGCCGTTCGAGCGGACAATTACCTTCGCATCCTCGTCGACCGAGCCCTCGTCCACATCCGTTCCGGGCCGCGTCATCACCCAGCAGCCCTTGTTCTTGCCTTCGTTTTCGAAGTAGAGAACGCCCGATTGCTTCAGTTGCTCAAAGGCCGACTCCCAGAACTTGAGGTGCAGGATTTCGCTCTCGCGGGGCAGGAAGTCGTACTCGATGCCCAGCCGCTGCATGGTTTCAAGATGCCGCCGCAAGACAGCCGTGGAGATCAACTCGGCCGTCTCGGCCGTCTCGTTGCCGCCGCGCTCGATCGCGTGCAGCGTCTGGTAACGCAGCGCCTTGCGCTCGGCCTTCTCTTCCTCGTTTCCCTGCTCGTACCACTGCGAGGTCTTCGCGTAGAGATCCCAGCAGTAAAAATCAAACGCCGCCCTCTTGTCTTTCGCTCCGCGGCAGCGCTCTTCGCAGGTGGCAATCAGAGCCTTCACCGCGCTGACCGATTTGCGCTCCAGGTGCAGAAATCCCACCACCACGTCGGCCACCTGCACGCCGGTGTTGTCGACGTAGTTCTGCACATCCACTGTCCACCCGGCGGCGCGCAGCAGGCGCACAAAAGTGTCGCCCAGAATGGCGTTGCGCAGGTGGCCGATATGCGCTGCCTTGTTAGGATTGATGCTGGTATGCTCGACCAGCGCGTGATCCCGAGAGGAGGGTGGCCGGTCTTCGGCATTCATCATGCTCCGCGCGCCCGCCGCGCGGAGCATGCGCGCATTGATATAGCCTGCCCCGGCCACCTCGAACGAAGCAAAGCCTTCGACCGTTCCCAGCGCCGCGACAATCTCGGTTGCGATTACCCGGGGTGCCTTGCGCAGCTTGCGCGCCAACTCGAAGGCAATCGGCGTGGCCAGTTCGCCGTATTTCAGCTCGGGAGGAATCTCCAGGGGAATGTTGCTGGGGTGCAGGTCGTATTGTGCCGC
>JBMFHN010000069.1:320-12472 GCA_049976805.1 Occallatibacter sp. | reverse complement strand
ACGGAAAACGCCTCAAAGCCGGATGGGACAATGGCTACTTGCTCCACTTGCTGGGAAAATAAGATGCGTTTGCCCTGATCGCGGCCCGCAGTACAGGATGCGCGGCAACTCCGGCTGCTATTCTGGACGGGACGACTGAATCAGCGATGACCAAAGAATCCAACACTTTTCACCACCCGCGCCAGACACCTTCCGCGCTGGCTGCCTGGACGCTTCTCGTGGCGATCTTTGCCGCCGTGTACTTCGCCTCGCTGTTTACGCCGCCCTTGCTGGACGACGTCGACGCCAGCCACGCCCAGGTGGCACAGCACATGGCCGAGAGCGGTAACTGGATCACGCCCCAGATCAACGGCATCCGCTATCTCGAAAAGGCGCCGCTGCCCTACTGGATTGACGCCGCCTTCTACCGTCTCTTCGGCCAGAACGTCTTTGCCACCCATCTGCAGAATTCGCTGGCGATTCTGGGCTGTGCCTGGCTTGCCTGGCTGTGGGCCGGCCGCGCCTGGGGGCGCCGCGCCGGTTTTTACGCCGCTCTGGGCGTGCTCACGTCCATCGGACCGTTTCTTTTTACCCGCTTTGCCATTCCCGATGTGCTGCTCAGCTTTCTGCTGCTGCTGGCCCTCTATTGCCTGCTGACCGGTTTCGAGTCCGACCGGCCGCTGCGTTTTTACGGCATGTGGGCGGCGCTGGCCCTGGCCCTGCTGACCAAGGGGCTGGTCGCCCCCGTATTTTTCGCCGCAGCGGCGATTCCGCTGCTCACCCTGAGCGGACAGTGGCGGCGCTGGCGGGCCTTGAAGCCGCTCACCGGAGGGCTCCTGTTTCTGGCCATCGCGGCGCCCTGGCACATCCTCGCCGGTCTGGCCAATCCCGATCAGGGGCACCCGGTCGGCAACCACCCCACCATCGGCAATGTCCACGGTTTCTGGTACTTCTATTTCGTCAACGAGCACTTCCTGCGCTTCCTCGGCGAGCGTTACCCGCACGACTACAACCGGCTCCCCTGGGTCGTCTACTGGTTGCAACATCTGGTCTGGCTCTTTCCCTGGAGCCTGTTTTTGCCTGCCTTGGTGGCGGTGGCCTGGAAAACTCGCCGCAGATGGATGCAGCACCTGCGCCGCGATGCCGGCCAGACGGTGGACTTTTATCTGGACAACGCCGCACGTTCCGATGTGGCCGGTTACGTCCTCGATCTCAAGTTCCGGGTGCGGACCGCCTGGCTGCTGAGCCTTTATGCGGGCTTTATTCTTCTTTTTTTCTCCCTTTCGACCAACCAGGAGTACTATACCTTCCCGGCCTGGCCACCGCTGTTGATGCTGATCGCCGGCGTTCTAGCCGGGATCGAGGAGCACAGCGGCGCCGATCAGGACTCCGCAGCGGGCCCGCCGCTGCTCTCAACGGCCTGGCTGACCGGCGCGCAGGCGGCCTTTGCCGTGATCGGCGTGCTTTCGGCGGCGGCGCTGGGATGGGGGCTGTGGCAGGCGCGTCATCTGCCTTTCGTTGCCGATGTCGGCACGCTGCTGGCGCACCGCGGCGTGGGCGACTACACGCTGTCCATGTCCCATGTCTTCGACCTGACCGGCCGGTCGTTTGCCGCGCTGCGGTTGCCGGCTGTGCTGGCCGCCGTTGCGCTGCTGGTGGGTCCGGTCGTGGGCTTGCTTCTGCGGCTCAGGAAAAAGCACCTGGCCGCCACCGTTTCCATGGCGCTCACGGCGGCTGTTTTTCTGATTGCCGCTCACATCGCCTTTGCCCGCTTCGAGCCCATGCTCAGCTCGAAACAACTGGCCGCGGTGATTCTCAAGGACGGCTCTCCTGCCGACACCTTCATCGTTTTCGGGGATCAGTCTGACGCCTCCTCGGTCATCTTTTACACGCACAACTTTCTGCGCAAGCCCGCCCTGCTGGTTGAACCGCGCTGCTCGCAGACGGGCCAGGGTTCCTCCCTGCTGTGGGGATCCTGCTATCCGGACGCCCCGAATATCTTTCTGAGCGAGGATCAGCTGGCGAAGATCTGGGGCACGGGCGCGCGCAAGTGGCTCTTTGCCCAGGACGTGAACCAGTCGAAGACCGAGCAGTTGCTGGCGGGGCGGCTCTATCCGGTGCGCACCATCGCCGACAAAACACTCTGGACCGACCGGCCACTGCGATAGATTCTCCGCTCCTTCGCTGCGGGCGCCGATTGCGATTTCCGGGAACGGGCGTATTCACGGGCTCCGGTATCTCCAGGGCCATCGCATTTGGATTTCGAATTGCCGGCTGAAGCCGCGCCCTTTCAAAACAAGATCACTCCGCTCTCTGAAATGCGATGGCCCTGCCGGTTTCTCTTTGTCTGATCCCAATTTTTCACCGCTATAGTAAAATTTCCCAAGGACGCACCACCTGAAAGGATTCCTTGCTCCCTGCCCAAAGCTCCGGGGACGATGAATTGCGCGCGAATCGGGCTTTGAGATCGAATCCATCACGATGACTTTTGGCCACACGGCTCTTCTTGCCCTGGGCGGGTTTGCCGCTCTCGGCGTGACCACGTCCACTGTCTACAGCCTGCTGGTTGCCCTGGGCGCCATCCGCTTCCGGCGGGATGCTGCCGGTCTCCTGCCGCCCGGATTCCAGCCGCCGGTCAGCGTGCTGAAGCCGGTGCACGGCGACGAGCCCGATCTCGATGAAAACCTGACCAGTTTCTTCCGCCAGGACTATCCCGAGTTCGAAATTCTTTTCTGCGCGCGGCACGAGGACGACGCCGGCCTTGCGGCAGCCCGCCGCGTAGCCGCGCGCTTTCCCCAGGTGAAGACGCGCATCCTGGCCTCGGGCGAGCCTCCCTGGCCGAACGCCCGCACCTTTTCGCTGGAGATCATGCGCCGCGCGGCCCTCTACCCCATCCTGGTCACCTCGGACAGCGACGTGCGCGTCGGTCCGGATTACCTGGCCTCGGTCGTCGCCCCGCTCGCCGACCCGAAGGTGGGCATGGTTACCTGCCTCTATCGCGGCGTTACCCGCCACGGACTCTGGGCCCAGCTGGAGGCCATGGGCATGAGCATCGAGATGACCTCCGGCGTCCTGGTGGCCAATCTGCTCGAGGGAATGCGCTTCGCGCTCGGTCCTTCGATGGTGATGCGCCAGAGCACGGTTGAAAAGATCGGCGGCTTCGAGCAGGTGGCGCAATATTATGCTGATGACTTCGTGCTGGGCAACTGGACGGCCACCAGGGCCGCCGAAACCGTGATCCTATCCCATTACATCATCGAACACCACGTTCTGAACGCCTCGTTCAAGAAGAGCATCGCCCACCAGCAGGGCTGGGCCACCAGCACACGTTTTTCCCGGCCTCTTGGGCACCTGGGCGAGGTGCTGACCTATGCGCTTCCCTTCGGTCTGTTGGGGATGGGGGCGCTGGCTGCCCTCGGCCGTCCGCTGCTGGGAGCGGGAGTCCTGGCCTTTACAGTGCTCGATCGCGTGCTGCTCTGCCTGCTGGTGGCCGGAGCCGTCGTCCGCGATGGCCGCGCCTTCGGCAAGGCATGGCTTTACCCGCTGCGCGACTTCATGGGTTTCTGTTTCTGGCTGAGAAGTTATATGGGTTCGCGCCGTCTGCGCTACCGCGGCGATCCCTACGAGTTGCTTCCCCACGGCAGGCTGCGCAAGCTCGGCAAGGAGCCGGAAGAAGCGGAAGGAAAAGCGCCAGCCCGGTAAACCGGTGCGCCGGAACTGGCAGGGAAGATCGCGGCCCGGAAACGGATCTGGTCCGGCAAAGGTCTCTGCTTCCTTGTCCGGAACCTTGTTGCAGCGGACGGAATCGCTGCCGCGCTTTCCTACAACTTGCGGTTGGCGGCGGATGGCCTGGCGATGACGGCCGCCGGCTTGCGCAGGGGGACAATCGCGCCGGAGCTGGGCGCGGCCTGCTGAAAGCGCGAGAGCATCTCCGTGCGTACATACTCCACAAAACTCTGCATCTGGCGGTTCATCTCCTCCATCCGCTCGCGCATCTGCAGGATGATGGCGATGCCGGCGATGTTCACGCCCAGATCGCGGGCCAGGTTGAGGATGAACTCCAGGCGCTCGAGGTCTTCGTCGGTATAGAGACGCGTGTTGCCCTCGGTCCGCGACGGCTTCAGCAATCCCTCGCGCTCGTAAAGGCGCAGCGTCTGCGGGTGAATCTCGTACATCTCGGCCACCGCCGAGATCATGTACGCGCCCTTCGATTTGCGTTTTGCGGCCATGGTTTGCTGCCTTCCCCCGGTGTTCATTGCCCGTCCGGCTGGCTCCGTCTCTGCCGGCGCTCAAAGCTTGTCAAACAGCTCGACGCGCGGGTCCTGATTGTTCAGCTTGGCCAGCTCGCGCATGATCTCGCGGCTGCGCTCGTCGTTCAGGTGCGGCACCACCACCTCCACGGTCACGATCTGGTCGCCGCGCTGGCCCGCATGCTGCGCGCTTTCGACACCCCGTTCCCGCATGCGCAGCTTCTGGCCGCTCTGCGTACCGGGCGGAATTTTCAGTTGTGCCCGTCCATCGATGGTGGGTACATCCACCTTCGAGCCCAGCGCGGCTTCGGGAACCGTGACCGGAACCGTCAAATGAATATCGTCGCCCACCCGCGTGAAGACCGGGTGCGGTCCGGTGCGCACAATGAGGTAAAGATCGCCGGCCGGGCCGCCGTTCAGCCCGGCGTTGCCCTTTCCTTGCAGACGGATGCGCTGGCCGTCGCGGGTGCCGGGCTTGATGCGGAACTCGACCATCTCGGCGCGGCTGACCAGCCCTTCTCCGCGGCAGGTGGGGCATGTGTTCGGAGCGCGCCCCGTCCCATTGCAGCGCGGACAGGGAATGTTGAACTTCATCCGGCCGCCCATCTGCGTCACCTGCCCCGTGCCGTTGCACTCGGCGCACTGCGCAACCCCGCCGCCGGCCACCTGTCCATGACAGCTCGGACAGCTTTCCTGGCGGTGCACCTGGAGCCGAGCCTGGCCGCCGCGGATCGCTGTCCAGAAGTCCACCGTGGCCTGGTACTCGATGTCTGTGCCCGGCTGCGGGCCGCGTGCGTGCTGCGTCTCGTGCGCGCCGGAAAAGATGCCCGAAAAGATATCCTTGAAGCTGCCCCAGCTCGATGCTCCTCCGCTCTCCGGATGGCCAGCGAAACCTCCCTGAAAGCCGGAAAAGTCAAAGCCGCCAAAGTTGACCGGACCCTGGCCCGACTGCTGGCGGGCGTAAGCCTCGGCCTGGGCAGGGTCGATCTGGTCGGAGTAGAAACCCACCTGATCGTAGATCTTGCGCTTCTTCTCGTCGCTCAGCACGTCGTTGGCTTCGGAGATCTCCTTGAACTTCTCCTCGGCGCGCTTGTCGCCCGGATTCACGTCCGGATGATAGCGCCGCGCGGCCTTGCGAAAGGCCTTGCGAATCTCCTCGGCCGTCGCCGTCTTCTTCACGCCAAGCGTGGCGTAATAGTCCTTGTTCTGTGTCGTGGGCATGTGTGCTTTCTTATCTCACATCCGGGTATGGATTGCGTTGTGCCTTGGGAGCACTCGGCCTGCCGCTCCCCCGCGGCTTTCCTCGGCAAAGACTCATCTGGCGCTGCTCATGAATGCCTGCTGCCATTCAACCATAAGCAGCCGGGGTGGACGACCCGATGTCGCCCACCCCGCTGGCTTGCCGGCTCGCTGACCCGCTTATTTTTTCTCGTCGACGTCCACGTACTCGGCGTCGATGACTTCGCCTTCCTTTTTGGCTTCGCCGGCCGGAGCTGCGCCGCCGTCGGCCGGGCCGCCCGGGTTGGCCGCGGCCTGGGCGGCGTTGGCCTTATAGAGGATCTCGGCCAGCTTGTGCGAGGCGTGGGTCAGCTTCTCGTTCTGGGCCTTCAACTCCGCGGCGCTCGGTGTGCCCTCGAGCAGCTTCTTCGACTCGGCCAGAACGGATTCCACCTCGGCCTTGACCGGCGCGGCTTCCGCGCCCTGGATCTTGTCGCCGTTGTCCTTGAGCATCTTGTCGATGTTGTAAACCATGCCATCGAGCGCGTTGCGGGCCTCGATCTGCTCGCGCTGTTCCTTGTCCTCGGCGGCGTGGGCCTCGGCCTCCCGGGCCATCTTCTCGACCTCTTCCTTGGAAAGGCCGGAGCTGGAAGTGATGGTGATGCGCGTGTCCTTGCCGGTGGCTTTGTCCTTGGCCGTCACGTTCAGAATGCCGTTGGCGTCGATGTCGAAGGTGACCTCGATCTGCGGCACGCCACGCGGCGCCGGCATGATTCCACCCAGCTTGAACTTGCCCAGCGTCCGGTTCTGCGCCGCCATGGGCCGCTCGCCCTGCAATACATGAACCTCGACCTCGGTCTGCGAGTCGGCCGCCGTCGAAAAGGTCTCCGTCTTCTTGGTCGGAATCGTCGTATTCCGCTGGATCATCGGCGTCGCCACGCCGCCCAGCGTTTCGATGGAAAGCGTCAGCGGCGTCACGTCCAGCAACAGCAGATCCTTCACCTCGCCGGCCAGCACGCCAGCCTGCACGGCCGCTCCCACGGCCACCACCTCGTCGGGATTCACGCCGCGGTGCGGTTCTTTGCCAAAGAGCTGCTTCACCAGTTCCTGGATTTTGGGCATGCGGGTCTGGCCGCCCACCAGCACCACCTCGTCGATCTCCTTGGCGGTGACGCCCGCGTCGGACATGGCCTTGCGGCAGGGGTCGAGCGAGCGCTGGAGCAGATCATCCACCATCTGCTCCAACTTGGCGCGCGTCAGCTTGCGCACCAGGTGCTTGGGCCCGGTGGCGTCGGCGGTGATAAAGGGCAGGTTAATCTCGGTCTCGACCGTGGTCGACAGCTCGATCTTGGCCTTTTCGGCGGCGTCCTTCAGCCGCTGCAGAGCCATTTCATTGCCCTTGGAGCTGAGATCGAGTCCCTCTTCCTGCTTGAATTCGGCGATCAGCCAGTCGACAATGCGCTGATCCAGATTGTCGCCGCCCAGGTGGGTGTCGCCATTGGTCGACTTGACCTCGATGACGCCTTCGCCCACTTCCAGAATCGATATATCGAACGTGCCGCCACCGAAATCGTAGACCGCGATGGTCTCGTCTTTCTTCCTGTCCAGTCCGTAGGCCAGCGCGGCCGCGGTCGGCTCGTTGACGATGCGCTTGACATCGAGACCGGCAATCCTGCCTGCGTCCTTGGTGGCCTGGCGCTGCGCGTCGTTGAAGTAGGCCGGAACCGTGATGACGGCCTCAGTGACCGACTCGCCAAGGTATGCCTCCGCCGATTTCTTCAGCTTCTGCAGAATCATGGCCGAGATCTCCGGCGGGGTGTACTCCTTGCCCTGCGCCACCACGGCCACGTGATCGCCCTGCTGGGCCACTTTGAAGGGCACCATCTTCATTTCGTCGTTGACCTCGTCATAACGGCGGCCCATGAAGCGCTTGATGGAAAAGATGGTGTTTTCCGGGTTGGTGATCGCCTGGCGCTTGGCCACCTGCCCGACCAACCGCTCACCGCTCTTTGAAAAGGCAACGATCGAGGGGGTCGTGCGGGCACCCTCTTCGTTGGCGATCACTTTGGGCTCGCCGCCTTCAAGAACGGCGACGCATGAGTTCGTGGTTCCAAGATCGATTCCGATTATCTTTGCCATGGTGGATGTCCTGTTTGCTGCGAGAATTTCTAACTTCTTCAGGATGCATCATTGAGTCACTTAGTGTCAACTTTTTTTGATTCAATGTTCATAAAGTAAAAAATCCGGACCGCCGTCCCCATCCTCCCTGATCTCTGAACTAGAACCGTTCAGCTTCGTTGAAGCCCATCCATGAACTCTTCACGGGTGCGCTTGGGGGAAAGAAGGGAAGTGCGCCGGAAGGGGCCGGAAGGCCGAAGATCCGGTTTCCGGCATCTTCGCTCTCCGGCCGGGGATTCCGTTGCGGAATATCTGGAGAATCCTTTGGCGAGGATGGCCTGAATCGTTTACCCTCGGAGGGTTCCTGTTTTCATGACCTCCGCCGCAGCCCAAGCCCGCTATCCGCTGACGCAAGGTGTGAACCCGTGGCTGGTTACAGCCTCGGTGATGCTGCCCACCTTCATGGAAGTGCTGGACACGGCCATCGCCTCAGTGGCTTTGCCCTATATTGCCGGGAGTCTGTCGGCCTCGAACTCGGAGGCCACCTGGGTGCTGACCAGCTACCTGGTGGCCAACGCTGTGATTCTGCCGGCCTCGAACTGGTTTGCCCGTCGTTTCGGCCGCAAGCGTTTTCTGCTTACCTGCGTCATCATTTTCACCATCGCTTCGTTTTTCTGTGGCGCGGCGCCCTCGCTGTCCATCATCCTGCTGGCGCGGGTCTTGCAGGGTGCCGGAGGCGGTGCGCTGCAACCTCTGTCGCAGTCGATCCTGCTGGAGAGCTTTTCCGTTCGGGAGCGCTCCATGGCCATGGCGGCCTACGGCTTGGGGATTGTGGTGGCTCCCGTGCTGGGGCCGACGCTGGGCGGTTGGCTCACCGACACCTTCAGTTGGCGCTATGCCTTCTACATCAATATTCCCGTGGGCATCCTGGCGGTTTTCATGATCTCCCGTTTCGTCCACGATCCGCCGTACATCAGGAACGCCAAGGTCGGCCCCTTCGACAACATCGGTTTTGGCCTGCTCATCGTCTGGACCGGCTGCCTGCAGGTGGTGCTCGACAAAGGGCAGGAGGATGACTGGTTTGGCGCTCTCTGGGTGCGCTGGGCCGTGGCGGCGCTGGTGGTGGCGCTGGTGCTCTGGATCTGGCGTTCCTGGTCGAAGCCCGACGGGCTGGTCAACCTGCACGTGCTGCGCGACCGCAACTTTCGCACCGGCTGTTTTCTCATCGCCCTGCTGGGCATGTGCATTTACATCACGATCGCCATTCTTCCCCTGTATTATCAAGAGGTTCTCGGCTATACGGCTTTCACCGCAGGTCTGGTTGTGGGGCCCCGTGGCATCGGTTCCATCATCGGTTCACCGCTGATCGGCGTTCTCGGCTCGCGCATCGACAACCGCAAGCTGCTCAGCGCAGGTTTCATCGGGTTCGGCATCTGTTCCTACATCTTCGGAACGGTTGATCTGAGCATCAGTCCCTTTACGCTGCTGGTGCCCATTACTCTGACCGGTTTTGCCCTCAGCTTTGTCTTTGTTCCGCTGGCCACCATGACGACCTCGACGATCTCCCGCGAAGAGATGGGCAACGCCACGGGCATCTTCAACATGCTGCGCAATATAGGAGGCTCGGTGGGCATTTCCATGGCCACCACGGCCTTGATCCGGCGCGCGGACTTCTATCAGAACTATCTTGGCGCCCATCTGACCCCTCCGAGTGCGAATCTCCAGCAGCAGTCGGCGGCTCTGGCCGTGTATCTGGGCCGCCGGCTGGGCCCCGAGCAGGGGCAGGCTGGCGCTTTGCATCTGATTTACCGCCTGATGAGGCAGCAGACGTCGCTGCTTTCCTACGTGGACGTCTTCCGCTGGACGGCTCTTTTGGCCTTTTTCTGCGCCGCCGCCGTCTGGCTCTTCAGGAAACAGGGAGGGCAGGCAACTCCGCCGCCGGGTGTGCACTAGCGCCGCTTCTTCTCGCGCCGCCTCGTGCCGTCCGTCTGCGCTCTGCGGGAATTTCATCCCGCGAGTGGCAGAAATCGCCCGGCTGTCTCGTCGTACTGATCGATGCGTCCCGTGAGAATGTTGTAATACCAGCCGTGGACGTGCAGCCGGCCTTCGACGCGGGCGCGGCGGACGCTGGCATGGGTCTCGAGGTTGCTCATCTGGAGCAGAACATTGGCGTGGGTCAGGGCGGCCTGGCGCGTCAATTCGCCCGCACCGTGCTCCAGTTGGTCCAGATGGTCAAAGGCAGGCTCGACGTGGCGGAGCCATGCGCGCACGGCGGGCATCTCCTCGATCTTTCCGGGATTGAGCAGCGCCCGGATCACGCCGCAATCCGAGTGCCCGCAGACGATCAGGTGGCGCACCCGGAGCGCCTCGACCGCGAATTCGATCGTGGCGGAGACGCCGTCCACCAGTTCTCCGTGGCGCGGAATCACGTTGCCCGCGGTGCGGCAGATGAACAGATCGCCGGGCTGGGTTTGCAGGATCAGGTCTGGCACGATGCGCGAATCGGCGCAGGTCACAAAAAGAACTTCGGGCCGCTGTCCCTCGGCCAACAGATGAAACTGGTCCCGCCTGCCGGGAAAAAACTCGGACTGAAACCGTTTGTGTCCCTCGATCAGCCGTTCCACCGTCTTCCTCCACGCAGAGCCTTTTCGCCCGGCGTTTTTCCCAGCCTACCGCAGCCGCGGCCAATCCGGTACCGCTGCCGTTCCGGTTTTGCCAGCGCATACAATGCTCGAAGGAGATGGGCCTGATGAAAGAGTTCTTGAAAATGACGGGCTGGATCGGTCTGCTGGCGATGGGACTGGCTTCAGCCTCGGTGGCGGCAGAGACCATCGATACGCTGAATCCGGATCAGCGCGGCAAGATTGACCGCATTGCCCGGCAGGTACTGCAACAAACCGGCGTTCCCTCGGCTTCGATAGCCGTCGTGCAAAAGGGCAAAATCGTTTACACCCATGCCTACGGCGAGGCGCGGCTGGCCACGGCGGAGGCTCCGGCTCTCGCCGCCACGCCCGAGATGCGCTATTCGATAGGCTCGATTTCCAAGCAATTCACCGCCGCCGCCATCCTGATGCTCGAACAGGAGGGCAAGCTCTCGCTCGACGACCCGGTAGGCAAGTATGTTCCCGGCCTCACGCGCGGCAGCCAGATCACCATCCGGGAAATTCTCTCCCATACTTCCGGCTACCAGGATTACTGGCCCGAGGATTATGTGATGGCGCCCATGCTCAAGCCCGAGAGCGCAGGGCAGATTCTCGACACCTGGGGCAGGAAGCCGCTGGACTTCGAGCCCGGAACCCAATGGCAGTACTCGAACACCAATTACGTCATCGCCGGCCGCATCGTCGAAGCGGTGTCGGGAGAACCGCTGATGGAGTTTCTCGCCGCGCGTATCTTCCGCCCGCTGGGCATGCAGTCGGTGTGGAACTCGGATCAGCGCCCGCTGGGCAAGGACGAGCCCATGGGCGACTACCGCCACGCGCTCGGACCGCTGCGTCCGGCGCCCAAAGAGGGCCGCGGCTGGATGTTCGCCGCCGGCGAACTGGCGATGACAGCCCACGATCTGGCCCTCTGGGACCAGAGCCTGATCGCCGAAGACCTGCTCCGGCCCGCCAGCTACAAACAGATGTTCACCGAGGTCAAACTGAAGGACGGCAAAGGCACGCACTATGGACTGGGCGTCGAGGTGGTGACGCTTGACGGTCACCGGGCCATCGAGCATTCGGGCGAAGTCTCCGGTTTTGTTTCGGACAATATCGTGCTGCCCGGGAGCGGAGCGGCCATTGCCGTGCTCACCAATCAGGATGCCGTGGACGCGGCCGTCGAGATGGCGCGCCTGGCCGCGCCCGTGGTGGCCGGTTACCCGCCCACCGCGCCGGAAAAGCAGGCGCTTGCGATCTACCGCGGTCTCCAGCAGGGCCGCATCGACCGCCGCCTGCTCACCTCCAATCTGAACGGCTACTTCACGGCTCAGGCGCTGTCCGACTTCCAGTCGAGTCTGGCGCCGCTGGGTGAGCCGCTCAGCCTGCGCCAGCTCAAGGAAGAACTGCGCGGCGGCATGACCTTCCGCAGTTTCGAGATCGTCTACCCGGCCCGCCGCCTGCGCCTGACCACCTACACCTGTTCCGACGGCAAGCTGGAACAGTATCTCATTGCTCCAGCGGAGTAAAATGCGGAGCCGCGGGCCTGACCCGCGCCGCCGGCTCCGCGCTACACTTGAAGTGATCATGTTTGAAAATCTCACCGAAAAACTCCAGCGCGCCTTCAAAACCCTTCGCGGCCAGGGCACGCTCACCGAAGAGAACATCGCCGAGGCTCTGCGCGAGATCCGCGTGGCGCTGCTCGAAGCCGACGTCAACCTGAACGTGGTCCGCGACCTGATCGAGCAGATTCGCGCGAAGGCGGTGGGCACCGAGGTGCTCACCGCGCTCTCGCCCTCCGAGCAGGTCATCAAGATTGTCCGCGACGAGCTGATTGCGTTGCTGGGCAAGGACACGGCGCGGTTCAAATTCGCCTCGCAGCCGCCCACGGTGATCCTGATGGCCGGCCTGCAGGGCTCGGGCAAGACGACCACCAGCGGCAAGCTGG
>JBMFHN010000069.1:0-310 GCA_049976805.1 Occallatibacter sp. | reverse complement strand
CACCGGCCCATGCTGGTCTCGGTCGACGTCTATCGCCCGGCGGCCCGCGAGCAGTTGAAGGTGGTCGCCAGAAGCATCGAGGCCAAACTCTACGAGGGCGACCTGAAGAATGAACCGGCCGACTCCGCGCTTGTCGAACGGCTGGCGCAGGAGGCCCGGCGCGAGGCGCGCAACACCGGCTGCGACGCGCTGATCGTGGACACCGCCGGCCGCCTGCACGTGGACGAAGAGCTGATGGCCGAGATGGAGCGGCTCAAGAAACTGCTCAATCCCAGCGAGATTCTCTTCGTTGCCGACGCCATGACCGGCC
>JBMFHN010000068.1:0-12565 GCA_049976805.1 Occallatibacter sp. | reverse complement strand
ACGCGCGGCTCAGTCCGGCCAGTGAGCCAGCCGCGCTGCCCCGCAGCCGAAGGCGTAGCTTGCCCCGTGTGCCTTCCAGCTCAATAACGCACTCATCTCCGCCCAAGGCAGCCAAAGGCGCAAGTTCAACAAATCGGGTCGGCGAACAAGCCTTGCCCCGCGTGGCGTTCATCACCCGCTTCAGCTTCCCGTACTCCAGATGCAAAACCTGCCCGGTGCGAAATACTCCGTGCTCCCGCGCCGCCTCGGCCGCCGCTCTCCACAGCGCCTCCGGCAGCGGCGATCGCCCCTGCCGTCTACTCCGCCATCGCTCCAGCTTCCGATGAACACGCCGCAACCCGGCAGGAATCTCTGCCTCCGCGCCCTTGGTCATGTCGGCTCTCCTCGCCCTTGCCGGGCTTCTCCTACGACACTACCAACCCGGCTCTGCTACGTCACGCAGGCCTGCCGAAAACTCACGCCAGACCCGGAATACCGGAGCATGGGAATGGATCCGGTCGAAAACGAGCGCACAGTGCGTATTTCCGAAGTACTTCGGAAGCCTGGCCCCAAGCTTATCTATACCTATGACCTCGGCGATAGCTGGGAGCACGCAATCGTTCTGGAGAAACAGCTTCCAGTTGATCCGAAGGCGAACTATCCGATATGCACGGATGGTCAACTCGCGTGTCCGCCGGAAGACTGTGGCGGCATCCCAGGATTTTACGATCTCGTTGACGCCTTCGCTGACCCCAAACACAAACAGCACCAGGAACTGAGAGACTGGCTCGGCTATAACTTCGACCCGCGGGCCTTCTCGATCGACCGCGTCAACAAAATGTTCTTACCCGCTCGTCGTCGCGGCAAAGCCGCAAAGAAATAGACCGCTTTCCTCAACTACGCAGGCTTGCCGAAAACACACTGTAAATTCAGCTGACCGGCTCCGGCCGCCACCCTTTGCCGTTGGCCGCGTCCAATCGCCAGGCGTAATTCCTTGTATTCTTTGAGAGCCATGTGCGTGCCGATGCTCGTCTTCGAAGGGCGGAAAAGAAGGCTTTGTGCCGCGGAGGCCTTCCGCCGTGTGTAGTCAAGGCGGGTTTCCCATGGCGCCGGGCCTGCGCCGGATGTGCTGCCGGATGCTGCTGGCGCTGGCGTCTCCTGTGCTGGCCGCACAGCCGACGGCGTTGCGCATGGACGTGAAGCTGGTCAATGTTTTTGTCAGCGTGACGGGGCGCAACGGAGACGCCGTGGGCGGTTTGACGGGGAAGGATTTCACGCTGTCCGAGGACGGCCGTCCACAGAGGATCGCAGTCTTCGAGAGGGAACCGGAGACGCCGCTGCGACTGACGCTGGCCATCGACACCAGTGGCAGCGTGCGCAAGGATATGGCAGCCGAGGCCCGCGCAGCCCGGGAGTTTGCCCGTATCCTGCTGCGCGAGCAGGATCAGATGAGCGTACTCGAATTTGCCGGCCAGGTGCGCGAGTTGACGCCCTTCACCCGGCGGGTGAGGCAGATCGATCACGGCCTGAGCCGATTGCGCGGAGGATCGGCGACGGCTCTTTACGACGCCATCTGCGCGGCCTCGAAGCAGCTGGGAGGCAGAGCGGGGCGCAGGGTTCTGGTGCTGATCTCGGACGGCGACGATACGGCCGGGGGGGCCACTTATGCCGAAGCTCTTGAGCAGGCATTGCTCAATGGCGTCACGATCGACTCGATCATCGACGTGCCGATCCTGGCCAGCGCGGGGCGTGATCTGGGCGGAGAGCATGCTCTCATCAGTCTGGCCGAGCAGACCGGCGGAGAGAGTTTCTACTTTGCCGCGGGCGCGGCCAGGCGGGCCGCTCCAGACCAGCCGGATCCCTTGGAGCGGGCCTTCCGGCAGATGGCCGCCAGCCTGCGCAGCGAGTACCTGCTGGGCTACTATCCCCATTTCGAAAAGCCCGGAACAGCCTTTCACCGCATCGAGGTGACCCTGCCGGCAGCCGGCTTCGAGGGAGTCCGGCTCCATTACCGTTCGGGCTATTATGCCGGTTCGCCGGGCGGCGACGAGTGACGGCTCGCCTTGTCAGCCTTTTGCACCTACAATATGAAGGATGACATCCCCATTGTCCGCACGCCGACGTCTCAAAAGCTCTACGCCGGGCGAGACCGGCCAGGAGGCGCTCTATCTGCGCTCGCTCAGCGACCGGCAGGTGATCATCCAGGTGAAGTTGCGCGACGGCGAAACGGTGCGCGGCTGGATCGAGTACTTCGACGACGGAATGCTGCGCCTGACCCGCGAGGGCAAGCCCAACCTTTTCATTTACAAGCGGCAGATCAGCACGATCACGGAAGTGGGCCGGCAGCGTCTGCGCCGCGCACAGCCGGGCAATGCGGACGTGAATGACCTGGCCTCGGACGGGGGCGTTTCGTGAGCGGCAGGCTGGCGGCTCCGGAGTGGATCTGGGTTCCCGAGGCTGCGGCGATAGCGCGTGAAGCCGGAGCCCGGTTGCGGGAGTTTTTCGTGGCCGGCGTCGCGCCCGAGTACAAGGCCGACGTGGACTTGGTGACGGTGGCCGATCGGACCGCGGAGAAACTGATCCGCGAACGCCTGGAGACGGCCTTTCCAGAGCACGGGATTTATGGCGAGGAGGGCACGCGGGAGCGGCTGGAAAGTGGCTTCCGCTGGTACGTGGACCCGCTGGACGGGACGACCAATTTTACTCACGGCATTCCGCACTTCGCCGTCTCGCTGGGACTCGAAGAGCGGCCGGCCGGGCTTGATCCGGAGGCAGACGGAAGACTGGTGGCAGCGGTTCTTTACGATCCGATGCTGGATGAACTGTTTGTTGCCGAGCAGGGAAGAGGGGCGCTGCTGAATGGCCGTCCCATCCGGGTTTCCCGCACGCCGGACCTCTCCGAGTCGCTCATCGCCACAGGTTTTCCCAGCCGCAAGCGCCACGAAAATCCGAATATCCACTTCTACCATGAGTTGAATCTGCGTTCGCACGGGGTGCGGCGAACCGGTTCGTCCGCGCTCGATCTGGCCTATGTGGCCGCCGGACGGCTGGATGGGTTCTGGGAGTTCAATCTCAATCCCTGGGACACGGCGGCTGGCTTCCTGTTGATTGAGGAGGCGGGCGGACGCCTGAGCGGCTTTGCGGGCCAGCCTTTCCGCCTGGACAGCCAGGAGGTTCTGGTCACGAATGGGCTGATTCATGACGAGTTGCTGGCTCTGTTCGCGGATATGTTTGCCGGGCGAAAGCTTACGCCTCTGCTGACGCCCGAGGAGTTTACCGCGCGGCGGGCGCGGCGCGCCGATGGGCACTGCTAGGAAAACACCAGGCGGCGCGGGTGCGCGGAAGGGCGGAAGAAACCGCGGATATCCCACAGAGCAAAACCCAGGCGCAGCGGTGGACGCGGGCCGGTGGGTGGCTGTGCTACTATCAGCGACGAAGGTTTAGTTCTCCCTGGAGAGATCAGAAGATGGCATACGTAATTGCAGAACCCTGTATCGGCACCAAGGACACCGCCTGCGTGGACGCCTGTCCGGTCGATTGCATCCACCCCAAGAAAGACGAAGCCGGCCACGCTGAGGCCGACCAGTTGTTTATTGATCCGGTCGAGTGTATCGACTGCGGCGCTTGCGTGCCGGCCTGCCCGGTTTCGGCTATCTTCGCCCAGGATGACCTGCCGGAGAAGTGGGCCAGCTTTGCCGAGAAAAACGCAAAATACTTCGGCCGCTGATCCCCTGAACTTTTTTCACGCATCATTTTCCAAACGCGCGTTCCGCCTGCCGCTGAGCGCGCGTTTGTGTCTCTGCGCGCTTTTTTCCGGCGCGGCGGCTGAGGCGGGTCATCTTTTGCCGGGTGGATCACGCGTCGGATTTCCTGGCAAGAGAGGCCCATTCAGATGGCCTGCTGAAGGTTCGTGTCGGCCACCGATCCGGCGCTGCAGGGATTGGCCCGTCTTTTCTCTCCCGCGTCGCCAGAATTTGCTGATTGCTTCTCTTCCGTCCGGAATTTTTCCGCGCCCGGGACAGCCGGGAATGAGACCGCTGGAAGTGACCGTTGCGGCGGGCATTTGGACTCTCGGCGTTCCCTGCGGCCACGGACGGACCTGAGGCGCAGTGCGAAAATAGAAGGCGTAATGGCTGTGGTCCGCTCCGAAGCCGTGGTGTTACGCTCGTGGCCGGTTCATGAGGCCGATCTCATCGTGAGCCTTTTTACACGCGATTATGGCCGGCTGCGGGCAGTGGCCAAGTCGGCGCTCAGGAGCCGCAGGCGTTTTGGCGGGGCGCTGGAGCCGATGACGGTGGCCGACGCCTGGTTTGCCGAACGTCCCGCGCAGGAGCTGGTGCGGCTGGACCAGCTGGAAATACTCCGCTCGCCCTTGGCGGCGCCGGTCGATCCGGAACGGCTGGGGGTGCTGAGCTTTTACGCCGAGTTGCTGGACGAGGCGCTGCCGGAACGTGAGCCGCAGGAGATGGTTTTCCGGCTGCTGGGAGCGGTGCTGGAACAGACGACGGTGAAACAGCCCTGGATGCCGCTGACCTATTTTCAGCTTTGGATGACGCGGCTGCTGGGGCTGCTGCCGGAGCTGAGCCGCTGCACGGCGTGCGGCGAGCCGCTGGTGGCGGGTGCGATCCGTTTCAACGCGCTCAGCGACGGGCTGTTCTGCGCGGCGCACCACGGCAACGGCTCCAGCGCCCTCTCGGCCGACTCCTGGCTGCTGGCGCGGCGCATGTTGCGCGAGCCGGTGGCGGCCTTTGCCGCCGAGCCGTGGCCGCGCCGGCGCGGGCAGGATCTGCGCCGCTTCACGCTCGCTGCGCTCGAACGGCATCTGGAGCGCAAGCTGTGCTCAGCCGGGGCAATCGAGCGGATGGGCGGCTGAGCCGGCAAAAAGGCTGCTAAAATCATAAAATCAAGCCAGTCCTTTCAAGAGAGAGTTGCCCGTGTCCTCATCCCAGGCTTTGTCCCGACCGAAGACGGTCCCGCTCACCTTCCAGGAGCTGCTGTTTCGCTTGCAGGCTTTCTGGGCAGAGCGCGGCTGTGTGCTGCAGCAGCCCTACGACGTGGAAGTGGGCGCGGGCACGATGGCGCCGGAGACCTTTTTGCGCGTGCTGGGGCCTGTGCCCTACAAGGTGGGCTATGCGCAGCCGTCGCGGCGTCCGGCCGACGGCCGCTACGGCGAAAATCCCAACCGGCTGTTCAAGCACACTCAGTTTCAGCTGATTCTGAAGCCGCCGCCGGTGAACGTGCAGGAACTGTATCTGGAATCGCTCGAAGCAATGGGCATCGATCTCAGCCAGCACGACCTGAAGTTCGAGGAAGACAACTGGGAGTGGCCGGCCGGAGGCGCATGGGGCGTGGGCTGGCAGGTGATGCTGGACGGGCTGGAGATTACCCAGTTTACCTATTTTCAGCAGTGCGGCGGCATCGACCTGGACCCGATCTGCGCTGAGCTGACGTATGGGATGGAACGGATCGCGGCGTTTCTGCAGGACGTGGATTCGATCTACGATATTGTCTGGGCGCGCGATCCGGATACGGGCGCCGCAATGACCTATGGCGACGTGCGGCTGGCCGAGGAATTGCAGTTCTCGGTGTATAACTTCGAGGTGGCCGACGTGCCGCGCCTGTGGGAGCACTTCAACAGTTACGAGGCCGAGGCGCAGGCGCTGATCGCGCAGGCCCACGCGCTGATGAGCGACGAAAAATCCGGCGCCGCGGCCCGGCGGCGCTTTCCGCTGCTTGCCACCTATGAGCTGGCGCTGAAATGCTCGCACCTGTTCAATCTGCTGGACGCGCGCGGGGCGATCAGCGTCACCGAGCGGGTGGGCGTGATCGGCAGGATCCGGAATCTGGCGGTGGGCATAGCCAAGGCATACGTTTTGCAGCAGTCGGCAAGTTAGCCGCCCCGGTTGAGCTGGCTGAGGAAGCGTCGTCAGCAAGGCCGGGCAACGAATCACGGACACGGTTCACTGGAAAGAAGCATGGCGGATTTTTTGTTGGAGATTGGGCTGGAAGAGGTTCCGGCCCGCATGATTGCCGGAGCGGAGGCCGAACTGGGCCGCCGGGTGAGTGAACTGCTGGTGCGCGAGCGGCTTCTGGCTCCCGAAGCCAGGGTGAAGACGTACTCGACGCCGCGCCGGCTGGCTGTTGTGGCCGAGGGCGTGCTCGAACACCAGGCTGACACCGAGGAAAAGCTGACCGGGCCCTCGTGGAAGGTCGCCTTCCGGGACGGAGTTCCGACTCCGGCGGCCGAAGCCTTCGCGAAGAGGGCCGGCGTGGCGGTTGCGGATCTCGAAAAGGTGACCAGCGCCAGGGGCGAGTACGTGGGGGCGACGGTGAAGCGGGCGGGCCGCTCTGCGCAGAAGATCTTCGCGGCGGAGTTGCCGAAGGAGGTTCTCTCTCTCTACTGGGCCAAGAACATGTACTGGCGCGCGGGCAAGCCGGAACGTTTCGTGCGGCCGGTGCGGTGGGTGGTGGCGCTGCTCGATGAGACGGTCGTGCCACTGGAGATTGCCGGCATCGAGGCGGGCAGCACGAGCCGCGGACATCGCATCCTGCATGGCGACGGGCCCGTGGTGATGGACTGCGCGGCGAGTTACGCCGCAACGCTGCGCAAAGCCTTTGTTGTGGCCGATGTGGCCGAGCGCAGGCAGTCGATCCGCGCGGCTCTGGAGACGGCGGTGCGCGCGGTGGCCGGAGCGCGCTGGCGCGAGGACGCGGAACTGCTGGAGACGGTGGTGCACCTGACCGAGTGGCCCACGGCGATTCTGGGCGACTTCGAGCCCGAGTACCTGGCGCTGCCCGAAGAGGTGCTGGTGACGGTGATGCGTGACCATCAGAAGTACTTCGCGGTGGAGGACGCCGGGGGCATGCTCGCGCCCCACTTTCTGGCTGTGCTGAACATGGCGGTGGACACCGAGGGAGAGGCGATTATCCGCCATGGCAACGAGCGCGTGCTCCGGGCGCGGTTCAAGGATGCGCGGTTCTTCTGGGAGGTGGACCAGAAGACGCCGCTGGCGGAGCGCGAAGATGCGCTGCGGTGGATTACGTTCCATAAGGAGCTGGGAAACTATTGGATCAAGACCCAGGCCAATGCGCGCATTGCCGGAGAGTTGTCCGGCTTTCTGCGCAAGAGAGGCGTCAGCCACGACTCTTCCGCTCTTCTGAAGGCCGCGCATCTGGCAAAAACCGATCTGGGCACAGAACTGGTGAAGGAGTTCACCGAACTGCAGGGAATCATTGGCGGATTATACGCGCGCGCGCAGGAACTCGGTGAAGCCGTTGCGCAGGCAATCTATTGGCAGTACTCGCCGGCGGGAATCGATGATCCGATTCCTCCAACAGTCGAGGGGCAAATTCTGGGCATTGCAGATCGCCTGCAGACGATCAGTTCGATGTTCAGTATCGGTCTGGAGCCGACGGGATCGAAAGATCCCTATGCGCTTCGTCGCGCCGCCAATGGCATCGTGAAGATTCTGGCGGAATCCGGGCTGCCGGTGACCACCACAGAACTGATTGGCTGGGTCTCGGAGGTTGCGGACACAGCAAAAAATTCAGGCTATGACCCGAAGCTCCTGAACTTTTTCCGCGAGCGCATCGAATTTTGGCTTCGCGACGTGCGCGGTTTCGCCTACGACGTGGTGAACGCGGTTCTTGCAGCTGGATCCGACGACGTGCGCGACGCGATGGCGCGGGCCGAGGCATTGACCGCCGCTCGCGGCTCGGAGGATTTCCTGGCCGTGTCGGCGGCCTTCAAGCGGATCAAGAATATTCTGCGGCAGGCAGAGGAGAAGGGGTTTGCCGTCGGTTCGCCCGGGGGGGTGAAGCTGGCGGCAGAGGCGCGGCAGCTTGCCGAGGCCACCGCAACGCTGGCGCCGCAGGTTGCGCGGCTGCGGGAGCAGCACGCCTACGGCGAGGCGCTGGCAGTGACGGCTGCGCTGCGCCCTGTCGTGGACGGCTTCTTCGACAAGGTGATGGTGCTCGATCCGGACGAGAAAATCCGCGGGGCGCATCTGGGGCTGATTCGCGATGTGCTGCGGGAGTTCTCGGGCATTGCCGATTTCTCCGAGATTGTGGCCACCGGAAGCGGCGCGGAGACGCGCTGAAGAGCGGGCGCGTTTGTATGGCGTGGCACAGCCCGGGATCCGGGTTCGCAATGCCTCTTCCCTCCCGATTCATTTCCCTGTCACGATTTTCCCGCATCTTCGGATTCAGCCATCCGTCTACAATGAAGAGATGGCCGACACGCTCTATCTGAGTCTCTGGTATCCGAATCTGCGTCTGGCCGTGCTGGCGGACAAGCTGGCGGCGGTGCTGGGGGCCTTTGCCGCGCACGGCGGCGAGGCGCGCGTTTACGCGGCGACGGTGTGGCCGGTGAGCTGGAGCGAGCCCCCGGTTTTTCAGCAGGTATACGGGCGGCGGGCCGAGATGGGCGAGGCTGGCCAGCTGGAGCTGGGCATGGAGCCGCCGCGGGCGGTCGCCGAAGCGCTTGAATTGCTGCATGACGATTTTGCCTATGAGTTCCAGATTGGCTGGAGCCTGTGGGAGATGGAGACGGCACCGGGCTTCGATCCGCGCTGGACGCGGAAGATGCGGATGGTGCGGGTGACCGGATTCGGACCGCTGTTTGACGAAGGCACCTACGAGACCGATGGACACATCCGCGTGGACTTCGGCTTGGATGCGCCCTTTCTCGAAGAAGGCATGGAGCTGGACCCGCTGGGTGCGCGGCATGTGGAAGAAAACGTCCGCCAGCTGGTGGGGCTGGCCACCGAGATCGAGAGGGCGTCGGGCGCGACGGCGCGGCTGCTGTGGAGTGAACTGGGAGAGAGCCTGGCTGAGCGGCTGGCGGCGCGGCTGGGAGGGTCGAACTGAAGGTGCGGCTGACGATTGAGCGCATGCGGGCGCTGGTGCTGGGAGCGGGAGCTCTGCTGGTGGCAGCGATCGTTCTGTTTCTGGCCGTGGGCAAGTGGGAGAACCCATTCAATCGCCGCGACTTGCCAGATCGCCTGGGAGTGGAAATCGAGCAGCAGGCGAATGGGGTCACCTATACGCAGACGCGAGAGGGCCGCACGCTGTTCAAGATTCACGCTTCGCGGGTGGTCGAGTTGCGGCAGGGCATGGCTCTGCTGCACGATGTCCAGATCGAGCTTTACGGCGCCGACGGCAAGGGCGTGGACCGCATCGAGGGCAACGAATTCGAGTACAACCAGCCGGCAGGCACGGCTACGGCGGCCGGTCCCGTGGAGCTGTGGCTGATGCGGCCCGGTGCCCCGCAGACAGTTGCGCCGGCTGCCGGCCAGACTGCCGGCACAGTCCCAGACGGCGCGATTCATGTAAAGACCCGCGGACTTACCTTCAACCAGAACAGCGGGGTGGCGACGAGCAGCCAGCCGGTGGAGTTTTCGATGGCGCAGGGGACCGGCAGCTCGACGGGAGCGGCGTATGACTCGCAACGCGGCATTCTGGTGCTGGACCGGGCCGTGAAACTGACGGTGCACCACGGCGGCGGAACGGTCCGAATTCATGCCCAGCACGCAGATTTCGAACGCGATAGCCGGGTTCTCCGCCTGAGCGAGGCAACGGCCGACTTCTCTGCCGGAGAAGCCACCGCGGGCGAGGCGGAGATTCTTTTCCGCGAGGATGGATCGGCGGCGCGGCTGGATGCTTCCAATGGATTCACGATGCGGAATGCAACGGGCGGCAGGCTGCGGGCAGCGGCCGGGGAACTCGAATTCAATGGCAACAGCCAGCCCCGCGACGGCCACATGGAAGGCGGGGTCGGGATCGATTCAACGAGCGAGGCCGGCGGCCGCAGCAGCCAGTTGCACGGAACGGCGCCCGAGGCGTATTTGGCATTTTCGGCGCAGGGAGAGCTGCGGAACGTACGCCTGGAGCGCGGCGTGGCATTCGAGAGCGAGAGCGAAGGCAAGGGAACCGGACTGCCGCAGCAACTGATTCGCCGCTGGCGCTCGCCAGTCGCCGATGTGGATTTCCACACCGTCGGCCGCGGGCGGGCCGAGCCCGCCGACGTACGGGGAACAGGCGGTGTGACGGTGACCAGCGAGAGCCGGAGCGGCCAGCGAACAGTCGCCTGGTCGCGGCTTTCGGCCGAGACCCTGACGGGTGTGTTTGCCCCCGTGGCCACCGGAACGGTCGAGAACCGGAATGCGGGGACGCCCGGCCTGGCGCTTGTCCGGGTGTTTGGCGCAGGAAAGGCAACGATCGAGGAAACGGCCGCGACAGGGGCGCGCGAGAGCACTTGCGGCGATCGGCTGCAGGCGCATCTGGCGGCCCCGGGCGCGGGGAGCGCGGTGAACGGCGAGACACAGATCGAATCGGCCACGGTCGAAGGGCATGTGGTCCTGACCGAAACGCCCGCGGCCCGCCCCGGCGCGCCCGCTCCGGCGACGCTCATGGCAAGGGCCAGCCGCGCTGATTATGCGGGCTCGGGTCAGTGGCTGCACCTGATGGGCAGCCCCCGCATCGAGAATGGCGCTATGCAGCTTACGGCCGACCGAATCGATGTTTCCCGCAGCTCCGGCGAAGCTTTTGCACGCGGAGACGTGAAGGCAAGCTGGATTGGAAACGGAGCCGGGACCGTTGCTGCCCGGCAGGAAGTGCTGCCCGGTGCGCAGGGTCCGGCGCATGCCGTTGCCGTCGAGGCCGAACTGAACCAGGCGAACGACGAGATCACCTTCCGCGGCCGGGCGCGGCTCTGGCAGCAGGGCAACTCCGTGGCTGCTCCGGTCATCATCGTCAACCGGCAGAGCCAGACGCTGATGGCCCGGAGCCGTAACGCCAGCGAACCCGTGCAATTGGTGCTGGTCAGCGATGCCGCCCCGGAGAAAGGCCGGGCGACGGGCGGCAGCGGGGGCAGGGAAGCGGCGGTTCCCGCCCGGCCCGCGGTGATCCGGGTGCGCGCCGGCGATCTGACGTATTCCGATGCGGCCCGCACGGCGCTGATGCGTGCCGGTGTTCTGCCGGCTGTGGTGGCCGAGACCGAGGAAGCGGCTTCGGCCTCCGATGAAGTGGACGTGGTGCTCAGGCCGCCGATCGTGGCGGGTGGCCATCGGGACTGGCAGGGCCAGGTGGAACGTCTGACGGCGCGCGGGCACGTCACGCTGACAAGCGAAGGGCGGCGCGGCACTGGCGAGCAACTGGTCTATACAAGCTCCACCGGAGAGTACATTCTGACGGGTACCGCGGCCGTACCACCGCGGATGACCGATCCCCAGCGGGGAAGCATCACCGGGCAGACTTTGATTTTCGATGGCCGCGATGATAGCGTCAGAGTCGAAGGCGGCAGCGGAAAGACCAGAACCGAAACCACGGCGCCGCGAGCGGGTTCTCGGTTTCCCTGACCGGCCACGGGAAAGGCCGCGGGCTGGGAAGACCAGACGAAGGAATGGGTTTCCTCGGGGTCAGGAAGCGTACGGAACCGCTGAGTCCGTGCCGTTGCAAAACCGGATTTTGCCGCCGGTGGCCTGTGAAATCCGCCGGCGCAGATGGCAGAGTCCGCCGGGCGGCCTCTCAACCTGAGCGGCGATGAGGAGAATTCCCCTGGAGAAGAGCATAGGCAGGATGGAGAGGACGGCCGAGGCGGGCTCGATGGAGACGTTGATCGCCGAAGAAATCGGCAAGAGCTACAAGGGCCGACAGGTGGTTCGCAGTGTGGATCTGAGCATTTCCCGCGGCGAGGTTGTCGGGTTGCTGGGACCGAACGGAGCCGGCAAGACCACCTGTTTTTACATGATTGTGGGCCTGGTGGCGCCAGACAACGGGCGCGTGATGGTGGACCGGACGGAGATCACCAGCCTTCCGATGTACCTGCGCGCGCGCAACTTCGGCATCAGCTATCTGCCCCAGGAGCCTTCGGTCTTTCGCAAACTGACGGTCGAGGAGAACATCCGGGCGGTGCTGGAGGCGCAGCCACTGGGCTGGCGGGAGCGGCGCACCCGGACCGAAAGGCTGATTCACCAGCTCAACCTCGGACATATCCGCTCGACGCGGGGTTACGCGCTGTCGGGCGGCGAGCGCCGGAGGGTGGAGATCGCGCGCGCCTTGTGCATTCATCCCAATTTCATTCTGCTGGATGAGCCATTCAGCGGCATCGACCCGATCGCCGTGCTGGAGCTGCAGAAAATTATCTATGATCTCAAAGCGGGCGGAATCGGAGTCCTGATCACGGACCATAATGTGCGCGAGACGTTGAGTGTAACGGACCGAGCCTATATCATCGCCGAAGGAAAGATTTTCCGCTCCGGCACGCCGCACGAACTGGGCAACGACGTGGAGGTGAGGCGGGTCTACCTGGGCGAGGGATTTTCGCTGGGTTGATCGGGGCGGACGGTGCCGGCGGCAAGGCAGGTTGGCTGCCGTCAATCCCTGACGGATCGGACAGTCAGCAACAATTTCAGAGAGAGATTCCCGAATTGAGCATTGCCCGATCCGGGACAGATTGATCGCTACGGGAGATTTTGCCCTGCAACCTTTTTCTCACTTCAGTACACTGACGGTGAGTCCGAACGGAATCGAGTTCTTCTTATGGCGCTTTTGCAACCCAAACTGAATCTGAAGGTGGCGCAGCGCC
>JBMFHN010000067.1:0-12661 GCA_049976805.1 Occallatibacter sp. | reverse complement strand
GGCGTCACCCTTTGCTCGCTGGCCCTGGGATGGATCGGCGAACCGTTGGCTGCTTCCGTTCTGATGGGCTGGTTCAGCGCACTGCCGCTCACCGCTGCCCATGCCCCGCTCTACGCCCATGCGGTCGCGATTACGGTGGGTTTCGCCTTCATTACCTACATGGAGGTGGTGGTGGGCGAGCTGGTGCCAAAATCGCTTGCCCTGCGCCGCGCCGAAGCTCTGGCCGTCGCCGTGGCTCCGCCCATGTTGCTTTTCATGGCGCTGGCGCGGCCGGCCGTGCGACTGCTCCGCTCCTCAGCCGCCGCGGTTTTGCATGGTTTTGACGTCCCCATCACCGAACACGCACAAGTCCACTCTGCCGAAGAACTGAAGCTGATCGCATCGGCCGCGCGCCGTCTGGGCGTTCTGCCCCGCTTTCAGGAGACGGTCGTTCACCGTGCCCTCGAACTGAACGATGTGCCGGTGCGCGAGATCATGACCCCGCGGCAGAAGATTTTTTCCCTGCCCTCGAACCTGCCGGTCGGAGCGGCAGGCCTTCAGGTCATCGAGCGCATGCGCTCCCGGATTCCGGTCTACGACGAGATGCGCGGCCCTGAACATATCATTGGCGTCGTTTACGCGAAGGATCTTGCCCGCCTCCTGTTCCTTTGGCCTTTCACACCGCCCGTGCGCCGTTTCTCAGAAGAAAGGAATTCCGCCTCCGGTTTCTCTCCGGCCGGGACGTTTCCTGCCGCGGAGCCGTCGAAGTGGGAGAACCCGCGATCCATGGATGCGGTTTTGAAGGGGCCAGAACCGGGCCAATACCGCGGCCAGGCTCCCGCTCCGGATGCTTCTGCCGCCGCGGCAGGTTGTGCGGAATCCTCGTCCCACCGGTCCAGCCCTCCCTTGATCGAGCTTCGGCTCTTTCAGGTCATGCGTGATGTGCTCGTGGTGCCCGAGACCAAGACCGTGCTCGACCTGATTCGCGACTTTCAGCAGCGCCACCGCCAGCTTGCCATTGTGGTTGATGAGTACGGCTCGACCGTTGGCCTGGTCACCGCCGAAGATGCCATCGAGCAGTTGATCGGCGAACTGGACGATGAGTTCGACTCGCCCGCCCTGCCTGTGCTGACCACGGCCACGGGCGCGCTGGTGATGGACGGCGGCGTGAACCTGCGCGACCTGGAAACCCAGATGCAATGGAATCTTCCCCGCGACGGCGGCGTGGAGACCCTGGCCGGCTTCCTGCTCATGCGTCTCGGCCACATTCCGCGGCCCGGCGAGAGCATCGTCTACGAGGGCCGCCGCCTCACCGTGGCCGAGATGGACGCCCGCCGCATCGCCAGGATCCGCGTTGAACCGGTCGAAGACGCATCCCCGCCCGGCCAGAGCGGCAGATGAAAGGCGGGCCAGGCTTCAACCTTATCCCAGCCGTGAACGTCCCTGGTTTATCGTTGAATCCAGGCCATGAAGCAGATCCTCACCCGTCTCGCGCTCACGCTGCCGGTCGTCTGGCTGGTGGTTTCACTGGTCTTTCTGCTGATTCATCTGGTTCCCGGCGACCCTGTTCAGCAGATGCTGGGCGAAGGAGCCACGCCGGCCGACATCGCCACACTGCGCCACCAGTATGGACTCGATCGTCCGCTTCGGACACAATATCTGCATTACTGGGATGGCGTATTGCATGGCAACCTGGGAGACTCCATCCGTCTGCACGATTCTGTTGCCGATCTGATTGCAGCCCGCTACCCGTACACGCTGGCACTGACACTCGCCGCGCTCTGTTTCGGGCTGGCGCTGGCGCTTCCGGCCGGCATCCTGGCCGCTGTCCGGCGCGGCCGCTGGGTAGACCAGTCGATTTCGGTGGTGAGTCTCTTTGGCCTTTCCGTGCCCGGGCTGGTGCTTGCCCCGGTCCTGATCCTGGTCTTTTCCATCCTGCTCGGCTGGCTGCCTGTATCTGGAGCCAGCGCCACCGGGAATGGCGGCATCGGCTGGCGCTATCTGGTGCTGCCCTCCATCGCCATGGGCGCCTCGCTGGCTGCCATCCTCACCCGCATGGTGCGCACCGCGATGCTCGAGGAGCTGGGCCAGGACTATATCCGCACGGCCCGCGCCAAGGGACTCAGCGAGACGGCTGTCGTCTGCCGCCACGCCCTGCCGAACGCGCTGGTTCCCATCGTCACCGTGGTCGGCCTGCAGTTCGGCGCGCTGCTGGCCGGCGCCATCGTGACCGAAACCATCTTCAGCTGGCCCGGCCTGGGGCGGTTGACCGTCAGCGCCATCTCCAACCGCGACTATGCACTCGTGCAGGGCTGCCTGCTCTCCATCGGTTTGACCTATGTGCTGGTGAACTTTTTGACCGATCTGGTCTATCAGTGGATTAATCCGCGGATGCGGCGGTGATTCCGGGGCAATGAAAATTCAGAACCCCGGGGCCTGATCACGACTCCGACAGCCGGCTCAGGATTCAATTTCCACGAGTTGTGCGAGCAGCGGCGAGGAAACGCATGCAACTGAGCCATGCCACAGCGCATATCAGCCCCTTGGGCAGAAGGATGGGGTTCTTGCCGGAAGGTTCCTCTGGTCCGGCTGATTCCCAATGTGCAAAAGCGCGCCAGGGCCGGCGGCAATCGGGGGCATTTCCGGACTCCGTGATAATCTACCCGGTGTGAATTACGGATGGCAGAGGGTGTCCTGATCTTCGATCCTCACCCGCCGCCCCAATCATCCACAGGCCGTCCGGGGTTTATCCGGCTAGCGGCAATGATCGAGATTCCGTGATCGCGAAAACCAGAGAAAATGCGGATCAGGTCGGCCCGGCAGCCGCAGAAGCGTCCGGCCCGGATGGAACCTGGCAAGGCGCGGAGAGCGCGGCGGCTCGTTTCCGCCCTCCGGACGGCGGCGGATTTCCAGTGCCATCGTTTTCTGAGTGGTTTGTCCCCTTCAAGCCCTTCCGCGGTCTCGCCAACGCTCACCTGCAAACGATCGCCGGAAATTTTCTTCCCCGTCCGGCTTTCCGCCTGGCGGCGGACGCCGAGGTGGTCGAGGTGGATTCCTCCGATGGCAGTCGCGTGCTCTGCCATTGTCATTGGCAGCCGAAGGCCGGAGCGAGCCATCCGGATCTGCCAGAGCGGTTGACCGTGCTGCTGGTGCATGGACTCGAAGGCTCGTCGAATTCCCGCTACATCCGGGGTCTGGCAGCCCGCGCCTGGGATGCCGGCTGCAACGTCATCCGCATGAACATGCGCAACTGCGGCGGGACGGAGGCGCTGACGCCGACACTCTATCACTCCGGACTATCAGGCGATGTGGGCGCCGTCGTGCGTCACTTCGCCGCTCGCCACGGGTTGCGGCGCGTGGCGCTGGTGGGGTACTCGATGGGCGGCAATCTGGTGCTGAAGCTGGCTGGAGAGTGGGGCAGCCGGCCGCCGCTTTGTGCCGTGGCCGCGGTCTGTCCGGCGATTGATCTGGCTCCCGGCGCTGATGCCCTGCACGAGGCGGCCAACCGCCTTTACGAAGGCCACTTCCTGCGCGGTCTTCTGCGGCGCTATTCCCGCAAGGCGGCGCTGTTTCCCGGTGTGTACGCGCCCCTGCGGACCTTCGGTGCGGTACGTTCCATCCGTCAGTTCGATGACAAGATTGTTGCGCGCTACTGGGGCTTCCGCGATGCCGACGAC
This sequence comes from Occallatibacter sp., assembly GCA_049976805.1. Taxonomy (GTDB): domain Bacteria; phylum Acidobacteriota; class Terriglobia; order Terriglobales; family Acidobacteriaceae; genus Telmatobacter. The sequence goes on along the minus strand of JBMFHN010000067.1, from coordinate 9,005 downwards.
TATTATGACCGCGCCGCCGCGGCGCGTGTCGTGGACCGGATTGCGGTTCCCACCCTGACGCTGCTCGCCGCCGACGATCCCTTCATTCGCCTCCGTGCCGAGACTCGCGCCAGACTGCTGGCCAACCCCTGGGTGAGTTTCGTCGAAACCCCGCACGGCGGCCACTGTGCCTTTCTCGCCCGCGACGGCGGACGCCGGATTCACTGGGCGGAGGCGACGGTGATGCGGTTTCTGCTCGCCTCGGCGGCCGTCCGTCCGGACAGCCGCCTGCCGGGACCGCAAGGCTGACATCCTTGCGGCGCAGGTGCGCATTTCCCGCGCTGGCAAAGGCCGGATCGTTCGAGAGCGCGGTTTTCCCTGCAGGAAAAACATCCTCTTCAGCGGCCGGAATCGTCCTCCTCTGCGGCATCGGGAGAGAAGCGGATCCTTCCGTTGCCGGCTCATGCCGCGCTCCGCTCCGATGTCTTCGAAGCAGCCGATCATCTCATCCGGGAGCGGAGATAGCCGGCGCCAGAACCGCCAAGAATAATTTTTCGCAGGCACGCGGGAAAAGCCATTGCATCATTTCAATAGTTGTTGTAGAGTCAAACTATGGAAAAGGGCAGCGCACTTCTCGCATTTGAGTCCCTCTCGTCAGGCGTGCGGCTGGATGTCTACCGCCTGCTCGTCAAAAAAGGGCCGGAAGGCATGGTGGCCGGCGAGATTGCGGCGGCGCTGGACCTGCCGCCGGCAAATCTTTCGTTTCACCTGAAAGACCTGACGCAGGCCCATCTGCTGACGGTCGAGCAGGAGGGGCGCTATCAACGTTACCGCGCCAACATTCCGCTGATGCTGGATTTGATCGCTTACCTGACGGAAGAGTGCTGTTCTGGCAGTTCGGAGAAATGCGTCAATTCTCCTGCCACATCGAAATGTCGCGCGGAAGCGCGCCCCCGGCTTTTCAAGGCGCGAATGGAGACAGCAAGATGAATCTTCTTTTTCTCTGCACCGGAAACTCGTGCCGCTCGATTCTGGCGGAGGCTGTTTTCAACCACCTGGCTCCTTCGGGGTGGAGGGCGATGAGCGCAGGCAGCCATCCTGCCGGGTACGTTCATCCCCGCTCGCTCGCGCTGCTGGCGCGCGAGGGAATTGCAACGGAGGGTTTGCGCAGCAAGTCCTGGGACCACCTTCCCCTGACTCCCGACGTGGTCATCACCGTCTGCTCCAAGGCCGCGGGCGAAACCTGTCCTGCCTATCTCGGAAAGGTTCTGCGCGCCCATTGGGGCGTCGAGGATCCCGCGCATGCAACCGGCAGCGACGAAGAAATCGAAGCGGCCTTTGTCCAGGCCTATTCCATTCTGCGCGCCCGGATCGAGGCTTTTCTGGCGCTGCCGCTCGATGAATTGAAGTTTGATCCGGCGCGCTTTGCACAAGCGCTGAATCAAATCGGCGAAGTTGGTTCGTAATCACAATCATGACGTTCAAAGGAGAAGAGAAAATGAGTCACATTCAAGTATTTGATCCGCCGCTCTGCTGCAGTACCGGCGTGTGTGGAGTCGATGTCGATCAGGGCCTGGTCAGCTTCGCGGCCGACATGGAGTGGGCCAAGCAGAACGACGTGCAGATTGAACGCTTCAGCCTGGCACAGCAGCCCATGGAGTTTGCAAATAACCCAGCTGTCAAGGCGTTTCTGGAGCGCTCGGGCGTTGATGCTCTGCCGCTGGTTCTGGTGGACGGCCAGGTGGCATTGGCCGGCCGCTATCCAGATCGCAGTGAACTGGCGCGCTGGGCGGGAATGGCCAGCTTTAAATCCTTCAGAACCATCCGCTCGTGCTGCTCGGGCGGCGGCCGCTGCTGAACATTTCAACAAAGGAGATTCCCCTCATGAAGTTTCTCAATCAACCTCCCCGTTACTTCTTCTTCACCGGCAAGGGCGGCGTGGGCAAGACCTCGATTTCATGCGCCACGGCCATTCAACTGGCGGAAGCCGGAAAACGGGTTCTGCTGGTGAGCACCGACCCGGCTTCGAACGTGGGCCAGGTCTTCGGCGTCAGCATCGGCAATCAGATCACCGCCATTCCCGACGTACCGGGATTGTCCGCGCTGGAAATCGACCCGCAGGCGGCGGCTCAGGCCTATCGTGATCGCATTGTGGGGCCGGTGCGCGGCGTGCTGCCGGATACGGTGGTCAACGGGATCGAGGAACAGCTCTCGGGGGCCTGCACGACAGAGATCGCGGCCTTCGACGAGTTCACCGGGTTGCTCACGGATTCGGCCCTGACCGCCGGCTACGATCACATCATTTTTGATACGGCTCCAACCGGGCACACCATCCGGCTGTTGCAGTTGCCCGGCGCGTGGAGCGGTTTTCTGGATCTGGGCAAAGGCGACGCCTCGTGCCTGGGGCCGTTGGCCGGGCTGGAAAAGCAGCACGCTCAGTACAAGACATCGCTGGAAGCACTTGCCGATCCGCAGCGTACCCGGCTGGTTCTGGTGGCGCGCGCGCAGCAGGCGACGTTGCGCGAAGTCGCGCGCACCCATGAGGAACTTGCGGCGATTGGGCTTTCGCAGCAGTATCTCGTCATCAACGGCGTTCTGCCGCGCGGCGAAGCCGCCAAAGACCCGCTGGCAGCAGCGGTCTGCGAGCGCGAACAGGCTGCCTTGTCGGCGATTCCCGGCACGCTCACCGCGCTTCCCTGCGACCAGCTTGCCCTGAAGTCTTTCAATCTGGTCGGCATCGAGGCGCTGCGTCATTTGCTGAAGGATGCACCGGTAGAGACAGCATCCGGCAAGGAAGAACTGCCGGCCGATCTGGAGTTTCCCCGGCTGTCCGAGATGGTGGATGAGATCGCCGCGGACCAGAACGGCCTGGTCATGCTGATGGGCAAGGGCGGAGTGGGAAAAACCACCTTGGCCGCCGCCATCGCCGTGGAACTTGCCGACCGTGGTCTGGCGGTCCATCTGAGCACCTCCGATCCGGCCGCTCACCTCACGGACACGCTGGACGGCTCGGTGGACAATCTCACCGTGAGCCGCATCGATCCGCACGTCGAAACGGAGCGCTACCGTCAGGAGATCCTGAAGACCAAAGGGGCGGAACTCGACGCCGAAGGCCGGGCGCTGCTGGAAGAGGATCTGCGCTCGCCCTGCACGGAAGAAATCGCGGTCTTTCAGGCCTTTTCGCGCATCATTCGCGAGGCGGGAAAGAAATTTGTGGTGATGGATACGGCTCCCACCGGCCACAGCCTGCTGCTGCTCGATGCCACCGGAGCCTATCATCGGGAAGTCACGCGCCACGCGGAACAGGCGGGCCAGTACTCCGTTACCCCGATGATGCAGTTGCAGGACCCCAAGCAGACCAAGGTGCTGCTGGTCTCCCTGGCGGAAACCACCCCCGTGCTCGAAGCGGCCAACCTGCAGGCCGATTTGCGGCGCGCCGGCATCGAACCGTGGGCCTGGATCGTCAACAACAGCCTGGCCGCGGCTCACCCGCAATCACCGCTGCTGCGGCAGCGCGCCGCCAACGAATTGCGCGAGATCGATGCGGTCGCTTCGCAATCGAATCGCTACGCCGTCGTTCCTCTGCTCGAGGCGGAGCCGGTGGGTGTTGAACGCCTGATGCAACTTGTCCACTCCGCCGATGATGCTGAGCGCATGTTGGCCTTGTAACCTCCCTTTTCGGAAGTGGAACGAAGAAGTCAGGGAAAGCCATCCGAAGATGGATGGGGCAGGGCTTTCGGAGGGTGGATGGAACGCGGCAGAAACTCGTTCCTCCGCTCTCCGGGAGGAGTCTCGCCGAAGCCGTTCACGGCGCCGGCCCGGTTCCAATCAAGCTGCGTGATGGCCTTTGCCGGGGACCGGATGCAGGTTGCTGGCACGAAATCTACCAATCGCGGCCGCCTGATTTGACGGCGCGATTTCATGGAGGAAGTGATGTTTCTTGCAGGATTGTCAGTCGGCCTGTTTGTTCTCGCGCTCGTCTCGGGCATGCTCGGACTCGGTGTCGCCTTCGCCGCCGTTCCTTTTCTGGGGTTGTTTCTTCCCGATCTCGTCCATCAGGTTCAACCCCTGACCCTTTTGCTGAATGGCATCACGGCGTTGTTTGCGACCTTCGGATTCGCTCGCAGCAGCCATGTGCGCTGGAAAGACGCAATCTTGCTGGCGACCGTGACGACGATCATGGCCCCCTGCGGAGCGCTGCTGGCCGAGGTGGTTCCGCAGTTCTACATCTGGATCGTTTACTTCGCCGCCGTCCTTTTTCTCGCCATCCGGATGCTGATGCCAGACACCAGGAGCACGGTACAGGATGAGGATTCCGGCTCCGGAAACCTGAAGGGAGCCCTGCTGCTGGCCATCCCGATCTCCGTCCTGGCGGGGCTGCTGGGGATCGGGCCGGGATTCCTGCTCATGCCGACGCTGATGCTGCTCAAATTCCCGCCGAAGAAAGCTGCCGGAATCACGGCCCTGGCCGTGACCCCGCCATCCTTTTCCGCCTTCCTTCCCCACATGGCGACAGCCACGATCAACCTTCACATGGCAGTCGCGCTTCTGATTGCCGGTGCCATCGGCGCGTTTCTCGGCGCGCGCATTACGAGTCTCTATGTGCCGGGCAAGCGGCTGAAGCAGTTGTTCGGAGTGCTCATCGTGATCACCACCGCCTACAAGCTGTACACGATGATTGCCTAGAGCGCGGCAAGGAGAATCTGTCTCCTGTCCGGACTCGCGGCGGCAGGAACAGCGGAAAGCAGGTGTGATCGGGAACGGGCAGCGGACACCTCCCCGTGAAGGGAATGGGCAAGGGGCGCCGGCATTCCCGCTGTTGGCGAACGTCCACCTGCACGACGCGCCCGGTTGGTGCGCGCCGAATGACGGCTCCGGCCTCCTTGAGTGTGGAACCAGCGCCGCGAGGCGCATCTTTCTGGCTGAAAATCCCTTCTGCCGCGGATGGCGCCACTTTCAGTCCCCGGCCAGGACCTTTCCCCTGTCCCGCGGCAGTTGCATTCCGCACTCCGCGGAATGCAGGGCAAGTTCTGTTTTTTCTTCGTCTCCTTGTCAAAACCGTACAGGCGAGTAGAATTGCGAAATCCGGAAAACCGCGAGGAAGATCGGGATTGAATGGGAGAGAGGCCGCGGCCCGGAGTTTGTTTTTCAACCATGGGAGCCCGGGGAGGAGCGAATGAGCGAAGCCGTTCGTGCCCGCAAGGTGGTCATCGCCAGCTTTCTCTGTTGGATGCTGGACGCCTTCGATTTTTTTCTGATGGTATTCGTGTTCACCGACGTGGCCAGGGAATTCCGCGTCAGCATCACCACGGTCACCATTGCGGTCACGCTGACGCTGGCGATGCGCGCGCTGGGGGCCTACCTTTTCGGCCGGCTGGCTGACCGTTTTGGAAGACGGCCAATGCTGATGGTGAGCGTGCTGTCCTTTTCGATACTGGAGCTGCTTTCCGGTCTTGCGCCAACGCTGATGACCTTCCTGGCGGTCCGGGCGCTGTTTGGCATCGCCATGGGAGGGGAGTGGGGCATTGGCAGTTCGCTGACCATGGAAACCATTCCGACAAGGTGGCGGGGATGGGTTTCCGGCCTGCTGCAATCGGGTTATCCGACCGGCTATTTCTGCGCCACCCTCGTCTATTTCCTGATCTATCCGCTGGTCGGCTGGCGCGGCTTGTTCATGTTCGGCGCTTTACCCGGCCTGATGGTGCTCTACATCTGGAAAAATGTTCCGGAAAGCCCGGACTGGACAGCGCGGCAAGTGGAGGAACGGCCCTCGATGCGCGTTGTGCTCCGCAAGCATGCCGGGCTGGCGATCTATGGCATTCTCGGCATGACCGCGTTTAACTTCTTCAGCCACGGCTCGCAGGATCTTTATCCGAATGTTTTCCTCGGGGCCCAGCACGGCTTCAATCATGCGACCATCACCACCATCGCCCTGATCTACAACGCAGGAGCGATCATCGGCGGCCTGCTTTTCGGATCGCTCTCGCAGCGGATCGGCCGACGCGCGGCAATCGTGCTGGCGGCCCTGCTCTCCCTGCCGGTTCTGCCCTTCTGGGCCTTCAGCAATTCGGCCCTGACGCTGGGCATCGCCGCATTCTTCATGCAGGTCTGCGTACAGGGGGCCTGGGGCGTCATTCCCGCCCACTTGAATGAACTGTCGCCGCCCAGTGTCCGCGCCACCTTTCCGGGCACGGTCTACCAGATTGGCAATCTGCTGGCCTCGGCCAATGCCACGATCCAGGCAGGAATCGGCGCGTCCATGGGACACAATTACGATTGGGCGCTTGCCGGCACGGTCGGCACCGTGGCGGTGGTGATCGCCCTTCTTTTCGGCTTCGGTCCGGAGGCGCGCGATGTGGCGATGGGACAGAACGCCGGGGAGAGAACCTGACGCGCGGAGCCGTTCCGGCGCCGGCGTCTAGGACATCGACAGAGTTGGAGTATGAGTGATTCGCTTTCCATCGTTTCCCGTTCGGGTTCGCTCGATCATGAAAGCTTTTCCGCGCATCGCGAACTGGAGAATCTGCTCAGGAAAACGCTGAGCGGGGAAGTGCGCTTCGACATGGGATCGCGGGCGCTCTATGCCGCCGACGCGTCAAACTACCGTCAGTTGCCGATCGGAGTGGTCTTTCCCCGGGACGCGGCTGACGTGGAGGCGGCGCTGGCTGCCTGCCGCTCGACAGGAGCAGCCGTGCTGCCGCGGGGGGCGGGAACCAGCCTGGCGGGTCAATGTGTGAATGTGGCCGTGGTCTTCGACTATTCCCGCCACATGAACGGGCTGCTCTCGATCGATCCCGCGGCCCGTCTGGCGCGTGTCGAACCGGGCATCGTGCTGGACAGGCTGCGCGACGCCGCCGAGGCCTACCATCTGACCTACGCGCCCGATCCGGCCACGCACTCGCGCTGCACGCTCGGCGGCATTCTGGGCAACAATAGCTGCGGTGCGCATGGGCTGATGGGCGGCAAGGCCGTGGACAACGTGGAGTCGCTCGACGTGATGCTCTACGACGGAACGCGGATGACCGTAGGCGCGACGCCGGAGGAAAAACTGGAGGAACTGATCCGCGCGGGCGGACGCGTGGGCGCGATCTATGCGGGACTGAAGGGGCTCCGTGACCGCTACGCGGCGCTGGTGCGGGAGAAGTTTCCGCGCATTCCGAGGCGCGTTTCCGGCTACAACCTGGACGAATTGCTGCCGGAGAATGGATTCCATGTGGCGCGCGCTCTGGTGGGTTCCGAGGGGACGTGCGTGAATATCGTGGCGGCCACGCTGAACCTGGCGTCGAGTCCTCCCTTTCGCGTGCTGACGGTGCTGGGCTTCGACGATCCCTATGGTCCGGCGGATGTTGTGCCGCTGGTGCTCGAGCACCAGCCGATCGGCCTTGAGGGATTCGATTCCATCCTGGTGAATCTCATGCGGCGCAAGGGGCTGGCGCTCGGCGATCTCGAACGTCTGCCGGCGGGGGTTGGATTCCTGCTGGTGGAAATGGGCGCGTGGACCGGCGAAGAGGCGCGGGCCCGGGCCGAGGCGCTCGTGCAGGCCTCCCGGTTGTGGCCCTCGCCGCCGGTTGCGCACATCTGCACCCCGGAGGAAGCCGTTTCGGTCTGGCATGTGCGCGAATCGGCACTGGGCGCAACGGTTTTTGTGCCGGGCGAGCCGGACCGTCTGGAGGGTTGGGAGGACGCGGCGGTTCCGCCCGAACAGCTCGGCCGCTATCTGCGCGCGATGAACAGGCTGATGGCGGAGTTCGGATACAGCAGCCCGCTCTATGGCCACTATGGGCAGGGGTGCGTGCACACCCGGATCAGTTTTGACTTCCGCAGCGAGGATGGATTGCGGAAATTCCGCTTGTTTATCGAGCGCGCGGCGGAGATCGTGCTCTCGCTCGGCGGGTCGCTCTCCGGCGAGCACGGGGACGGGCAGGCGCGTGCGGCGCTGCTGCCCAGGATGTTCGGCCCTGAACTGGTCGGGGCATTTCGCGAGTTCAAAGGACTCTGGGATCCGCAGAACCGGATGAATCCCGGCAAGCTGTCCGACGCCGTGCGCGTTTATGAGCCGACGGAAAACCTGCGTCACAGACCTGCGGCCGCGGGCCAAGGCGCCCGGCAGAAAACGCTGGAGACGCACTTTGTTTTCGCCGCGAGCGAGGGATCGCTCGAGCGGGCGGCAGAGCGGTGCGTGGGCGTCGGCGCCTGCCGCAAGACGCAGGGCGGCGTGATGTGCCCGAGCTACCGGGCGACGGGCGAAGAACAGCATTCGACACGCGGCCGGGCACGTCTGCTCTGGGAGATGATGGCCGGAGCACTGCGCGAAGAGGGATTCCAGAGCCGCGCTGTCTACGAGGCGCTGGAGTTGTGCCTGAGCTGCAAGGCCTGCAAGAGCGAGTGCCCGGTACAGGTTGATATGGCCGCCTACAAAGCGGAGTTTCTGGCGCAGCGTTTCAAGGGAAGGCTGCGCCCGTTGCGCCACTACCTGTTCGGATTCGCCGACCGGATGGCGCGGTGGGGCTCGCTCGCTCCGTCGCTCGTCAATGCCGCGCTGACAGCTCCGGGAGTGAGCTGGCTGGTCAAGCGGATTGCCGGGATCGCTCCGGCGCGGCAACTGCCCCTTCTGGCCGCGAAGAGCTACCGGAAGGGACGCACAGCCAAGCCCGTTGCGCCGGCAGAAGGCCGGCGGGTTCTGCTCTGGCCGGATACGTGGAACAACTACTACCATCCGCAGACGCTCGATGCGGCCGAGACGCTGCTGCGCGCGGCGGGATTCCGCGTGGAGATTCCCCGTGTGCACCTCTGCTGCGGCCGGCCGCTTTACGATTTCGGCCTGCTGAAGGCGGCGCGGGCCTATCTGGAGACAGTGCTCGAACAGATGGCGCCGGAGATCGAACAAGGCATTCCGTTCATCTTTCTGGAGCCGAGCTGCGCCAGCGTCTTTCGGGACGAGTTGCCGGAATTATTTCCGAACGACCGTCTGGCCAGGCAGCTGCGCAGCCAGGTGTGGCTGCTGGCCGACTGGCTGGCAGCCGAGG